>CAZZMY010000046.1:0-9477 GCA_964655385.1 uncultured Akkermansia sp.
TTATGGACCTCAGCCGGTTTATCCAAGGGAACATTCTTCTGATTGTGGGCGTAATCACGGTCGCCGTATTCGTGATCCGCTTTGCCCTTCGTCTTCCCGGGGTCGCCACAGCGGTGGATGAATACAAACTCAAGCTCCCGCTTTTCGGCGACATGCTGACCAAGACCTCGGTGGCCCGGTTTAGCCGGACGCTGGGAACCCTGGTCTCCTCCGGTGTGCCGATTCTCCAAGCCCTGCAGATCACCCGCGACACCGCCGGCAACGCCCGCGTGAGTTCGGCCATTGAAAACATCCACGACAATGTCAAAGAAGGGGAATCCATGGTGGCGCCCATGGAGGCGAGCCAGATTTTTCCTCCCATGGTTGTCTCCATGGTCCAAGTAGGAGAAGAAACTGGGCAACTGCCTGACATGCTCACCAAGGTGGCTGATGTTTTTGAGGAGGAGGTCGATACCGCCGTGGCGGGCCTCACCTCCCTCTTGGAGCCCGTGATGATCGTCATGCTGGCTTTGATTGTCGGAACGATCGTGGTGGCGCTCTTCCTTCCGCTGATCACCATCATTCAGGATCTGACAGGCGGGGGATAAGCTCGAGAGGATTCCTGTGCTCGAGGTGGTCGTTTGCCGTTGCGGGGAGGATCTCAGCTGGACCCGAAATCTGCCGAGAGGGATCCGCCTCACTATTTACGATAAGACTTCGGCTCCTGCCGCCCCTTGGCCAGGCTCCCTCCCTCTGCCGAATGTCGGGAGGGAGGCACACGCCTGGCTTCATCACCTTTCCGTGCGATACAAAACCTTATCTCCCCAGACTATTTTTGCCCAAGGACGTCCTTTTGACCACGCCCCCGATCTTCACCGCGTGATTCGTAGCTTAGCTCGGGGGGAAACAGTCCTCGAGGAGTTTTGGTGGCTGGGATTCCTGTGGGAGACGGATGATGTACGGGGATATCCGTCTTTTGTCCATTGGACAAAGAACCCCTCCCGCAGGGAACTCAATTTGAGGGATTTTTTTTCCACCCTCTTCGGCGAACCCGCTCCCGAGGTCGTCCGATATGTCGGAGGCGGACAATTTGCCGTTCCCGCGTCGACCATTCAGCGACGACCTCTTGCTTTTTATGAAACAGCTCGAGACCTCTGTCTTTCGTTTCCGGACGCGGCACACGCTTTTGAACGGACTTGGGATCGGGTGTTTCTGGCCCCTCCTTTGGACGCCAAACTCTTTGGTCCCTCGGGGTTACGTCTCCTCAAACCCGTTCGGCCCAAGACGCCCGGGAACTAAAACCATTAATTTTTCTCGCCCGGCGGAACGACGGCACCGATGCGGGCCTGCAGGGTGGACAACCTTTCCCGCAGACTATTGGGGAGAATGACGTTTCCTCCCTCAATCACCACTTCCCCACTCGGCTCTCTGCGAATGCGTGGTTTTTCAACCCCGTCCTGCCGGGTTTCCTCCCGGAGCATCCGTCCATCCTCGCTCACCACGGTCATCCGATGCACCCCGGCCGCCGTTTGGTAAAGGAGGTGGAGATGGTTTTGGCTGTCAAACTCGACCACCGGCTTGGTGAGGGGAAGGTAAGGTCCCAACCGACGGGAAGGGTAGACCATGTTTTTTCCGGGGACTTCAACCCGAAGATAGAGTCCCACATTCGGATCTTCATAAAATTTCAGCAGGGAATACACACGGCGATCTTCTCCCTCCCCGCGGGTTTGATTCCAGATCACCTCTCCCCGTCCCAACAGAAAGCCCAGAGGTTCTGTTAGCAGGGTTTGTCCCGAGGGAAGCCGCACCGAGGCCCTGGCCTGATATCCACCCAGTTCCCGCACGAGGAAATAGGCGGACAAATCCACGGGCAAAACTGCCGATTCCCCAACTTTCAGTTTTTTATCCGGAGGAGAGAACGGTTTCTCTGGCTGGATCAAGAGGCCGTCCCGCGACTGAACCAATATTTCCAGCCAGGGTTTTCCTCCGGAGCTTTCCAGGGCGATTTCCTCCCCCCCGATGTTCTTGAGACAAATGGTAAACGGAATGGGAGAATACTGGAGGTAAGCCGCTTTAGGAGTTTCGAGATGAACCTCTAATTGGGCCCACCCAAATTGGGAGGACAATCCCAACATCCCAAAAAAGAGAAGCAGCCGACTCAGCATAGGTGGGAAAGCATGAGCCGAAACGAACGCACGACAAGTGTCGGTTCAGGATCATTCACCCCCACCATGCGGGCGGGAGAGTAGGATCGGATCAAACCCCGAGAGGGGTTACTGCAGCTTCGGACGGAACGGAGACCCTACTGGCATTCTCCTCCAGGCTTTGCTCAGCCTTGAGAGCCGCCTTGAGGGCTTTTTTCCATGTCCCGTAGAAATGTTTTTTGCAGGCAGCGGCAAAAAGAGAGGGGTTGGCTCTTTTGACATCCGGGGTGATCAGCTTCACACCCTGACGTTTAAGATCGAGAATACCCTCCACCAAATTTTCCCGAGTCCAACGCTTCCGTCGACGAACTTCATCGTAGTCAATTCCGGCAGTCTCCAAGGCTTTGCCCCAATTGCCGAAACGCCGCCTGGCGGTGGCAATCAGCCGATTGGAACTTTCATCCATGGCTTTGGAACTAAGATCCACGCCCTCGGACTTAAGACGGCGAATTTCCTCCAAAATTCCCTCCTGCTCCCAACTGCGGTACCGATAAATTTCCTCCGAGGCCAAACCCGCAGCTTCCAAGGCCGCCCTCCAGTTTCCAAAATACTTCGGCCGGATCGCCGCATACACCATCGCATTGTACTGGCTCAGTGCCATGGCCCGGAAGGAGAGGTCCACCCCTTGGGCAGCCAATTGCTGAATTTCCTGAATGATCGACTCCTTGGACCAGCGGCGATACTTCCGGACATCCGTGTAGGTGATGTCAGCCGACTCCAAAGCTTTCTGCCAGCTGCCGTAGTAGCGAATGGCTGCGGCTAGGAGTTCCTGAAAATTTTGCCTAACAAAATTGGCATACAGGGGCCGGCCTTGATCTTTCCACTGGCGGACTTCGGAGATCACCCGCTCGGCACTCCAACGAAGATTTTTGCGCGATTTAATTTGCATGTGAGGAAAGTACATGCAATCGATCCATCGTCAAGTTACGATTTGTTTGCGTATTTGTTACAACTTGTTAACAAATGAATTGAACAGTTTATTCTCCTTTAAAAAGCCTCTTAGATAGAGATTCGGGCAAGCCTGCCTTGAGGATCTTTTGGGCCGCTCGGTCAATGTCATAATTGAGCCTTCGGAGCTCCACAATTTCGCTTTTGACATCGTAAATGGCATAAGCAGCTCTCCAGTCCCCATCGCGGGGTTGACCCACCGACCCAACGTTAAAGAGAAACTTCCTCGAAACCTTGAGACGCTCAGGGTGCACGTCCACCCGGCGAAACTCGATCGGCCTCACCTCATGATCCTTAATAAAGACTGCCGGTCGATGGGTATGTCCCAGGAAACACAACGGAGTCTTTTGGTAAAGAAAGCTCGTTTCCGCCTCCAAGCGAGTGGAGACATAGCCCCAATGTTCCGGCCCATCCAAAGTGGCATGAACCAAAGTCCACGAATCCCCAACCTTCAAGTAGGGAAGACGGCGCAGATAATTCAATTGGCCGGGATTTAGTTTTTTGCGCGTAAAATCCAGCGCCCTTCGGGCATCTTCGGAAAAGGAAGCTGGATTTTTGGCCTGCGTAACCCAGTCATCGTGATTTCCCCGAACCACGGGGCAACCTAAGGCTCGCACGACCTCGAGACACTCGGCTGGATTGGCCCCATAGCCGACCAAATCCCCGATGCATAGCGGATGACTGACCCCCTGGCCTTCCATGTCCGCGAGGACCGCCTCCAAGGCCTCAAGGTTCCCATGGATGTCCCCAAAGATCCCGTATTTCACTTGTTCTTTCCCATCCTTTTTTGATCCTGCATCTCTTTTTCCAAACGTTGAATTTCCCGATCCACCACCTCTGGCCTGCGGGACGGATCCGGAGAGGCACCCATCCTGCCCTTTAATTCACGAAAGTAGTCCAAGGCGCCCTGTTTGTCGCCGGCTTTATCAAAGGCATAGCCGACAAAACGCTCCAGATAGGGTGGAGCATCCCCTTTGGTTAAGGCTTCTCGGTAGCAACGGGCAGCCGAGGCGTAGTCTCCCATGCGTTGCCAATACAGATCCCCCAAGCGCTGAAACAAAAGGGCCTTTTCCGGAACGGCTTTGGTTCCTCTTTCGAGAAGATCCCGACCGGCTTCAACCCACCGCCTCGCTTCCATTCTGCGCCGCGTCTCGTTGGGCTCCCCGGAATACTGCTCGGCCGCGACGGAGGCGTTCCAAGCCAGATGCCAGGAGGCCATATCCCAAAAAACAGAAACGCGCGGTTGAAGTACGGTCGCCAATTCCAGCGCACTCCTGACTCTGACCCATTGCTGCTCTTCCCAGGCTCCATGCGCTTCCAACATCAAGGCATTGGCGGCCAAGCCGCGAAATCCTCCCAGGGTCGCCAAAGCCAATCCTTGCCCCACCTTTTCCCGTAGAGCCACTGCCGTCGGGCCGGTAAATCCGTAGGTATTCCTTCGCTGGCTTTCCGTCATGCTCTTCTCCCAAGGAACCTTGATCCCACCCCACACCAGCAGCAGGGCCAAGGCCGACCCAACGAGTCCAAGAGGCTTCAGATATCCCGCCCTTCAAAAGCCAGGGTGGCTGCCGCCAGCAAAATAAAGACATACATGACGGAGTATCCCGCCACCTCTAGGGTGGATTTCCAATACACCGCATTCCCGGCCACAATTTCATCGATCAGGTTGTAGAGGTTGAAATCAGGGACCAGCAGGGAGATCAGAACCAGAAAGATTTTTACCAACCACCGTGTGGCCTCACCCGATTCCAGCCACTGTTCCCGAGCCACCGATTGCAGATGCCCGATCAAATAGACCATCAAGGTCATCGCCACCACAAAAGTGGTCGAGGTGGCAATGGTGCTGAAGAAAACCGCTAGGGCGGCCACCACGGCCAATTTGACCCCGACCAAGAGAACCGCCTGCACCATGCGGGGGTCCCTGGCCTCCGCCCGGATCATAGCGGCCACCGCCGGATCGCTCCCCTCCGAGGCGATCAATTGTCCCTCCTTCCAGTAGAGCACCCCCCATACCGCCGTCGCCATGACGCCCACCATGACCAGGAGCAAAAACAACAACCCCAGATATTTTCCCCAGATGAATTCCCACCTCCGCAAGGGCCGGCACAAGGCAGTTAAGATCGTCCGCCTCTCAATCTCCCCGGGAATCAACTGGGCCGCCCCCAGGAGCCCAATCAAAAGGCCCGTGAGACCGATGGAGGCGTATCCGAGATCCTTCAGAAATTTGAACTGCTCCTGAAAGGAAAACTCCGTGAAATAATTCGCCCCGCCCACCATCACCAGTCCGAACAAAAGAAGCACCGCAAACACCTTCTGCCGAACCGCCTCCAAAAAGGTATTCCCCGCCACGGCCAAAACTCGCCGAATGCAGCCAATCATTTTCGCGTCTCCTCAGGCAGGCTACGCAAAAAGTAGTCCTCCAACCTCTCCCGCGGAGCCGATTCCGCCAGAATCTGCGCCCCTCGTTTCTCCAGCCATGCCCTCAATTCTCGGCGCCCGCCCTCCTCCAAGCCTTGGACCTGGACCTGCCACTCGCTCTTTTTGGAAAGAAGATCCACCAACCGCCCCTCGCGTAATTTTTTGCCCCGATGCAGTATGATGACGCGATCCGCGACATCCTCCACCTGCTCGAGAAGGTGGCTGGAGAAAATCACCGTCTTTCCTCGCTCCTTCAATTCCAAAATCAGATCCCGAATTTCGCGCGAGCCCGCCGGATCCACTCCAGCCGTGGGTTCATCCAACATCAACACGTCCGGATCACCCACCAAGGCCCCCGCTAATCCCGCTCTTTGTAACATTCCCTTGGAGTAGGTCCGTAAGGGCCTTTTCCCCGCCTCCCCACCCAAGCGAACCATTTCCATTAGCTCCCCGATCCTCGCCTCGAGTTTTCCGCCCCCCATGCCACTCAACCGCCCGTAATAACGGACCAACTCCACTCCAGTCAGAAAGTTCGGAAAATAGGGGTTTTCCGGCAAAAATCCGATCTGTCGTCGAGCGGAGATGGTTCCGGCACGAAACCCGCATACTTCCGCCCGTCCACCGGTAGGGCGCAATAAGCCGAGAATCATTTTCATGGCGGTGCTCTTCCCGCTTCCATTGGGCCCCAGCAAGCCGAAGACCTCGCCCTTCCTGACTTCCATATCCAACCCCTCCACCGCCAGCAACCGTCCCCGAAACCAACCCAAGGAAAACTCTTTGCGCAAGGCCTCCGTCCTTACGGCCATATTCATAAAATCTGAAATCCTTTTCTTCCGGATTCTGCTTGGGTCTCCATCCCGTTGGCCTCGCGGATAAATCCCGCCAAATGACTCTCCCCAATCTCTTTTTCCATCGCCTCCACCTCGTCCCGGTCCCCCTGCAGAAACACCTCCACCCGGCCGTCGGGGAGGTTGGAGGCATAACCAGCCACGGAGAACCCCTCGGCAATCTGCCGCACACCAAACCGGAATCCGACCCCTTGGACCTTGCCCTTGTAGTAAATCCTCTTGGCCATCATCGGGACCATCATGCCCACGTGGGCTTGTCTCTTCAACCCCCTCCCATGGAGGCCGGGCTTAAGCCCGGCCTCAAAAAAACCCTTCGCTCTTCCCTCGTTTTTTCGGGAAACTCCCTAGAGATGCCCCACGTCGATCTGGCTCTCTCCACTTGCTGGCATGCGGAACGAAGCACCGATGGTTCCGCCCTGCTGGCCGAGGCCACCCAAATGGGGTTTGCCAAGGTCGAACTCAGCCACAACACCCGTTACACCCTTTGGCCGGGGATTCTGGCGGCCCACGAATCCGGTCGGGCCCCAAAAATCGAGGTCCTCCACAATTTTTGTCCCGTCCCCGTTGAGGTCCTCCGCCCTCACCCCAACGCTTACGAATTCTCGGATCCCCGCCCCACCGCCCGGCGCCTCGCCGAGCGGCACACCCTCGAGACATTGGAATGCGCCGCAGCCGTTGGTGCCCGCTTTGTGGTTTTCCACATCGGATCCGCCGGCCCACGCCGCCTGATCGATCCTCTCGAGAGGATCGCCTTGGCCGGCCAAATCGGTTCCAGCCTTTTTGTGCAGCATAAGCTCCACGCCATTCGTCAGCATGAAAAAGCCTTTCAGGAGGCTTGGCCCCGGGTGGAGGAAATCCTCCTGCGAATTGGCGAAAAGGCCTCCGCCTTGGGCCTTCGCCTTGGCCTTGAGTGCCGCGAGGATCCCCGGGAAATCCCCCCCGATGATTTCTGGGAGATGATCCTCAATCGCCTGCCCGCCCCCACCTTCGGATATTGGCATGATTTTGGTCACGGGGCCACCAAGCACTGGTTGGGTTACATCGATCACGCCCAACACCTCCGCCGCCTTGCCTCCCGCATCATCGGCGTCCACCTCCACGACTATCATCCGGAAAAAGGAGATCACCTGCCCTTGGGACAAGGTCTTGTGCCATTTCACGAACTCCTCCCCCTCATTCCCGAAGGCACCCACTTCTCCCTCGAACTATCTCCGGATGTGTCCGCGGACGATGTCCGTGCCAGTCTCTCATGGTGGAACAAAAACCGATCCCCCGTCCCCGCACTCTCCTGAGTCGGTTGGCCCCCTGGCTCCGCGTCGGCATCACCGCCGGGATCCTGGGCTTTTTGGCCGGCAAGGTGAATTGGCCCAACCTCACCCAACGTTTCACCTCTGCCCAACCCGTCTGGTTAATGACCGCCCTGCTCGTCACCCTGATATCGATCACGCTTTGTGGCACCCGATTCTGGCTGCTGCTACGGCTGCAAAAAATCCACCTCAGCTGGTTCCGCGCACTTCACCTCACCTTCGTGGGATTTTTCTTCAATCTTTTCCTGATTGGCTCGACCGGGGGGGATGCCGTTCGTCTGTTTTATCTCATCCGCTGGTTCCCCGAACAAAAAGCACGCTCCACCTTGGCGGTGCTATTGGATCGCGTCTTTGGCGTCGCCGCCCTTTTTGGTCTCGGACTCCTTTTTCTTCCGGGCGCCTCGGATCGTCTGCTCGCTGATGCCACCTTCGCCCCGCTGGCTCGTGCCCTACCTTGGCTGGGACCCCTGGGCGGTTTCCTGGTTCTCCTCGCCTTTGTTGTTTCAGGGTTCCTCCCCAAATTCCCCCTCCCCGCCAAACTTCCCGGGCGTAATGTGATCTTGGATTTGCTGCATGCGATGCGGGACATCATGCACGGAGGGTGGACCACCGTCGGGCTGATTGCGGTCTGCCTGGCGGTTCATCTGGCGAGTTTTGGTGGTGCCACCCTACTGGCCCGCTCCCTCAACCTCCCGATTAACTACTCTCTCGCCGGTTTGATTCTCGTCCTCATTTTCTCCGCCGCTGCCCTCCCGATCAGCGTGAGCGGCCACGGCGTGCGGGAGGCCATGATGGTTTACCTTTTTCCCCACCTGGGTATCAGCCCGGATCCCGAGGCAGCCATTGCCTATTCGCTCATGATTCATGGCTTAGGTCTGTTCTGGAGTCTCTTCGGAGGATTGGCCTACCTCACTCTAAAATCTCCCTCAAAAAAACCATGATATGCCACCCCGCCGCTAAGGAAATTGTTCGGCATTTGTCTCAGGCCGGTCACCGGGCTGTTTATGCCGGGGGCTGCGTTCGCGATGCCCTGCTGAACCGACCGTACCCGGACGTGGATATTGCCACCTCCGCCACTCCCGATCAGGTTCAGGCCCTTTTTCCCAAAGCCTCCGACCCTCAGGGCAAAGCCTTCGGCGTGATCCGCTTGAAACAAGGGGAACACGTTTTTGAAATCGCCACCTTTCGGGTCGATGGTCCTTATCTGGATGGCCGAAGACCCTCCTCCGTCACCTTCACCACAGCGGAAGAGGATGCCCAACGCCGCGACTTCACGGTCAACGGGATGTTCTTTGACCCCCTGAAAAACGAAGTTCTCGACTTTGTTGGCGGAAAATCGGATCTGGACGCCAAAACCATCCGGGCCATCGGGGATCCGATCGCCCGCTTTACCGAAGATCGCCTACGCCTCTTTCGAGCGATTCGCTTTTCCGTACAGCTGGGGTTTCAAATCGAGCCCAAGACCTGGGAAGCCATGGTTTGTCTGGCTCCGGAATCCAAGAATTTGGCCCCTGAACGCGTCCGGGATGAGTGGGTCAAGATTTTCACCAGCCCCGATCCGGCCCGCGGCCTGGATCTGCTTTACGAATCCGGGTTGATCGCCGCCTGGATGCCCGAGCTTTTGGAGATGCGCGGGTGCGCCCAATCCCCGGAACACCACCCTGAAGGCGACGTCTGGGTTCATACCCGGCTACTCCTTACCCATCTGAAAAACCCATCGTCTGTCTTGGCCCTCTCCGCTCTTTTGCACGATATCGGAAAACCGCGAACCTC
>CAZZMY010000047.1:0-2505 GCA_964655385.1 uncultured Akkermansia sp.
GATGCCCTCAAAAAGGTCGGGGCGGAATACGAACTGGTTTGGCTCAACCAGGCGGGGCACTCTTTTTCCCTCCGCTACGGCAACCCCAGAGACAAAAAAGAACCCTTGGAAAAAGATCTGACTCCCCTTGTCCTCCGTTTCCTAAAAAAACACCTCTAAGACTATGCTGGCGCGACACCTCGGACTCATTCTTCTCCTTCTTCCGGCTCTTCTTTCTGCGGACGAATCATCCCGCGTGACGATTCAGGACAAGGTCGTGGGAAAAACGCCACGAATCATCGGAATCAACACGGGGGAAATGCCGGCCGACTCCGCCTTCCCCGAATGGGTCAGGGCCCTGGGGGTTAATGGAGCCCGGTTACGTCTCAACGCGGACCCGGATGAGGGCGATCCGAAGAAAATCTCGTCTTTCAGCCAATTTGAATCCAATGCCCGGAGATTGCGCAGTTCGGCGAAGCAGGAGACCCCCAAACTCTGGCAGCATCCCTCCAAGCTGGCCGCCCCTCCCCTCCATGCTCTCAGGCAGGACGGCATCGAACTCCTCGCCACCATCACCTGCCCCTTTGCCTACAAACTCCTCCTGCCCGATGGAAAAACCAACTGGGCCAATGCCTGGAAATACTGGGAAGCCTACTATGCCGAATCCTACCAACTGGCTGCCCAGCATCAGATCTGCCGGTATCAACTCTTCAACGAACCCAATCACAAGGAGAGTGCCAAGCTGACCCAAGAGGAGTACACCGCGCGGATGGCGGTCGGTACGGATGCCATCCAGGCCGCCCTGGCCGATGCCAGCAAAGACGGGGGCACCAAACTGGAGCCTCTGATTTCTGCGCCCTGCACCGCCGGGATCAGCGTGTTCCAAAAAACCGGAAAACCTGATGCCCGGGACGACAAAATTGGATGGGGCGAACTCTCCATGAAGGATCGTCATCTTCGGGTCGACGGAAAAAACGACGCCTCCTACGCCCAGTTCCAGCAGTACGCGGTGCAACATTACAGCGCGAACCCGGTCACCTGGCTGGAGCAGTTAAGAAAACTTTGCGGCCTGATCGGCCAAGCCAACGGCAACCGGGATCTCCCGATTGTCATGAGCGAGTTCAACATCCACACCGCGAGGGATTTTGCCCAACGGAAAACCACCCTCGACTCCCCTGAGGAGTTTTCGGATGTCGGATCCATGGGGACGGCCATCGCCGAATCCGGCCTGGAGGAGCTTTACTTCTTCCGCCTGACCCTCAGCAAGAATCTCGACGGAGAGGGAGTGAAGAAAAATGGCGTTCATCACGTCAACGAGGATGGCCGCACTCCCGAAATCACCGGAACCACCCGCGCTGCCGAAATCATCCGGCTCGCAGCTTCCACGCTCCGAAATCAAAGAGACGTTCTGGAAACGAAAGCCTCCGGCGGTCTGCGGGCCGCGGCGACCCGACAGAACGGGGATCTCCGTGTTCTCTTGGCCCGGACCAACGCCACCACAAAACCGGAAGTCGATATCGTCTTGCCCAGCTCCCCTTCCGGGTCGCTGCTCACATGGGAGATCGTCACCGCTGACGGCTTTGGCTCCACTCAGATTCTGGACAACTCCCGCGGCATCCAGGTTTGCCTACCTTCCACTTCCGTTGGACTACTCAGCGTCCGCCCCTTCGGAGCGGTCAAACCGACCACCATTCCCTCCACCGCCTCTTTTTCCACCGAACCCAACCATCTCATGACTGGGGGCCCCAATCTGGCTCACACGTTGTTTCAATTCCCGGCTCCCCCCACCTCCTCCCCCTGCACCGCGTTTCTTCACCTCCAAGGCAAGGCATCCTCCCCCAGGCCCGTTCCCATCCATTTGTATTCCATTATCGGGAGACTCCCCGCGGAGTCAGATTTGAAATCCGGAACCTTCCCTTTTCGTAAAAAAGAAATGCCCCAACCCGGCTCCTCGGGACTCACCGCCCAGGGACTGGGCAAAGAAGTCGAGTGGGTAGGTGGATTCACGTTCGATCCCACCCAAACTGAGATTTGGATTGAAATCACCTCCGCTTGGACCCGCGAACCCAAGAATGGAAAGACCCTTCTCCTCACTCGGGATCTCCGGAACAAGGAAGACGCCCCGGAAACGGAACCAGTGGATTGGCAATCCGCCGAGCTGGTTCTTTATCCCCGCTGATTCAGGGTGATCGATTCCAGTCGCGGGTTACCCCACTGCAAGAGCGCAAGGGAAACCAAGTAGGCAGCGGCACAAAAGCTAAAGAGAACCCCGTACCCCGCCGCCACATTTCCTGCCGCCTTGAAGTGATCGAGTAAAATTCCGGTCACAATGGGAAACACCATTCCCCCAATCGCTCCCGCCATTCCGCCGATCCCAATGACCGAAGCCACCGCCTGTTTGGGAAAACTATCCGAAACCGTGGTGAAAAGATTGGCGGAAAAGGCCTGATGAGCCGCCCCAGCCAACCCGATCAACAACACCGCACCCCAGTCCGATGCCCCCTTCACCGCCAGAATCGGCACCAC
>CAZZMY010000047.1:2605-6836 GCA_964655385.1 uncultured Akkermansia sp.
GCCCCGGAGTTGAACAGACTCGTGGCCAAGGCCCGCTCCTTCTTCGGAAACCAGATGGCGGTGGCCTTGATGGCCGCCGGAAAATTGCCGCCTTCCCCCAGCCCTAGGGCGACTCGGGCCAGCAGAAACCCGCTCACGGTGGAAACGAGGGCATGACCCATGGCCGCCAAACTCCAGGCCGCGATCGAAATGGCGTAACCGATTTTGGTTCCGTACTTGTCAATCAGCCAACCAAAGATCAACAAGCTGACTCCATAGGCTCCCTGGAAAGCCGAGTTGACCATCCCAAACTCGGCGTTGGTCCAATGCAGTTGTTCGTCGAGAATGGGCTTCAGCAGGGAAAGAATCTGCCGGTCGATATAGTTGATGGTGGTGGCAAAGAACAGCAAGGCGCAGACGGCCCAGCGGTGACCGATGAGTTTGGCGATGAGATTCATGTGTTCGGCTCCTTCTTGATCCAATGTTTCTCGATGGCAGTTTTTAAGACGGTAGTCAGTTCGCGGTAGCCCTCAACGTTCAAATGGAGGCCATCCTCGACGTAGAGCTCCTTCCTGGAATCACCCTTTGGGGTCTGCAGCGCCGGATTCACATCCACATAGAAGATCCCCGGCCTTTTTCGGCTAATTTCCTCATATCCGCGGTTGACCGCATCCACCGCCTCCAGTTGCCCATCACGCCTCTTCTGCGGGGCGCGGATCACCGAGACCAGCAACACCCGGGTGGACGGATCCGTTTGGGCCACCTTCCCCAACCACTCTTCCACTCTCTGCAGAACGGATCGGGGGTCTTTTCCCCCTTTGATGTCATTGCTTCCGCAGTACCAGACAATGAGTCCAGGTCGGCAAGGAGGCACAACTTGATCGAAAAACATCAACTGGTGGGAGGTTTGCGATCCTCCAAAGGCCCGATTGGTGACCGGAAGGGGAGCCAGATCCTGAACGGCATTGGTCCACCGCTTGAAGATGCTGCTACCAACCAAAAGCACTCCCCCCGATTGGGGTGCCGGCAAGGCGGCAAACTTGGCCACTTCCGGGGCGAATTTGCTCGTGACGGCCTGGGAGTTTTCTTCAGGAGTTGTCCACCCGCCAACCACGGAGGCCAGCCAGAACAAGGCGAACAGGCCGGGCTTCACGGGTGGTTTCAAAACGACACGACTACTTGGATTTTCGGTTGGAGGGACTGGATCGAGTCGATTCGTCGGAGGAAGCCCCGGGTTTGAGATGCTGGTCCAGCCAGGCAAAGACCAGATCCGCGATGTCCATGACCACTGGGCCCTCGCGGCTCATCCGCACTTCTAGGTCGAAGGTGTGTGGCGCCTCGGGAATCAGGATGAGGGCGTTGCGATCCCTGGAAAGTTTTTCCTTCAAGGCATCGGCTTCCGCCTGACTCGAGATGGTGTATTCCGGACACGGCAATCCCGCCTCCATCAACTTCGAGCGGAGCAACTGGCTCTGATTCGGAAGAACCACGGTATCCCCGGTTCCGTGGATCATCAGAAGCGGAGCCGAAAGGGTCCGGACATAACTGGTGGGAGAACCTTTCCGGTACAACTCAGGAGCCTCGGCTTTGGTTTTGTTGAACATCGCCATTTCGGGCTTGTTG
The DNA here is from genome assembly GCA_964655385.1 of uncultured Akkermansia sp. Lineage (GTDB taxonomy): Bacteria > Verrucomicrobiota > Verrucomicrobiia > Methylacidiphilales > Verrucolacustridaceae > Verrucolacustris. Next base: position 4,208 of record CAZZMY010000047.1, read on the forward strand.
GTATCCGGCCGCGGTCGGTCGCTCTTGTAGGTCATGAGGTCCACCGCTCCGTAGAGATCAATTGCACAGGCGATCCGGGTGGAGATGTTTGTCCGGCTTCCCTCTCCCTCAAAGCCGTCGTCGGGCCCGGTCAGCGCCAGCATGGAGGCCAGATTGCCTCCCGCCGATCCCCCCATCGCCCCGATCCGGTCGGGATCAATGTGATATTTATCCGCGTTCTGTTTCAGCCATCGGACCGCCTCCTTCACGTCATAGACACACTGCGGCCAAGTCACCTGTCCCTTGTTTTTACGCAGCTTGTAGTTGATGCTCATGGCCAGGTATCCGCGCTTGGCGGCATTGGTGCCAAAGTTGATTTCACGGTAACGCCGCTTATCGCCGTCGTTGAATCCCCCACCATGAATCAGGATCAGGGCTGGCACCTTTTGGCCCGCCGGAACACTTAGGGGAAGATAGAGGTCCGCTTTTTCGTTTCGGTCTCCCTCCAAGTAGGCCACATCCAGTTCATGAGGAACGTCCGCCGGGATTTCCGGAGGCGCTTTTGGAGCTTTCCCTTTTTTGGCCACGGGCACCTCCACCGCCGGCACGGGAACGTCCTCCGAATCCTCCACTGGCTCATTGGCCGCGGCATTCCACATGACCAGAGTGGACGCCCAGACGAACAAGCTGAGGCCAAGGATCGGTTTCAAGGGCCCGCGACTTTGAATTTCACCGACTGCCGGATATCCGTGGAAGAGGAGCCAAATTCCACCACAAAATCCCCCGGCTCCACCGTGCGCTGGTTCTGAATATCGATGAGCTCCATGTCTTCCCGTCCCAGCCGGAACGTCAGGATTTTTTTCTCCCCCGGCTTGAGCCGGACCCTCTCAAAGCCACGAAGCACTTTTTCATAAGTCGTCACCGAGGAGAGTAGATCCTTGAGATAGAGTTGAACCACTTCGTCTCCCTCGCGTTTTCCGGTGTTCTTGATCTCCACCGTAACAGTGACTTCCTCTCCCGGTTTGATCGTGGCTGGCTGGATCTTGGCGTTGCTGTAGGTGAACTGGGTATAACTCAAACCGAAGCCAAAGGGATAGAGGGGGCCATTGACCAGGCACTCGCCGGAACCGTTGGGATCTTCATCCCGTCCCATTCCCGCCTGACTGTTCGGCTTGCAGGGGAAATTGTATTCGATCTGCCCCACCGTTTTGGGAAAGGTAACCGGCAGTTTCCCTCCGGGATTGAAGTCCCCAAATAGGGCCTCCGCCACCCCCATGCCCCCGTACTCCCCCGGATACCAGGCCTCCAAAATTGCCGAGGCCTGTTCTTGAAGAAGATTTACGGATAAAGGCCGACCATTCAGCAGAACCGCCACCACGGGCTTACCGGTAAGGACCAAGGCCCTGACAAGGTCGTTTTGTTGCCCAGGCAGATCCAGTGAGGTTCGGGTCTTACTCTCCCCCACCATGATCCGCGATTCCCCCAGAACCACGATGACCGCATCAGCCGTTTGGGCGAGCTTCACCGCCTCATCGATTTTCTTTTGGGCATCTGCAGACATCGGTTCGGGAAGAATCTCCGACGTCGGCCAACGCTCATCCTGATATTCGCAACCCAAGGCATGCAAGACTTCCGCATTAGGCATCACCTTTTTGACACCTTGCAGGACGGAGACAACTTCACCGCCAAAAGAGCCGTAACGTCCTACCGAGGTATCGTATTCCTCTGCCGCGGGACCGCAGACCAGAATCCGTTTGAGGGTTTTCGCTAGGGGAAGGGTTTCCTTGGCATTTTTTAGGAGAACCAACGACTCCCGGGCTGCCTGCTTGGCCACCTCGGCATGCGCTTCACAGTGCACCACCGCATCCGAGGCCGAGGGATCTTCCACCGGGGGTCGATCAAAAAGACCGAGCTCGAATTTCACCCGCAGAACATCCCTCACCCGTTCATTAATGACCGCCTCGGACAACTTGCCTTCTTTGACCAATTCCCGCACCGGCAAGATGAATTTGCTGGGCGGGTTGAATTCGGTCCGCACGTTCCCGCCGGCTTCCAAATATTGACGGCAGGCCTCCTTATAATCTGCCGCCACGCGGTGTTTGCTGGTCAGATACTCCACCGCATCACTGTCCGAAACCACGTAGCCACGGAAACCAAATCGTTCACGCAGAATGGTGGTTAGAAACTCTTTGCTGCCAGAGATGGGAACCCCGTCAAAGTCGTTATAGGAACTCATCACCCCGTTCATGCCCGCTCGGCGGATGACTCGCTCCCAAGGCCACAGATAAAGAGCCTCCATTTCCCGCGGAGCGACGTGAGGATCGGTCCGGGCCTCCCCATCCCTTCCCCCCTTGGGAATCGAGTAGACGGCGAAATGCTTTCCAGTCGACGCCAATCCACAGTCCCTCAGGGCCTTGGACTGCACCGCCCCCAATTCCCACACCAAATAAGGATCCTCGCTGTAACACTCCACGACCCGACCCCACCGCGGATCCCTCGCCAAATCCAGCACGGGAGAATAAATATGCGTATAGCCAAGAGCCCGGGCCTCTTTGCCAGTCACTTCCCCAATTTTTTTGACCAGATCCCGATTCCAGGTGGCCCCCACCCCCTGCTGAGAGGGGAACGCCGTCGTGCGGTAGTGATTGCA
>CAZZMY010000047.1:6936-9405 GCA_964655385.1 uncultured Akkermansia sp.
AAAACCCGACCGTATCCGTAAAGGGTGGCCAGTTGGCAGGTCTTCTCCTCCATCGTCATCTGCAAAAGCAGGCTCTCAACCCGTTGCTCAATTGGAACGGAGAAATCCTCATAGGGGTCTTGGATGCCGTTGCGATTCAGGTCGCGACCCCAAAGCCCCAAAGGGAGGAGCAACAGGCAGGCAAAGCAACACATCACCAAGCGGAAATCGGGGCATTTCACCGGTCGTTCCCGGTTGTTTTTTTCATCCGTAAGCCCACTTTCCCGTATCGGAACTCCAAAGTTAAACAATATGAACATCTACCTATCCTCTTCCGAACCCCAGACCGACTCCAACCTTATTTCACAAATTTCGCGCCCACCCTGCTGAGCCATTCTTGACCCTGCGTTTTACCCCCTTGGCTTTGGACCAGGATTTCAATTTGGGCCTCCGTGATTTGCTGGGCAATTCTCTCCGACTCCTTGCCCTCAATGGGACTGTCGAACGAATTGTACCAATAAATTGCCTCCACCCCCTTCTTGATTAATTCATCGAAGGCCAAATAGGAGGCGTTGGCGTCTTTGTAGCTGGTGATAAACCATACGTTGCTACGCCTTCGCAGTTCATTAAAGAGTTCTGGATGCTTCTCCTTCAGCCCCGGGTAATCAGGGATAAAATTGTTTCCACGAACCGCAACCCAATCCAAAGCCTCGCCACTATTGAAACGTGCCACCTTCGGTTTTTCCATGTTCTTGGGATAAAATGTTTTTTTTCCCGTATCTTTTTCTTTTTGCTTATTTTCCTCGACCGTCTTGTTGAAAGCATCCAGTGCCTTATCCCAATCCATCATCCCTCCTCCGTTGGTCAAGAAGACGGGGCTGTCCGGAAATAGTTTGAAGATTTCCTCAAAGATTCCCGGCAACCGACCGGAGCTTTGAGCTCCTTTATTGATACTGACCACGACCCCAAGTTTTTTTGCTTTGACCTCCACCCCGAACAGTTTGACCCCTGACCCGACCCCCCCCTTCCCCATTCCTTTTCCCGTGCCGATTCCCGTTCCCGCACCCGTGCCTCCAAAAGTGCCCGTGGTAGATGCCTTCACATCCCGGGGAATGGCGGGAGCCCAACTCGCCCCCCCCGGAACCGTGACCATTTCCAAGGGAGGAGCCGAATCCTCCGACGAGGAGGGGGCGGCCTGTTCCTGTTGAAAGGGATCAGACGATGCATCTTCTTGGGTTGTGGGTTCATCGGTGGGGGGGGCTACCGCCTCGATGATTTTATCCGCGGCGATCTGCTCCGCCTTGAAGGGCATCTTGGCCACTCTTCCCTTGAACAAAGTCATCCCCCCAAAACCAATCAACAAGAGCAGATGAACCGCGACCGATAAAAGAAAAACCACCACAATCGTTCGCTTGAAAAAGGCCTTCCAATCCGTCCCATTCTTGCCCGGAGATCCGGAGACAGGAGTCGATCGCGGAGGCGGAACGAGGGTTTTCATTCGATGCCGAATCTATCCCGATCTCTAAGGCTTGCGGTAGTCCAGTTTCAACCGGATATCCTTGGCCCGCGCCAAGTCGGTCAATCGGCTCCCCGTCATCTCCTCCGCCTCCCTTAAAATCCCACTCTGAACCGCTTTGCGTTGAGCCTCTTCGGCCAGCTTAGCCAAAGCCCCTGCCCGATCTGCATCGGTCACCTTATTCCACCACCCATCTTCGTCCCGGTAGGTCAGCGCCCCCTCCTGGCTAACCGCCAAAATCTCGGGAAAGGGCAGGCAGGCGGTCGCCTGCCCAGCCTCTGGCCCCAACTCCACCCAGAAGGGTTTTCCTAGGTCGAAACCCGCCTTCACGCGATAGGCCTGCCGCAATCGGATCACCTTATGACTGCCCAACCAGACATGTTCCCAGTCGTACTCCACCTCGATTCTTTTTTCCGCCACCACGATCTGATTTTTAGCTGCCGTCTGTCCCCAAACCACCTTGGTACCCTCTCGGACTTCTGGCCTCACGTGCAGGAAATCCACAAACACCTCTGAGATCCCCTGCCTCACCCCGTCTGCTGTCCTGGAGGCCAACCGTGAGGGGAGATTCACACAGGACCTCACCCCCATTCCAGCCGTGATCACCACGACGAGAAAGATCGCCGCCGGGCCCCAGCCACCGCGTTTCAATTAAAGCCTCAGCCCCTCATCCGTCACGGCCCCATGGGAAGCATCCGCCGTCAGGTGAGCAAACTTGGCCAACACCCCCCGCGTGTAACGCGGCTTGGGCTTTTTCCACGTCTTATGCCGCTTCTGCATCTCGGCCGCAGAAATTTCCAATCGGATCTCCTTGGCACGGGCATCGATGACGATCCGGTCACCGCTTTTCACCAGCGCCAAGGGCCCACCATCGTAAGCCTCCGGCGTGATGTGACCCACCACAAAGCCGTGCGTTCCTCCGGAAAACCGCCCGTCCGTGATCAGCGCCACGTCTTTGCCCAGCCCCTCGCCCA
>CAZZMY010000048.1:0-9072 GCA_964655385.1 uncultured Akkermansia sp.
TCAGGTGGTTCAAGCTTGGTAGGGCAGGGTCGATGACCCTGCCGTAGATCAAGCGGCAAATGACGGCAGCTTCATCGAAGCTGCCCTAACAGTGACTGAAGGGGAAGGTAGGGCCGCTATGTAAGTCGACCGCAGCTGGCTGGCAAAGCCAGCCGCATCTTCACGGATCAATCCGGAATCAGGCTCTGCTCGATGGTATCGTCGAAACGAAGGTTCAGGAGTTTCCAGTCAGCTCCCACGGGACTGTAAAAAACGAACTGCCAGCGGAGCGGCTTCTTGGGGTGAAAACTGATGTAGGTGATGTAAAGAATCCGACTACCCACGTTGCGATTATCATACAGTTCCTGCCCCTGCAGGGGGCCAAAGACTTCGAGGCCTTTGCGGATATTGCCCACAAATTCCGGAACAGCGGCTGGATCGGAGAGGGCGGGGTTATTGGCCACGAGAGCCTTGAAGCTTTCATCCACTTTGCCGGCCTGAATGCCCGCGAAAAAAGCCTCGAGCTGTTTTTGCACCGGGCCGGGAGGTGGTTTGTTGATGGGATTGCGAGGCAGAAGCTGGGGGATGAGGGTGGTCACTTTGGGGAGGTTGGTGTCCGGCGCTTTGGCGGGCGGTGCGGACCAAAGGGTGGGCACTCCGATTAGTGACAAAATAAGGAATTTCTTCATGGGAGGATTTTTTGAAGCGCGTCACGACCATCTTGAAGGATGGGGGCTCCGTGTGCAAAAAAGATTCTTCGGATCGGAAGCTTCAGAAGTTCCTTCAAGCTGACTTTGAGGGTGGCGGGATCGGTGCAATATTTGTCCGGAAGTGGCATGAGGGGATGGGGTGCCAGATGAATCAAAGCGTCACCTACTACCAAGGTTTCACTCGATGGGTGAAAATAGGCAGCTTCGTTCGCTCCTGCGCCCGGTAGAGGAATGCACTGAAAGCCGATGGGTTGGTTGGTGATCTTGGCCGAAAAGAGCTTCTCTAGAGCTTTGCACTCCCGATCGTGGTTTCCATTGGTTTGGACAATCTGAAGGGGGCTTCCGGGTTGTGGGTTGCCTTTGGGCCAAGGGATGGGGTCAAAAAGAACGTTGTTTACATGGCTGAAGTAAGCGGTGGACCAAAGCTCCGCTTTGCAGGAGGAATCGTAGGCGTGCCAGGTGAAGAAACCCTCCCCGTGATCTTGGAGAGGTTGGGGATCGAGACTCAATGGGGTAGGGTGGCGGCGTAATCCGAGGGAGACAAAAGTCCCGTGGGTTTGGGTTGGTCGGGTTTCAGCCGAAAGAGCCAGCCTTGTCCGTAGGGCTCGCGGTTCACCAAGCCCGGATCGGATGTAAGGGCTGAATTAGCCTCTGTGACCTCACCCCCCACCGGAGCATAGATGTCCGAGGCTGCCTTCACGCTCTCCACCGTGGCAATGACCTCGCCCGCCGCAACTTTGCGCCCCGGTTTGGGAAGTTCGACATAGACCACATCACTCAGCTCCGACTGAGCGTGATCAGTGATTCCGACCGTGGCGGAATCCTTATCCTGACGAAGCCATTCGTGGCTTTTGGCATAGAGAAGATCGCTGGGGGTGTTCATTTTTTGGGGAGGAATCTACGGGGGCAAACTTTGACGGGGACGCGGCGTCCTCGCACTTCAAATTCCAAATCTTGTCCACAAGCCGGGGCGGGATTTGTGATCAACGCCAGGGCGATCCCATGGCCGAGCGTGGGCGAGGGAACCCCGCTGGTGATGATGCCGATTTTCTTCTCCCCTTGGAAAACAGGATAATCGTGTCGGGGAGGCGGTTGGCCGGGTCGGCCCATGAGGCCAAGACAACTGCGGGACGTTCCTCTCTTTTTTTGTTCCTCCAGAACGGTTCGCCCCGGAAAGGGTCGGGGGCGGTTGAGATCGACAAAGAATCCCAGTCCGGCCTCCAGAGGTGTAATTTCTGGGGAGAGATCCTGGCCGTTGAGGGGAAATCCAGCCTCCAAGCGAAGGCTGTCCCTTGATCCCAGTCCGCAAGGGAGAAGCCCCTCCGATTTTCCCGCCTCCAAAATGGCATTCCAGATGACGGGCCCGCCGGAATGATCGGTAAAAATCTCGAATCCTTCCTCGCCGGTGTAGCCCGTGGCGGCGATGAGGGCTTCGTGGCCGGCGAGGGTGCCTTTGACGATTCGGTTTCTCGAAGGAGGCGGTGGATTGGCTGGAACTTTTTTCAGTAGTCTGGCAAGGATGATGCCGGACTTGGGCCCCTGTAAGGCCATGCCTGCCGTGCTCCCGGGAGAGCCGTTAAAAGAGACGTCTTTCTTCTGGGAAGCCGTAAGGACTTCTAGGTCTTCAATGTGCCTGGAGGCGTTGACCACGAGAAGAAAATCCTCCGGACCCAGACGGTAAAGAAAGAGGTCGTCAATCACACCGCCCTGATCGTTGAGCAGAAAGGTATAATGCCCCTCTCCATCGGTGAGTTTGGCAGGATCATTAGCGAGGAGGGACTCCAGGGCGGCAAGTGCCCCTTTTCCTCGGGCGCGGATTTGGCCCATATGGGAGATATCAAACAGGCCAGCGGCTTGGCGGGTTGCCTTATGTTCCGCCAGGAGACCGCTGTATTCAACGGGGAGATTCCATCCGGCAAAGGGGATCATGCGTGCACCGCTGGCTAAGTGGCAGGAAGCTAGCGGGCTCTCAGCGATTGAAGACATGAATTCACGAAAGTAAGGTGCGAAATTCCCTAGTCAACGATCTCGCGATCCAGAATGGGAACAGGTACAACCATTTCATGTCACCAACCCCATTAAGGCTTCTGGATTTGATGCGGCAAACCGAGGATCCGAAGGTGATCAATCTGGCTGCAGGAATTCCATCGCCCGACTTTCTTCCCTTGGATGCGCTGAAGTCTGCTTTGGAGGGAGAGATGCAATCCCGCGCGCGCGAGATGTTTAGCTATCACCGACCCGAAGGAGCGGCCCCGCTGCGAGAGGCGATACGGGACTATCTGAAGATTCGCGGGGTGAGTGTCCCTCCTGAGGAAGTCTTGGTGACCACCGGTTGTTCCGGAGCCTTGGCCTCCATTATTGGAACGGTGCTCAAAAAGGGTGATACGGTGGTTTGCGAAGCCCCGGCTTACTATGGGCAGTTGGAGTTGCTTCGGTCGGTGGGGGTGAAGTTCCGCACCGTGACCACCGCGGTTGGGCAGGAGCCAGATCCCTCCAAGTGGGAGAAGGCCTTGAAAGCGAAGCCCAAACCCAAGCTTCTGGTGGTGACCTCGACACTTTCCAATCCGAGCGGGGCCACCCTGCGGGAGGAATGGAGACCCAGACTGGTGGAGATTTGTCGCAAGGCTGGGGTACCGATTTTAGAGGATGATATTTACGGGGATCTCTTGGGTCGGGCTCGGCCCAAGCCGTTACGGGCTTTTGATGACGGATCGAACGTTCTTTATGCGACCAGTTTCTCCAAGACCGTTGCTCCAGGTCTGCGAATCGGATTCAGCCTCCCCGGAAAGTGGATGGAAGAGGCTGCAGACCGGCAATGTAGGCAATCGATTCACGGGGCGGTTCCCCCGGAGTATCTGACGGCAGCCTTTCTTCGTTCGGGAAGGATGGAGGGGCATTTGGAAATGTTGAAGACTGTCTATGGAAAACGAAGGGAGCTGGCGGGAGGGGTTCTGGCCAGGGAACTGCCGGAGGGATTCCGCGCAGACGATCCCGGGGGTGGGTACATGCTTTGGGTGCGCGGCGGAAAGATGGGAATGATCGAAGAGGTGAGAAAGAAGTGTTTGGAGCGGGGCGTGGCGGTCGTGGGAGGGGGGATTTTCTTTGCCGCCGCACCGAAAGAGGCCTGTTTTCGTCTGAACTGTGCCCGGGCGACTCCTGAGGATCTGGCCAGGGGCGTGGGGACCTTCTGCGAAGTCCTTAAGGCTGCGTCGGTCCAAACCGGTGCACGTAAAAGCCGGATCTGAGCTTGGGTTCAAACCAGGTGCTCTTAGGCGGCATGATCTGATTGGCGTCCGCCACGGCCAGGATCTGGGCCATGGAAACCGCTGGCAAACTGAAAGCGGCTGCGGCCTGCCCCGAGTTCACTTTTTTCTCCAGCAACTTTGTGCCATGAATTCCTCCAACAAAATCAAGCCTAGGGTCAGTGCGAGGATCTTTGACTTGGAGGAAGGGGCCTAGAAGGCAATCCTGAAGGGCGGAGGCATCCAAGCGCGCCACCGGATCTTTTGTGGGGTCGGCCCGCCAAGCCAACTGATACCATTGCCCCTTGAGGAAAAGCCCGATTTTTCCCGTCTCATTCGGGGGTGCGTCAGCGGCAGGGGTGACGGTGAAAGATTGTTTGGCAGCATCCAGCAGGGTTTGCTGGTTTAAAGGGTCCAGATTCAGAACCAAACGGTGATAGGGGAGAATGCGTAATTCCGTTGCCGGAAAATAGACGGTGAGGATCCCATGTGGGCCAGGATTTTCTCCAGCCAAGCGGGCAGCCGCTGCGGCGCGGTGGTGTCCGTCCGCAATGTATGAGCGGGAGACCTGAGTGAAGAGTTTTACGATTTCTGCGGGATTCGGGCATCGCCAGACGGTGTGGATCACGCCCCGCTCATCGGTTGCTTGCGCCAAGGGTTTTTCTTTCTCCTCAATATCGTTCATTTGTTTGGTCAGTGCGGGCAGGTCGGGGTAAGCGGCCAACACAGGACCGGTGAGTGCTCTGAGGTGACGAATCAACGTTACCCGATCGTCTTCCTTGTCCGGGCGAGTGAACTCATGTTTTCGCAACTGGCCGGAGGCGTAGTCCGAAAAATCGGCCAAAGCTGCAAAGCCTCTTTGGCGGTGCTTTCCATCAATCATGCGGACGAGGTAGATCGTTGAGGCTGACTCGGGGAGCAAGGCATGGGTCTGAATGAGCCGGTCAAAGTTTTTGGCCGCCCTGGAATATACCTCGGGAGCGTTAAATTTTACCGAGTCGGGAAACTCGAGGTCGGCCCGATCCACCCGCAACAGGGTATCGGGGTGGCCGTTGGCCAGTTCGCGAGATTCGGAGCGGGAAACGATATCATACGGAACGCAGGTGATTTGATCCGCCCGGGCGGGATCGACCGTGAGGGCTTGGATAGGGTGAATTTTGACCATGCGGGATGATGGGGCTTGCCCAAGAAGGAGGACAAGGCCGAAGGAGAGGAAGTGGGATTGAACTTGGGAGGCGTTCTGGGTTTAATTCTCGAAAGTGAGACATGATCCGATTCACACGGCGGGACGACTTTTTGTTTTAGTGAGTTTGGTTTCCTTCTTCCTTCCCTGGGTTCGTGTCTCTCCCGATGCCCTCCGCCAAAATACGGTGGAAGTGGTCCGGAATCTTGCCAAAGGCAGCAAGGGGATGGGCCCAACGATGCTGTGGATGAGGGGAGAGGAGTGGGGGGAGATGTGGGCGGATCCCGTGGACGGTTTTTCCGGATTCCAGCTGGCCTTTGGAGCCCGGTCGGGGACTCCGAGGGTCAAGGCTCAGCAGGAGCTCGCCTCAGTGGCATTGGATGGAAAAGAAAACCGCCCACTCCTCGGGTGGTTGATGCTGATTCCGGTTCTGACCTTTCTGGCCTGGGTGGCGCTGACTCTGCGAGGGGTGCCGCACGGACTGCTGGGGCTGACGGCCTTGGGTTTATTGGGTATGTATGGGGTGCTACGTTGGAAAATGTCGGATGCCTATACCGACCGTTTGTTGGCCCAGCTGCAACTCGGGCCAGGGTGGTGGGGAACAGTCTACGGAATTCTGGGACTGGGAATCGTCTGCCTGATTCTGATGATCAAGGGGCGCGGCGGCCGCCACGCGTCGGATGTCAGGATGTTTTAGTCGAATTTTTTCCGGAATCCTTCCGGTCGGCATCCTCGACGGCGTTCTTCATCTCTTTTTCAAAATCCTGCTTGGCACGCGAAAATTCTCCCAAGCTACGACCGATCGAACGGGCGAGTTCCGGCAACTTCTTGGCTCCAAAAAGGAGGATAATTACGAGGACAATCCAGAACCATTCGGAGCCTTGGGGTAGGCCGAGGGCTAAGGGGAAAGGAATCATCATGAATTCAGCTTATGTCGTGGGGAGTGGTAGGCAAGTGCAGGGATTGAGTGGTGAGTTCAAAAGGAAGATGAGGACAAGTGTTAGAGGCCCAAAGCCTTGCGGGCAGCATCCACGGTTGGGGTGATCGGTGCGGTAGTTTTGGAGGCCACGCTCAGGGCTGTATCGGGATCTTTTAGTCCGTGACCCGTCAAGGTCATGGTGACGAGGCTCCCCTTGGGGATACACCCGGCGGCGATGGATTTCTTTAATCCGGCTACCGGGGCCGCACAGGCTGGTTCCACAAAGATTCCCTCGGTTTTGGCCAAAAGCTGGTACGCCTCCAAAATCTCCTCGTCGGTCACTTTGTCGATCCGCCCGTTGGATTCCTTGGCCGCAGCGAGTGCTCCGGGTCCGCTGGCAGGATTGCCGATCCGAATGGCCGTGGCCACGGTTTGGGGGTCTTTGACGATATGCCCATCGACCAAGGGGGCAGCACCCGCCGCCTGCCAGCCAAACATCCGGGGCCGTGCCCCTCTCGGGATGGCCTCACAAAAGCCTTTCCAGTAGGCGGTGATGTTTCCGGCGTTGCCGACAGGGAGAAAATGGAAATCCGGAGTTTTTCCCAAGGCTTCAAGGATTTCGAAAGAGGCTGTCTTTTGCCCCTCAATCCGGACGGGGTTGATGGAGTTAACAACCTCCACCCCGGGTATATCGGACATCTGACGAACTAGGTTCAAGGCATCGTCAAAATTTCCCAGGATGGGAAGGAGTTTGGCCCCGTGGATCAAGGCCTGAGTGAGCTTGCCTAACGCGATTTTACCCGAAGGAATAATGACGGCTGAGGCAATGCCAGCCCGTGCAGCGTAGGCGGCCGCCGAGGCAGAGGTGTTTCCGGTGCTGGCGCAGATCACGACTTTGGCGCCCTTGGCCACTGCATGAGTGATGGCCATGGTCATACCTCGATCCTTGAAAGACGCGGTGGGATTCAACCCTTCGTACTTGAGGCGGAGATCGAAATCGCCCCGGAGTGCGTCCACCAGGCGCGGTGCAGGTAGGAGGGGGGTGTTGCCCTCCAATAGAGTCACGGCTTTTGCGCCAGGAGGAAGGGGGAGACGGTCGCGGTAGGCGTGGATGATACCCCCCCAACTCATACCAGATCCTCCACCCGCAAAATGTGGGCGGGCTTGCGGGAGTTGGGTAGTTTGGAGATGGAGGCGATGGCCTTTTGCAGAGCGGACTCCGAGGCCTGTTCCAGAAGAAATACCAAGGGAACAGAACCGGCTCCATGGCCTTCGGGTTGCAGCACGGAGGAAATACCGATCTTCTCTGCGCCAAAAATACCGGCGACTTGGGCGAGCACACCGGGCCGGTCCTCGACCTCCAAGCGGACGTAAAACCTTCCGACGGACTCTCCCTTGCCGAGGAGCTTTATCTTGCTGTCTGATTTGGGGAGGGCCGGTCCTGGAGATTTATCCCGCAGATTTTTAGCGGCTTCGGCCAGATCCGCGAGAAGGGCACTGGAGGTGGCATCGGGCCCTGCTCCACGTCCCGTCAGCTGAACGGGTCCAGAGAGATTTCCGATCAGGCCAATCGCATTAAATACCCCGTGTACCGAGGCCATAGGGTGACGGGAAGGAAGCAACGTGGGCGCCACCCGAACCTCCACCCGATCCGCGCCCAAGGGGCGAACCATGGCGAGAAGTTTGATGACATAACCCAGCTGGCGGGCGAAGGAGACATCCTGGGCGGAGACGTGCCGAATCCCTTCGACCGGAATCTCCCCGAAGGCTGGAAGAGAACCATAGGCGAGCAGGCAGAGAATCGCGGCCTTGTGGGCGGCATCGATGCCATCCACGTCCAAGCGGTCATCCGCCTCGGCGTAGCCCAGGTCTTTGGCCTGTTGGAGGGCGCTTTGAAAATCGGATCCGTTTTCGGCCATCTGCGAAAGAATATAGTTCGAGGTCCCGTTGATGATGCCGTGTAGGCCCAGGAGTTGATTGGCCACCAAACCCTCCCGGAGGGCTTTTAAAACAGGAATTCCGCCGGCCACACTGGCCTCAAAATAGATTGGGGCGCCCGACTTTTGGGCCAAGGGAAGCAACTCCCGGCCTCGTTCGGCAAGGAGAGCCTTATTGGCCGTGACCAAGGGCTTTTTTGCCTTGAGTGCAGCTTCCGCGATTTGAAAAGCATCCTCCGTCCCACCGACCAACTCCACCACAATCTGGACCGCCGAATCGCCAATCACTTTTTTCCAGTCATCCACCAGCTTGACGGGTAGGGGATCCCGGGTTTTGGCGGGATGGCGAACCGCGATGCTTTTGACTTCGAGGCTGACACCCAATCGCCCCCCGATCAGGGCGTTGGCCATCGGCAGGTTTCGGATCAGTCCTGATCCAACCGTTCCGCATCCGACGAGGCCGATGCCAATCTTGTCCATCCTCTGATTCAACCCAAGGTCGCCCTCCGTCTCAAGCACGGGAAAGGATGAAGCGGGTGAAAATGGGTTGGATTCAGGGGAGAGGTCGTAAAGAATGGTTCGATGAAATCCACCCAAGTTCCCTCGTTTTTATCCGATCTTCTGCATGCGCGGTCTCCCTCGGGTTACGAGGCGGAGGCCCAAGCCGTCTTTGACCGTTACCTTAAGCCTCATGCGGATCATTTAGAGAAGGATCCCTTGGGCAACCGAATCGCGACTCTCCATCCCAAGGGGGATCCCACAGTGATGTTGGCTGGGCATATGGATGAGCTGGGGTTGATGATTGTGTATATCAACAAGGAGGGATTCCTGTATTTCGACACCATCGGCGGCCATGACCTATCCGTGATTTCGGGACGGCGGGTGGTCATTCAGACAGCCCAAGGTCCTGTCTGCGGGGTGACGGGGAAGCGGGCCATCCATCTGATGGAGGATGAGGATCGCAAGAAAGTTCCGAAGAAACACGAGATGTGGATCGATATTGGAGCCAAAAACAAGGCGGAGGCATTGGCTCGCGTGGCGATCGGGGATGTGGCCACTTATGACCATGAGTTGCAGCTATTGGGTGGCTCTTTGGCCACGG
>CAZZMY010000049.1:0-3181 GCA_964655385.1 uncultured Akkermansia sp.
CCCAGATAGTTTTGTCTGAACCGATTGGCGAGGGAGAGGCGGAGAAAAAGAATGATGGCAATCTCGGAATAGACCAGCGGTTCGGCGTGGTTCGTAAAGATGAGAAAAAAGGGAGTAAGGAAAATCAAGATCTGAAGAAGCTGAAAAACGAAAAATGCCGGGAGGTTGCCGTCGAAACTCGGATAGAGATTCTTGGTGAATCCCTCCCAAACCTCAGCAAAACGAGTGTACATCCGGCAACGCACCAAAGCCTCGGGAGCGCCAGGGTCCGAACCGTCCAGATTGAGCACCTTGAGTCCCTCCCGGCGCAGGCGACGGGCGAGGGCGATATCCTCCACCATGTGACCCCGGACCGACTCGTGCCCTCCGATCTTTTCATAGCTAGCCTTGCGGAAGAGCATGAATTGACCGTTGGCGGCCCCGAGTTGGGCTTGGCGGCCCCGCATCCAGTGAGGGAGATAGAAAAGGATGAAGAGGTGAACGAAGGGAATCACCAAGATTTCACTCCAGGTTTTTGCCTCCTGCTGCGGCCAAAGAGATAAAAGATCTGACTGCTGTTCCAAGGCGACATTCACTGCGGAAGAAAGAGCGGTTCCGGAGAGCCGGGTGTCCGCATCCAGAAAGAGAAAGAGATCCCCTTTGGCTGCTTGGGACAATTGGTGGCAGGCCCAGGCTTTCCCAGTCCAACCTCCCGGGAGATCCTGGCCCTTAAGGCGGCGGATCCGGGAATCTCCTTTGGCGTGGCGATCGATCAGGCCTGCGGTGTCGTCATGGGAGTGGTCATCGAGCACCAGCACCTCAAAATTCGGATAGTCGTTTGCGGTGACGCTGTCCAGGCAGGGGGTTAAACGCAGTTCCTCGTTGCGGGCGGGGATTAGAACCGAAAGAAAAGGGGGTGGATTGATGACCCGGGAAACTCGCGGGAAACGAAAGGCCTGGAGGTTGCAAAGGTAGTTTATGGCGATGAGAAGGAGCCCTAGGAGAATCAGGAGATGCAGCAAGGAGGGGAATAACATCCAAAGGAAGGTATCAAAGCTCCCCTCGATTTAGAATTTTTAGATACACTTAATATCCTTAAACTAATGTAGTTTTTATGTATATAATGTTAAATATATAAAGCGTTGTATGCTATATATATACATAAGCTATAATGAAAACTTCTTGCTATTTTCTATCATTTTTAACATAGTGTTTCGAATACATTATGAACAAGTTCTGGAAGAATCTTAACTGTTTGGCCTCGGATCACGTCCTTCCGCCGGCCTTGGTGTCCGTTTTTAAGAATGCCTTGGGTGAGGATTCCACCTCCCTTAAGTATCTGACCTTCGTGCTCTCTCCGAACGGCCCCGGGGGGCAGATCGACCGGGATATCCTAGAAGAGAATTTCAACATGGTGGATACCGCCCGGAAATATCACCTGTCCTTGCCGGAAGTGCAAAAAGCCATCCAAATGTTTGTTGAGCGTCGTGCGATCCCGGTCCGTGAAGGAGCTCCCACCAAAGAGGTCGGGGGATTGAATGGTCGTAACGGAAACGGACACGTGGTAGCCCGTCGTCAGCCGCCCCCCTTGGGACCGTATCCTGTTTGTGGCTCCACCATTTCCCGTCTCGATTCGCGCCGCAGTGATGCAGGTGAGGTGGTTGAGGTGGGGGAAGGTTTTGCCATGGTCTACTGGGCCAAAGCCCAGAAGAAAACCAAGGTGGCCATTGCCCGGCTACGCGATGTGCGGCTCTTCAAGGTTAAGTCCCCCGCCGGAGCTGATGAGGGTTCCGCCTCCAAGCCCAAGCGGAACGGACACAGCTCCAGCAAGGGCAAGCGAAACGGGTTGGTCGCCAAGGTGAAGGCCCGTTCCACCGGCAAGTCGGTCGTCCGCCTCGGTGGCAAAAAGCGCCGCTAAGCCGGTTCTGGATCCCTCGACGGATCCTTGGCTTCCCAGTACCCGTCTTTTTCCACCCTACGTGTGGCCCGAGGTCTTTGGGCGCTCTGCCCCTGTGGAGGTCGATTTGGGAGCAGGGGATGGCATTTACGCCGAGGCTCGGGCCCGTTGTGAACCAGAGAGGGATTTTGTGGCCGTTGAGCGGTTGCTGGGTCGCGCCACCAAGATCGCCAAAAAGGCGGTTCGCGGAGATCTGCGGAATTTGAAGGTTCTGCGACTGGAGTCCACGTACTTCATAAAAAATCTCTGTTTGCCTGGCTCTTTGGATGCCGTGACCCTGCGATACCCTGATCCTTGGCCCAAAAGACGGCACCATGCCAACCGCATCTTAAATACCGCCTTTGGTGAGGACTTGGCCCGGGCCGTTCGCTCGGGAGGAATGCTCAAGCTGACCACCGATGATGCTGACTATTTCCAGTGGGCCTGTGCCGAGATGGACCGTTGTCCTAGTTGGAAAATTCAGCAGGATTGGAAGGGATTGGACGAACCCACCAGTGAATTTGAGGAGCAGTTCAAACAGGAAGGGCGGAGCGTCTATCGGCGGGCCTGGGTGAGAAAATAGGGTGAAAATCAGTCGGCTCGGCTGAGGCGCTCTACTTTTTCACCTGCGAGCAAATCACGGGCGGCCAATAAGCGGCGAAGGGTCTCCTCGGGGTTAGGGCATCGGGCTAAGAAAGGGCGGATTTGCTCTGCCGTCAGTAGTCCCAGGGGCTGTCCAGGAAACCAGTGTCCCCCTTGGCCGAGCAGGTTGTATCGCATTCTGGCGTAGTCCACGAGGTCGTAGGCGATGGCCAAATTGTGCAGCCTTAGGATTTCACGGAAGTTGGCCTCTTTGGGGCATTCCGACCAATGGGGTAGGCCTTGATCCCAGTTGGCTCTCCAATCAAGAGGTAGGGCCTGCTCCCATTGGGCCTGAAGCTTTTTTTCAATAGCGGGGAGAAGGTCGTCGGCCTGTTGGAGCTTTTGGGTTGCCAGAATGTGTTCGTCAAAATCGGTCGGTCGGGCGGCCCCAATGGATAGGGTGTGGATCTGGGGATTCTTCAGGCAAAAGAGAGAGTTGAAAATCATCGGGCTCAGGGGTTTGGTCAGTGTGCGAAGAAGCGGGGGCGGATCATACAACATGCCGCCTTTGTCGTTGGGGCTGATGATAAAAACGCCCATATCGTTCTTTTGGGCCGCCGCAAGGGATCGGGTGTGTTCTTGAAAAATGTAGTACCAGTGCAGATTGACGTAATCGAAACGTCC
>CAZZMY010000049.1:3281-8951 GCA_964655385.1 uncultured Akkermansia sp.
GTCCGGGTTGGCTTGGGGGGCGACCTTGGTCTGAAGAATGAATTTTTCGCGGGAAATCTTTTGCAAAACCGGCCCTAATTGGGCCTCGGAGGTGCCGTACCCCCGCGCGGTTTCAATATGTCGGATCCCCACCTCCAGGGCCCGGTGGATGATTTGTTCCAAGTTGGCTTGGTTCTCGGGTGGAATCGGTTTGGGTGGATCCTCGTCCCAGCGGTGTTGGAACCGCATTCCACCACAGGTGAGAACCGGCATCGGCAGGCCAGTCCGGCCGAAACGTCGGGTAGGAATCACTCTCCCGGGAATTCGAGAAGGCAGTGGACTTTGAGGCCAATTTTTTCCAGGCGTTGGCGCCCACCCAGGTCAGGTAAATCCACCAGGAAGGATCCGGATTCGACCACGGCTCCCAAGGAGCGCAGGAGCAGAACAGCCGCCTCGGCGGATCCGCCCGTCGCGATGAGGTCGTCCACCAGCAAGACTCGCTGCCCCTTCTTCACACAGTCTTGGTGGAGCTCAAGGGTGCCGGACCCGTACTCCAGCGCATATTCCCGGCTGACCGACTTGGCGGGCAACTTCCCGGGTTTCCGAACGGGAATAAACCCCGTGCCCAGGATTTGCGCCACGATGCCTCCCAAAATAAATCCCCGGGCCTCAATGCCTGCCACAAACTGGGGAGGGGAAGCCCGGAACGGCTCCGCCATCCGACGGCAAGCTTCGGCCAAGGCCTTGGCGTCTCCGAGTAAGGGAGTGATGTCGCGGAACATGATCCCTTTTTTCGGATAATCGGGAACGGTGCGAATGTGGGGGGTTAAGGGATCGGGACTCATGGAACCGTTAGAATCGCCAAACCTCTTAGGTCGTGCAAGTTCATGTGAAGGAATCCTTCTCGACACGAGTTCAGGAGTCCGCAATTCTTCATGGATGAGCGTACAAATTCATACCAGCAAAGAAGGCAACGGAACCGTGGTTCAGCTCCAGGGCAAAGTCGATGCGACGAGTGCCCCGGCGGTGGAACAGGCTTTGATCGGTGTGATCGACAAGGGGGAGAAGAAGTTGGTGTTGGACTGTGCCTCCCTGGATTTTATCAGCAGTGCGGGCCTCCGTTCGCTATTGTTGGCAGTGAAGAAGATGAAAGCTGCCGGAGGAGTGATTTCCTTGGCGGCCTTGCAACCCCACGTGAAGGAAGTTTTTGATATTAGCGGTTTCTCCGCATTATTCACCATCCACGCCTCGCGCGCGGACGCCCTGAAATAATTCCTTCGTCGGAGCGGTGACTTCGCCCCATCAAGAAAAGGGGTTAGGAAGTAGTCGTGGGAGCAGCTTTGGCCTTTCGGAGCATCAGAATATTACGGTCACCTTCGCGACGGTATTTGGCCTCGTCCATCATTTGCTTCACCAAGTGAATCCCCAAGCCGCCGAGTTGACGGTTTTCAATGGGGGTGTCTAGATCCGGTTCTCCGATCTCCAGGGGATTGAATTCCCGACCCCGATCCTCGAACTCCATTTCAACCTGGCCCTGATTGTGGCGGAAGGTTACATGGATCGGGTGGATACCCTCTTCATCGAAGCCGTACTTGATGATATTGGTCAGGATTTCCTCGATCGATACCAAGAGGTGATAGCGCAGTCGTCCGCCGATATCGTGTTGGGTTGCAAAGCTCTCGAACACTGAATTGACCCGAAGTAGGTCCTCAATCCGGTTTTTGACGGTGACGCGGACTTCCGGGTTCTTCATATGGCGGAAAGAAGAAGAGACTGCAGACCGGCAAGTCGGAAGACCTGCGCCACATCCGGGGCAACCCTCTCCAGCCCGAAGTTGCTGCCCGAGGCTTTGGCGGTTTTGCTGGCATCGATGCAGAGATGAACAAAGGCGGAAGCGGCATAGGGGACCGCAGTGATGTCAAAACGAACGGGGCCGCGATGGGCGGCGATCAACTTGCGGACGGAATCACGCACCTCGCCCACGCGCACCGCGTCCATGCGTCCTTGGATGAAGATGCGCAGGGTGCCTTCCTTGTTCTCGTGGGTGATCGGCGGGGTGGGGCCGCCGTCGACGAGGTGGTCCATGCCTGTCAGGGCAAAGACCCGGCGGATGTCCGGGTTGCACTCGACCACGCGGAACGTTCCGTTTCGGCGCTGGAGCTCGCGGGCAGCCTCAAAGATCAGGCGGAGAACAGCAGACCCGATGTAGGTGACGTCGCGAAAATTAAGGGTCAGGTTGGTTGGCAAGCGGTCCAATTCGGCCCGGATGGGAGCCTTCAGCTGTTGGCTGGCCAAGGTATCCAGGCGACCAATAAAAGTGATCACCGTGCCAGATCCATCCCGCTTGGCCTGCATCAATTCCATAAGATCAAAATGACTGGAGGTTCCCGTGATGGCTCAGGCGCGGGCCGCGTCGACGTACTTCTTGTTCATCTCCCTCAGCCGTCGGCTGAGAACGGTGGCCAAGCCGATGAGGAGCATTCCGCCCAGCTTATGATTGTTGTTCATAAGGAAATCCAACTGCTGGAGCGAGAGACGCCAGACGATGGAGGGCTGGATGGGGGTAATGGTGGCGGAGGTGGGCCCGGGGTCGAAGATGGAGATTTCGCCAAACGTATCGCCGGGATTTAGCTTGGCCAATTCCACTTCGGAGCTTTGGCCTTGTCGGCGAACAGAAAGTGTGCCGGAAGACACGATGTACATGCTGGAAAGCTCCTGTCCTTCGTCGATGAGGTTGTGGGGAGGTTCCACGGCGACAAATTCACCATAGCCGGCCAAGGCAGCCCGGGCTTCGTCGGTGAAATGAGTGGTGATACCAGATGCGGGAAGCGTTGTGTGAGCGAGAGGGTCGGACATTGGTAAACAATAAGCTGTGGATGGGAGGGGGGTCAATCCAAGGCGACGGAACAACAAAAAGGACTGGACTAACGGTTCTTTGGTGTCTGGTTGGGAATCAGCATGGGGCGCTCCTTTTGAATCACTGGTGAGACATGGGTTTTTTCTTCCGATGAAGTCGTCCCCGGAAAAGGAATGCCCTGCAGTTCGGCATTTTGCATGTAAATCGGAAGTGTTGTGGGTTCAGGGTCGACATTGGCGACCCACGTTAAACGGCGAACTGAATCGGGTTTAACGGTTCCGTCCAGATTAAGTTGAAACTGAACTAAAGTGTCCATACCGATTCGGTGGGCTTGTCGATGATCGAATCCATCAATATCCCAAGAAGCCGGGTTAAAGGGATCCAAGCCGGAACATTTCTTCCAAATGGTTCCGTATGTATCTTTTCGCCACTCGTTTCCATCACTGTCAACTTTCCAAAAAACAGAATCCTTTGGGAGCGCTTTTTCGCAGGTCGTTTTCGAAATGATTCTTGGTTCGGCAGCCCGAGGGTCGTCCTCGGTTCTGAGCTCTCCCGCCCGTAGTTGTGCAAGAAGTGCAAAAAAAACCACCAAGAAAATCATGGTCTAATTACACATAACCAAGGCAAACCGGTCAATAGATGTAAAGACTGGCAGGCTTGAGCCACTACCTGATTTCCGTATGATCGAAGATGGACGGGTGGCAGAGCGGTTTAATGTACCTGACTCGAAATCAGGAGTAGGGGAAACCCTACCGTGGGTTCAAATCCCACCCCGTCCGAGTTATCTAGGGAATGACAGACGTTACGAAACAAATTGTGGCTGCGGCTATAAGGTTACCGCTGATACGAAAAACGACCCATCGATCTCCCGATTGCAAGCCAATCAGGCATGGTGCAAAACATTTGTAATGCACGATCGGATTTCTCTGGGCTTGCTTTTGCTTTGGGCGGCCATTTCTTGGCAGCCCCATTCTAAAGCTGCTGAATCTATTCCTACTGCTGTTGCCACATTTGAATGTCTGAGTCTCTATTGGGCTGCGCCCCAAGCGCAGGAGTGTTTGGTGCAATATCGCCCCTCAGGGAAGGATCATTGGGAAAATGCACTTCCCTTAGTCTATGACACGCGCGATCAAGAGTGGAGAGGTAGTATTATCGGGCTAGTGGCCGACACCGAATATGAAATCATGCTTCAGGCTGGAGTGCCGGTAGCTTCGTTTAAAACCCGCACGAGAAGCGACAAGTTTTCAGTGGGCGCCACCACGACATTGCCCCCTGGCAACAGCAGGGAATGTGCCACGATCCGTAAGTCGGGCTCCGAACAGGGTTATCACCTAGTAACCCCACCTGAGGATGAGTTTTCGACTATTGATGTTCTCAATCGCACAAACTGCCTGGTGATCGACGCCGACTATGTGATCGTTCGTGGAGTAGAGATGCGCAATGCGGCCACACATGCCGTCCTAATCAAATCAGGTCATCATGATATCGTCGTCGAAGAGTGTCATATATCCGGCTGGGGGCGTTTTACCGGACCTGCCTCCTACGGAAACACTGGCGGCGATCAGGATAGTGCTATTTATGCAGAGGCGGGCTGCGGTAACCTCACACTGCAAAGAAACCTGATCGAAAATCCCCGCGGGTCGGCCAGTGATTGGGATGATGGTCATCCGGTGGGTCCTCAAGCCATCAGCCTGGTCAACAGCACTGGCAGAAACATAATTCGCTACAACGATATTCGCTCGACTGAATACCATGGTTTCAATGATGGAATTGGGGGTGAGGATAATTATTCCCGGGCCGGTAGTCCCTGCCGCGATTCCGACATTTATGGCAACAAGATTCAAAATTGCTGGGACGATGCCAT
This sequence comes from uncultured Akkermansia sp., assembly GCA_964655385.1. Lineage (GTDB taxonomy): Bacteria > Verrucomicrobiota > Verrucomicrobiia > Methylacidiphilales > Verrucolacustridaceae > Verrucolacustris. The sequence continues at coordinate 7,982 of CAZZMY010000049.1, forward strand.
CGAAAGCGAAGGGGCAAACATGAATGTTCGTATTTGGGGCAATTACCTAGACCTTTATTACAACGGAGTCGCTACCGCCTGTGTATCCCGCGGGCCGATATATGTTTTTCGCAATATCTTTGCTAAAAGTCGTTACACCTATCGTAATCCCATTGGTGGGTCCTGCATTAAGACCGGAGAAAGTGACGAGTTTGGAGGTGGTCGGCGTTACATCTTTCATAACACCGCGCTTCAACCCAATGGACCTGCCAGCGCATTTAGTACGCATGTAGCTCCTAATACAATCACCCGTAACAATATCTTCGACTGCTACGACTCTCTGGCCACAACCCGTGACAAGTTGCCATCGAGTGATTATGACTATGACTTCTTCAGCGGGGAGCATCGCGGAATCGCCAAGGAGAGTCATGGGGTTCGCGGGAAGGTGGGCTACCTCGAGACGGGGCCTTTGGAGTTTTATCCGGCCCCACGCGTTTCAGCGGTTAGCCACGGATCCATTTCTCTTGATCTTGGGGATGGGAAAAAAAAGACGATAACTGACCCTGTGACACTGAATCCTAGTCCTGTGATCGATGCAGGGGCTGTGTTAGCCAACTTTAATGATGATTTCGTGGGAAAAGGTCCCGACATCGGGGCATTTGAAGTAGGGCGCCCACCCTTAGAATTTGGCCGTAGCGCTTATGTCAAAGGGGGTAAAACCTGGGCACCGTGGGAAATAAGATGATTGAAGAGTCCTGGAAGTATATATCGATACCTGCACGTGGGGCTTGGCTAAATAACTCTTGTGGTGAAAGTGCTCGTTCGATCTTTCTAAATGTTTCGCCTGTTCTCAGAATCCAAAATCAACAAAGATTTGGTCTCGATTTATAGCGCCTTTTTGCTAGTAATTTCATGAACACGTAATCGGCTTTAGTTCCGTGACAGTTCGTGACAGCAAACACTCAAGTCGTGGCAAATTTTCTCAAACCGG
>CAZZMY010000050.1:0-8799 GCA_964655385.1 uncultured Akkermansia sp.
TTTATTGATTTTGCTTTATCCGTAAACATCTCAGGCAATTTCTCGCTTCTGTGGTAACGTAAGGTAATGAATCAGAGGTTTTTCCGTTACCTGAAGTCTCTGTTTATCATTTCAACGATCCACTCGCTTCAAACATCTCTTTATGCCGATCCACTTTTGTCCTCGTGGTTCACGGAAGCTTCCACCAAGTACGCACGAATTTACACCAGCACCGCAAACCGTTCGAATGGAGTCTCTACCACAACTTGGACGGGACAAACTTCACCCACCTATGCCGGAGTTCATGAAATCGATTACTCCAGCAACTGGGTGTACATCAAAAACACCGGACTAGCCCCTTACGTCATGGGGCCTTGGAACAATCCCAACCTTCCCAAAAATCAGGGAACCAGCACGAGTGTGTATCGTTTTCCTCGAAACCCAACGGTGATTTCCAATCTGGCCACCACCGGACGAACCTTGACCGGCCAAGGTTCGATCGGATTTCTGGTGGATGGGGTGGCGATTTACAACACGTCTGACGGTTTTTCCTACTCCGTATCGAACTCCAAGGATGCCTCGCCCATCGCCGGCATCGGTGCGGGAGACGGGATTTGGAATCGGGATGCACTCCCCAACGAAGGTGGCTCTTTTGATTATGCTCTGAATCATCCCCAACCCAGCGGGCAATATCATGCCCACGCCAACCCCATCGGGGTCCGTTACGTGCTCAGCGATAACATCAACTACGACTCCAACTCCAAGTTGTATTCGGAGAATATCTCAGCCACCAACTGGAAACACTCGCCCATCATTGGGTGGGTCAACGACGGTCTTCCCCTTTACGGACCCTACGGATACTCCAACCCCACCAATCCCACCAGCACGGTTCGTCGCATGATCTCCGGGTACGTCTTTCGGGATGGAAATAATGGCACCACCAATTTGAATACCACCGGAAGAAAAAGCCTCCCGCTTTGGGCGCAACAGGCTCAAAATAAAACCACATTAAGTTCGGTACAATGGGGCCCCAACGTCTCGACCACCTACGAGCTCGGACACTACGCCGAGGATTACGATTACTTAGGCGATCTCGGCTATACCCAAGGCGTCCATTTCGACCTCAACAAATACAACGCCCGTTTCTGCGTCACCCCCGAATATCCCAACGGAACATGGGCTTACTTTGTCTCCATCAAAGCCGATGGGACCCCTTGGTACCCCTACAACGTTGGCCGCTGGTATATGGCCACCCCCCCCGCCTCCACCGGTACCCCCCCTACCCCGGGAAATAATACAACTCTCACGGTCATGAACTCCGACACGCCTCTCACCCAATATTACAAAGGAGGCACAAACAACGTGGAGACATGGAGCTCTACTCCCGTGACGGTTGCCGGAAATACCGTGACTCTTTCTTGGAACGCCGTGGAGGGGGGGACCTACCAAGTGACCTCCTCCAGCGATCTCACCAGCTCGACCTGGACTGCCCTCTCCGGCACCGTGACCCCTGCCGGCAATGTCGGAACAAAAACCGAAACGGTGAACACCACCACGACCACCAGAAAGTTCTACAAGTTGACCCGCACCGGAATGGCCACTTACGACAGCGTCGGCTACTAAATCCGACCTGCGGCTCCGATTTTCGCAGGTGACCCAGCGGTATCACCGTCTTTACGCTAAGTCGTGAATTTCTTGCCTCCACTCAATCGAGCCTCGCTTTTTGCTTCGCTCTTTCTTTTTCCTGCTGGACTTAGCTTAGCCACAAATCTGGAAACCATCATTCAACCGACTTTCGGCGGATCCCCTCTGATTTTGGACTCCCTCCGCTACGAAAATTCCGCCCAAGAAACCCTCTCTTTTACCCGAATCAGTTTTCTGCTGTCCGGCTTCGCCCTGGAGAAGGAATCGGGGGGATGGACCGAGCTCCCCAACCAGCATGCCTGGTGTGATGCCGAAAAACATCGACTGCAATTCATCCTCCACGACATTCCACCCGCTTCGTACCGTTCCATCCGTTTTTATTTTGGACCCGATGAAATCGACAATCATGCCGACATTGCCAAGATTCCTGCCGACGCCCCCCTCAACCCCAACGTCAACGGCCTTCACTGGAACTGGCAAGGGGGCTACATCTTTCTCGCTTTGGAGGGCTATTTTCGAACAGGAAACGATAAGCCGACGGGCTACTCCTACCATTTCGCCCGAGACCCCCGACGCACTGCCATCAATCTCACCGCGCCGCTGGATCTTCTTCACGATGCCACCCTCACCCTGGACTTCGACCTGGCCTCTCTTCTCAATTCTCCCCGCCCCATTGCGATAAGCCAGGACGGCGTCTCCACCCACTCACGGGAAAAGGATCCTCTGGCCGACAAGCTCGGAGCCAATCTTCGGGGATCTTTCCGGATTCGCCGATTCCTATCGTCGATCCCCGTAGCCTCCCCGATGAAAAACCGGAAACCGATCGAACTTCCGGAGAAATATACCCCCTATCGATTTCAAATGGCCGCGACCTTCCCCATGCCGGACCTCCCCATGGACAACCCCTTGATCGAGGAACGCGTTTCCCTTGGACAGAGGCTCTTTCAGGATTCCGCCTTTTCGAAAGACAATTCCATCTCCTGTCTTTCCTGTCATGACCCCGCGCATGGCTTTTCCGATTCCCGAAGGTTCAGTATCGGAATCCACGGAGACCCCGGGACGAGGAATTCCATGACCCTGCACAATCTTGCCTGGAAAAATCACTTTTTCTGGGATGGCCGGGCGACCTCTCTCCGGCAACAGGTGCTGATGCCGGTCCAGGAGCACGACGAAATGGATGAATCCCTCGACCGGGTGGCCAGGAAACTTTCCTCTAAGCCCGCGTATCCCCCTCTTTTTGAAAAAGCTTTCGGATCCCCAAAAATCACCGCGGAGAGAATCGCCCTCTCCCTGGAGCAGTTCCTCCTCACCCTGACCAGCTACCGATCCAAGTTCGACTTGGCGATGGCGGGGCTGACTCAACTCAGCCCGGAGGAGCAAAGGGGGTTCGAGCTTTTCATGACCGAATATGAGCCCCGGATGGGACAAAGGGGTGCCGACTGTTTTCACTGTCATGGGGCCCCTCTCTTTACCGATCATCAGTTCCACAACAACGGCCTCGACACTTCTTCCAAGGATCCCGGACGGCAAAAGGTCACTGGCAAAGATTCCGACATGGGTAAGTTTGCCACACCCACCCTGCGCAATATTGCCCTCACGGCCCCTTACATGCATGACGGTCGGTTCAAGACTCTGGAAGAGGTGATGGACCATTACTCCTCAGGTGTGCAAAGAAGCCCCACCCTCGACCCGAATCTGGCCAAACACCCCGTAGAGGGCATTGGCCTCACCCCGGGGGATAAAAAAGCCCTGGTCGCTTTCTTGAAAACCTTGACCGACACGAACCTGCCAGACTCCCTCTCGCCCTGATTCTGTAATAGCTTAGCTTTTTTTGGGCCCTTTTCCTCCGGGATTTCTAGGCTTCTCGTTTCCCCCCTTCTCCTCTCCCCCAGCCTCCTCTCCACCCTCTTCACCAGTCACAGCCCCGGTCTCAAACTTCTTTTTCAGCTCCTGCAGAAAAGGGGTCATGTCGGAGACTTTGTCCCAGACCGCCTTGGCCACATAGATCGGTTTTTGCGTCTCCAGGGCGATGGCCACGCAGTCGCTGGGACGGGCATCAATCTCCGTGATCGAGGTTCCTCCCGGACCCACCTGTCGAAGGGTCAAACGCGCAAAGTAGGTGTCATTGCGAAGATCGTTGATGATCACCTTATCCACCGTAATGCCGAACCCCTGCAGGATGAGATGGATCAGGTCATGCGTGAGAGGGCGTTCCCGCTTCTCTCCTTTGAGTAAAAGTGCGATCGAGGTGCCGACCCCATGGTCCACATGGATGCTGAAGGTTTTGGTGTCGTTTCCCAAAAATACCGCCATCCCACTGGCGGCCGGCATTAGTCCGAGAATCTGCACATGGATCGCATCGCTGGCCATGCAGCCATGCTAACTCCCGCTAGGGCGGTCGCGAAAGAACCGAAATTCGCATCGAATCGTTGCATTCCGATGCCCAAGCCGTCTATGAATGACGCTGTGGCATCTGCGCCAGAAACTTGGACGATCGAAGACGCGATCCGCACCTACGGCATCGCCCGTTGGGGCAGCGGTTATTTCGGGGTGAACCCCGAGGGCCACATCACCGTCAAACCCTTGGCCACGGAAGGTGCGGATATTGACCTCGCCAAAGTGGCTGCCCGAGCCAAGGAACGGGGCCTGCACTTCCCCCTGCTCATTCGCTTTCACGATCTGCTCCGGCACCGCGTACGGGCCATCAATCAGGCCTTTGCCGATGCCATCAAGGCCACCCGTTATAAAGGGGAATATCGCGGCGTTTTCCCGATCAAGGTCAACCAGATGCGGGAGGTGGTGGAGGAGATCCTCGACGCCGGGGAACCTTTCCATTTTGGTCTGGAGGTCGGTAGCAAGCCCGAGCTCTTCGCCGGTCTGGCCCAACACCGAGACCCGGAAAGTCTCCTCATCTGCAATGGCTACAAGGACGCCGAATTTATCCGCACCGCCCTCATCGGACGAAAACTGGGAAAGAAAGTCATCTTGGTCATTGAAAAGCCCGAGGAGCTGAAATTGGCAATCGAGACGGCTCGGGCGATGCAGGTCCAACCGCTCATCGGAGTGCGGGTGCGACTTTCGGCCCGAGGCGTGGGAAAATGGGCCCTCTCCGGCGGCGATAGCGCCAAATTCGGTCTCTCCACCGGGGAACTGCTGGAGGCGATTGAATACCTTCGGAAGGAGGGCTGTCCCGAGGCCCTGCAGATGCTCCATTTCCACGTGGGCTCCCAGATCCCCGACATTCTGGCCCTGCGTAGGGCGGTTCGGGAGGCGACACGTTTCTACGCTCAACTTCACCATCTCGGTCTCAAACCTGCGTATCTCGACGTGGGCGGTGGCCTCGCAATTGACTACGACGGATCCCGGTCTGATTCCGAAAGTTCCATGAACTACACCCTGGCGGAATATGCCCGCGACGTAGTCCGCTCGGTGGCTGAAGTCTGTCGGCAGGAAAAGGTCCCCCACCCCAATTTGGTGAGTGAGAGCGGCCGGGCCACGGTCGCCCACCACTCGGTCCTGTTGGTGGAGGTTTTTGGCACGATCGAGAAAACCCCGCGACCCTTCGTGGCCGCCCAAGAGAACGATCCTGAATTTGTCCGCCAACTCTCCGACCTCGTGGTTAATTTAAACCGGAAAAACCGCCGGGAATCCCTCAATGACGGCATGGCCGTAAAAGAGGAGGCCGCCGCGCGTTTTGACCTCGGCCTTCTCGATCTGGCTACCAAAGCGCGGGTGGAAGACACCTTCTGGCATTTGGTCGAGAGGATCACGGCCCTGTACGTGAACGGTCGCCCCCCTCCCGAGGAGATCCGCAAACTCAACGATCAGCTGGGCAAACAGTACCTCTGCAATTTCAGTGTATTCCAATCGCTTATCGATCATTGGGCCCTCAAGCAACTTTTCCCCATCGTTCCCATCCACCGACTCAACGAGGCCCCTGTTCACAACGGACGGTTGGTCGACATCACCTGCGACTCCGATGGCAAGATCGACCAGTTTGTGGCCGGTTCCGGGATCCGCTCCACCCTTCCCCTCCACGCCCCCTCCGGCCAACCCTACATTCTCGGCTTTTTTCTCCTGGGCGCCTACCAGGACGTCATGGGGGACCTGCATAATCTTTTCGGCTCGGTTAACGAGGCACATGTCTTTTTGGACTCCGATGAGCCGGACGGTTTTTACATCGAAGAAACGATCCCGGGATTCTCCATTGCCCGGGTTTTGGGCAACGTGCAGTACGATCCCTCCCAGCTATCCCGTTTGATCAAATCCCAAGTGGATGAAGCCATCAAAGCGGACAAAATGAAGGCCACCGAAGGCATGGATCTGTTGGAATCCTATGAAAAAGGGCTCTCTCACCCCACCTACCTGAGCTTCGAACCGAGCTAAATCCGCCCCTTTTACGGTTGGCAAGCCCTTGAGGGTTCGCTAGGTTGAAACGTTCATGGCAAAGAAATCCAAAGCAAAAAAGGCATCCAAGGCCTCTTCCAAGAAGGCGCCCAAAGCCTTAAAAAAGAAGGACTCCCCTAAGGCCAAAAAGCCTTCGAAGGCCTCCATCAAGCCCGTCGCGGCCAAAAAGCCCTCAGGACCCCCTTTCCCCATCAAAATGCCTAGTAAATTCCTCCGCCCCTTGGAGGAAATGAGCGGCAAGGCTGCAAAACCCCCAAAATTCTCCGCCTCCTTCCTGGAAAAGCAGAAAGCAAAGTTGGCCGACCTGCGGGATCATATCCTCGACCAGATGCAGGGAGTCGCCCAAGACAGCCTGCGCGAGCGAGGGGAAGGCGCCGGTTCCGCCTTCGGCATGCACCAAGCCGATGCCGGAAGCGATGCCTACGAAAAAGATTTCGCCCTGAGCCTTCTGAGTCAGGAACAGGATGCCCTTTACGAGATCGAAGAGGCCCTGAAGCGCATCGCCGCGGGCACTTACGGGGTTTGCGAGATGTCCGGTCAGGCCATCCCCGTGGCCCGCCTAGAGGCGATCCCCTTTGCGCGTTTCACCGTTGATTGCCAATCCCGCTTTGAGCAGGAAAACAAAGGCAAGAACCGTTGGGAGAGCGCCCAACCGTTCATGGACACCGTCGAATCTTCCGAGGAGGAAGGTGGCGAAGAGTCCGAAGACGAGGAAAAGACCAAAGCCAAGGAGTAATGGATCATGTTTAATAAAAAAGCCAGACGGCCCCGTCGTATGAACCGCTCCGCCACCCGCCGGCGGATCGATATCAACGCGGACGCCATCGATTTTCGTAATGTGGAGCTTCTCCGCAAATTCATCACCGAACGCGGGAAGATCCTTCCCCGCCGCGTGACCGGCATGCCGGCCGTCCTGCACCGCCGCCTCAACCAAGCCATCAAACGGGCCCGTAACGCCCTCCTCCTCAAATGAGCCGCCGTTGCCAAATCACTGGAGCCGTTCCGTCCCTTGGGCGGAAGATCATCCGTAGCGGTAAATCCAAAAAGTCCGGCGGTATCGGTATGCACGTCACCGCCAACACCCCACGGAAATTCCGTCCCAACCTACGCCGCAAAAGGCTGTACGTCCCGGAATTGGGTCGTCATGTGAGCATTCGCCTCACGGCTCGGGCGCTGAAAACAATCTCGAAGAAGGGGGCTTACGCTACCCTGAAACGCGCTGGTCTGGTGTAAACAATCACAGCCGTTAGTCATCTCTCGGCCCGACACATTCTTAGTTGCGGGGAACTCGGTAGAATTGTTTTGGATTCGCCCCCAGGTCTAGCTCTACCGGATAATGATCACTGGGAATCTTTTCCCCTGAACTGATTCGGATCTGAGGTTTTTCCCCTCCAAGCACCTGTTTCCAACCCGGAGACAGGAGAAAGTGGTCAAAGTCAGCAGCCGGAAATCTCCCCTTTGGGTCCGGTTTCACCGTGGCGCCTTCCGGCCACCCCAGATCCCGGTCGGCCAACGTCCAACCTTCACGCACCAACGCCCGGATTGTTTCCTCTGTAAATTCGGGATCCCTCGTCGAGCAGTTGAAGTCACCTCCCAAAAGAATCGGATCCTTTTCCGGGTTGAGGCCCCGTCGAATCCAGTCCCAGCGAAGGTACTCGACCGCTTTTTCCCTCCGTTTCGCTGACTCCTGCCTTCCTCCCCGGTTGCTTTTGAGGTGCACTCCATAGACCGTGATACTCCGGCCTTGGTCGTCCTGAAATTTGGCTCCTAAAAAACCGCGGACGGGACGATCGGGGGTTAGCGGTAAGCGATGAAAATCAACCTCCCAGACTTCGCTCCAAGGCCACTGACTGATCAGGGCAATATTTTGTGGTGGCAGTTTTTCCTCCTCATCCCCCGCCCTTTGAAAATCAGTCATCGCTCTCCAAGGGTATCGCGGGGAGGTCATGTTTAGGGCAACCGGATCCAGCACCTCCTGGAACACCGCGACTTGGGGCCATATTGTTTCCAGAAGAAGATTTACCGATTGGATGTGCTGGCTTTGGGTTCCCGGTGCGGATTGAGGGTGATGCCCGGGAAACCACTGGAGGTTCCAAGTCATCCACCTCCAAGGCAGTTGGGGCACGGAACCTTTGTCCCCCTGGGAAATCACCCTCGGCGAGCAAACCTCGGGAGGTGAAAGAGGGAGCCCTGCCCGAGCCAGGGGAATCAGCCAAAGGATGGCTAAAATTGTCCTCCCATAACTCATGGGGAATGAAACCGGAAAACTCGCTACCCGATGCGGTGTTTTTTAAAGAAAATTCAATCGAACGAACCCCAACTCAATCTTCCCGGGGAGACCAATCGCCCGGTGGGATCGGTCTTTGACTCATCCTATATCGGATGCTTTCATTTTCTTTCTCCTGACGAACCCGGGCCAGTTCGATCAGCTCTTTTTTCTCACTCTGCTGAACCCAGTGATAAAGGCCGAATCCTCCCCCGAGCATGATCAGAATTAGGACGAAGACGAAGAGCTTGATCTTAAACTCCTCCCCGACCCTGTCCCACCACTCATCAAAATGGTGGGTCCAAGTATATCCTTTTTTGTATTTGGGGCGTTTCGGCACTTCCTGTTCCAAGTAAGGGAATTACGCTGCCACATACTTGCCACAATACAAAGCTTCTGAGGGTAGTTCCGCTCGTTTTTCGCCCTTGATCGGCTACACTTCGTCAAACGGGCCTGTGGCGAAACTGGCAGACGCGACAGACTTAGGATCTGTTGGGGCAACC
>CAZZMY010000051.1:0-8677 GCA_964655385.1 uncultured Akkermansia sp.
AAAGTTACGACGAGAAGATCAAACTCGATTTTAGTCACTACGACCTCGGCGCCAGCAAGACGGGCCCGATCGAATGCTTGCGGGAAGGCGCCACGTACGCCGCCCCTCTGTATGTGACCTTCGTGCTCCATAACGAGGGTTCCACCATTGAGGAGCGCGTCTACATGGGCGAACTCCCCCTCATGACCAAGCAGGGGACCTTTGTGGTGAACGGAGCGGAGCGGGTGATTGTCAGCCAGCTCCACCGTTCCCCGGGGATCTGCTTTGAGTCCAGTGTCCACGCCAACGGAAAGATCCTGCACAGCTACCGGATCATTCCCGACCGCGGTTCCTGGCTTGAGGTCTCCTATGACACCGCCGACCTGCTGTACGTGCATCTGGACCGTCGCAAGCGCCGCAGGAAATTCCTGCTCACCACGCTGCTCCGAGCCCTGGATTACAGCACCGACGAGGAAATCATCTCCCTCTTCTACCGGATCGATCCGCTCAAGCTTTCGGAGGATCTGGAGGAGAACGAGCTTAGCCAGAAGGTGCTGATCAAGGAGGTGCGCGATACCGCCAATGCGGATCTGGTGGTCGCCCGTGCGTTCGAGCCTTTGACCAAGGGTGTGGTCCGGCAGTTGCTGGACCTCGGCCTGAAGTCCGTGGAGGTCGTCGACATTCGGGTGGATGACACCATCCTCAAATGTCTCAAAAAGGACCCGACCAAAGACACCGAGTCGGCGCTGAAGGAAATCTACCGACGTCTCCGTCCCGGAGATCCCCCCACCGTCACGAACGCCAAGGCCCTGCTCAAGCGTCTCTTCTTTGATCCGAAGCGCTATGACATCGGCCGCGTAGGACGGCACAAGCTCAACCAGAAGCTTGGTCTGCAGACGGATCTCGAAACCCGGATTCTGACCCGGGAAGATGTCGTCGCGGCCACCAGCTATTTGATCAACCTGCGCCTGGGCGAGGGGACGACCGATGATATCGATCATTTGGGAAGCCGCCGCGTCCGGACGGTTGGAGAACTGCTCTCCAACCAGTGCCGCACGGGTTTGAGCCGGACCGAGCGTCTGGTGAAGGAGCGCATGACCCTGTTCGATGTGAACACGGAAGGCATGACGCCCCAAAAGCTAATCAATCCGAAGGCCTTGTCTGCGGTCATCCGCGACTTCTTCGGCCGGAGCCAGTTGTCCCAGTTGATGGATCAGACCAATCCGTTGAGCGAGATGACGCACAAGCGCCGTCTATCCGCGCTTGGACCGGGAGGTTTGAGCCGGGACCGTGCGGGCTTTGAAGTCCGCGACGTGCATCCCTCGCACTACGGACGCATCTGCCCGATTGAAACGCCGGAAGGTCCGAACATCGGACTGATCTCCAGCCTTTCAACCTTTGGCCGGATCAATGAATTCGGATTCATCGAAACCCCGTATCGCAAGGTTGTGGATGGCAAGGTCCGCGAGGATCTCGACTATCTAACCGCTGACCAAGAAGAAAACTTCATCGTGGCCCAGGCCAATTCGGCCATCGACGGTCATGGGAAATTCACCTCGCCGCGGGTTTCTGTTCGATATCGCGGGGAGTTTTTGGAAGTGGAACCGGACAAGGTTCACTACATGGACGTGTCCCCCAAGCAGTTGGTTTCGGTGGCCGCTTCGTTAATTCCGTTCCTGGAACACGATGACGCCAATCGAGCCCTCATGGGATCGAACATGCAACGCCAAGGAGTGCCCTTGTTGATTTCGGAATCCCCTGTGGTGGGGACGGGAATGGAGGGGAAGGTTGCGAAGGATTCGCACGCCATGATCGTGAGTGAAGGTCCCGGCAAGGTGGCCTCGGTCACCGCCCGTCAGGTCATCGTGACGGAAGACGGGAAGGCCCCGGAAAACCGGAAGCGCTTGAAGACCGACCCGGAGAAGGGGATCTATGTGTACGACCTGCGAAAATTCATGCGTTCCAATAACGGAACCTGCGTGAACCAAAAGCCGATCGTTCACGTGGGTCAACGCGTTTCCAAGGGAACCGTGATCGCCGACGGACCGTGCACGGACAACGGTGAATTGGCCCTCGGCCGGAATGTGGTCGTAGCCTTTATGCCTTGGCATGGATACAACTTCGAGGACGCCATCCTGCTGAATCAGCGTTTGGTCAAGGAAGACGTCTATACCAGTATTCACATCGAGGAATTTGAAATCGCGGCCCGGGACACCAAGCTCGGACCCGAGGAAATCACCCGCGATATCCCGAATGTCGGCGACGAGGCCCTGAAAAATCTCGGACCGGACGGCGTGGTTCGCGTCGGCGCCGAGGTGAAGGCCGGAGACATTCTGGTGGGAAAGATCACCCCGAAGAGTGAGACGGAATTGGCGCCGGAAGAGCGTCTCTTGCGTGCCATCTTCGGGGAGAAAGCGGCTGACGTGAAGGACAGTTCCCTGGTCGTGCCCTCGGGATCCGCGGGCATCGTGATGGACGTCAAATCCACCGGTGGGTCGATCAAGAAAGACGTCATCAAGCTCGCTCCTGGTGAGGCAAAACGCCACGCCAAGGGAGTCGAGGACAAGTACATCAAGAAGCATGCGGCGTTGAAGGAGGAGTTGACCCAAGCCCTTTCCAACATCCTGTTGAACGAGAAAATCCCGCTGGATGTGGTCAATGCCGAAACCGGGGAAATCATTATTCCGGCCAACCGCAAGATCACCAAGACTCTCCTGCGGAAGATTGCTGATGTGTATCACCACATCGAAATCGACCCGAGCCCGATCCGGATCAAGATCCGCGAAATCATCTCGAGCTATGAACAAAAGTTCAACCAGCTCGATAACGAAAAGGATATGGAGCTGGAGCGTGTGGAATCGGGCGAGGATATCGATCCGGGCGTGATCAAACAGGTGAAGGTTTATGTGGCTGCCAAACGGAAGATCTCCGTGGGGGATAAGATGGCCGGACGACACGGCAACAAGGGTGTCGTAGCCAAAATCGTGCCGGAGGAGGATATGCCCTTCCTGCCGGACGGAACCCCTGTGGACATCATACTGAATCCGCTCGGTGTGCCCTCGCGTATGAACGTTGGTCAGGTGCTGGAGACCCATTTGGGGATCGCGGCCCGGGCCCTCGGGTTCAACGTGGCCACCCCGGTGTTTGATGGAATCAGTGAGACCAAGATCCGTGAGTTCCTCAAGAAGGCCAAGCTCGATGAGGACGGGAAATCCGTGCTAATCGACGGTCGGACCGGGGAATTCTTCGACCAGCGCGTGGTGGTCGGCCTGATTTACATGATGAAATTGCACCACTTGGTCGCGGACAAGATCCACGCCCGGGCGGTCGGTCCGTACTCTCTCGTCACCCAGCAGCCGCTGGGAGGCAAGGCGCAGTACGGCGGTCAGCGTTACGGAGAAATGGAAGTGTGGGCGATGGAAGCTTATGGCGCCGCTTACACCCTCCAGGAACTCCTCACGGTGAAATCCGACGACGTCGCCGGCCGTACCCGCATCTACGAGAGTATTGTCAAAGGAGACAATTCCCTCGAGGCGGGCACTCCGGAGTCGTTCAACGTGTTGATCAAGGAAATGCAGAGCCTCTGTCTCGACGTAAAAGTAGGAGAGCGCAGTCGCGTCGTGGATGAAGATCTGCAGAAACCCAATCTTCTGGAAGTAGCGGCCGCCTAACCCAACTGGAAAACATCCATCCCATGAACAAACAGACCCAATCCGCACGTGAAATCCTCGGCATGGAAAGAACCGTCGGCTTCGACGAGGTGAGTATCACCGTCGCGTCGCCCGAATCGATTCTTTCCTGGAGCCGTGGAGAGACCAAAAATCCCGAAACCATCAACTACCGGACCTTTAAGCCGGAGAAGGGTGGTCTATTTTGCGAGCGGATTTTCGGTCCCACCAAGGATTACGAGTGCTCCTGCGGTAAGTACAAGCGGATCAAGTTCAAGGGGGTGATCTGTGACCGTTGCGGAGTGGAGGTCACTTTGGCTCGCGTTCGTCGGGAGCGGATGGGGCACATTGAGCTGGCCGTACCGGTCAGCCACATCTGGTTCTACAAGTGTATGCCCAGTCGACTGGGTCTGATGATGGACATGACCGCCAGGGAACTTGAGCGGGTGATCTATTACGAGGATTATCTCGTGATCGATCCGGGGAAAACCCCGTTGAAGGAAAAGCAGCTTTTGACCGAGACGGAGTACCGCGAGGCTCAGGAACAGTTTGGGGATTCCTTTGTCGCCAAGATGGGAGCGGAGGCGATTCGTGACGTCTTCAAAAAGATGGATCTCGATGAGGTGGCGACCGAGCTGGAACAGCAACTGGAAACCACCCGCAGCAAGCAGACCCGCAAGAAGGTTGCAAAGCGGTTGAAGCTGGTTCAAGGCTTCATCAACGCCGGAGCCCGACCCGAGTGGATGATCCTGGAAATTCTTCCGGTAATTCCGCCTGACCTCCGTCCTTTGGTTCCGTTGGAAGGTGGACGTTTTGCCACCTCCGACCTGAACGACCTCTATCGTCGGGTCATCAACCGCAACAACCGCTTGCGCAATCTGCTGCAGCTGAAGACTCCTGAGGTCATCATCCGCAACGAAAAGCGGATGCTTCAGGAGTCGGTCGACGCCCTGATGGACAATGGTCGCCATGGCCGCGCCGTCACGGGTGCCGGCAACCGACCCTTGAAGTCCCTCTCCGACATGTTGAAGGGGAAGACCGGCCGTTTCCGCATGAATCTTCTCGGCAAGCGCGTCGATTATTCCGGACGTTCGGTGATCGTCATCGGTCCGGAGCTGAAGCTTAACGAGTGCGGTTTGCCCAAGAAGATGGCCCTGGTTCTCTTTGAACCCTTCATCATCCGCCGGCTCAAAGAGCTTGGCCAGGTGCATACCGTCCGCTCGGCCAAAAAAATGATCGAGAGGAAAGAGTCCATTGTCTGGGACACCCTTGATGAAGTGACCCGCGAGCATCCGGTTTTGCTGAATCGGGCTCCGACTCTTCACCGTCTTTCGGTGCAGGCGTTTGAACCAAAATTGATCGAAGGTGACGCCATCCGAATCCACCCGCTGGTCTGCACGGCGTACAATGCGGACTTCGACGGGGATCAAATGGCCGTGCACGTTCCGCTGAGCGTGGAAGCTCAGCTGGAAGCGCGGTTGTTGATGTTGGCTCCGAATAACATTTTCGGGCCGAGCAACGGTCGCCCCATCACCACCCCCAGCCAGGACATCACATTGGGCTGCTACTACCTGTCGCAGAACCCCATGCGTTCCACGGAAAAGCAGGACAAACAGAAGAAGCGTTTAAGCGTCTTCTCGGAAGCCGACGAAGTGGATTTTGCGATTTCGGAGGGAAGCATCAAAATCCACGATATGATTCTCTTTAAAAATCCCGACTTCGGGAAAGAGACCATCTTTGGGGATGCGACCAAGAAATTTATCGAAACCACCCCTGGTCGGGTGAAATTCAACAGTATCTGGCCCAAGGAATTGGGTTTCGTCAACAAGGCCGCCGGCAAGAAGCAGATCGGGGAAATCATTCTCCGTTGCTACGAAAAGGCTGGGCACGCCGCCACCGTCGAGTGTCTGGACAAGCTGAAGGATCTCGGATTCATGGCTGCCACCCGTGCGGGAGTATCTATCGGCATTAATGACATGATCATCCCGGAGGAAAAACCTCAGGTGATCGACCGGGCCCGCCAGTCGGTGACGCAGGTGGAAAAGCAGTACCGGATGGGAGCGATCACCGATGGAGAGCGTTACAACAAGATCGTTGATATCTGGACCCAGGCCACCGAGGAAATCTCCTCTGCCATGTACCGCACCTTGGAGCACAACGAAGGCCGCAAGGACTTCAATCCGGTGTATTTGATGGTGGATTCCGGAGCTCGAGGCAATCGGAACCAGGTCCGTCAGCTGGCCGGAATGCGGGGTCTGATGGCCAAGCCCTCGGGCGAAATCATCGAACGTCCCATCACGGCGAGTTTCCGTGAAGGACTTTCCGTGTTGGAATATTTCATCAGTACCCACGGTGCCCGAAAGGGATTGGCCGACACGGCGCTAAAGACTGCGGATTCAGGTTATATGACGCGCAAACTTTGCGACGTCGCCATGGACATGATTATCCGCGAACCGGATTGCGGCACAGAACGGGGAATTTGGGTCAAGGCGATCATGGAAGGGGATGATGAAATCGTCCGCCTGCGTGACCGCATCTACGGCCGTACTTCCTGCGACGACATCGTGGATCCCGTGACCAAGAACAAGATTGTGACGGCGGGGCAGTTGATTGACGAAAAGGCCGCCGCGGCGATCGAGAATTTGGGTCAGGAGCGGGTGAAGATCCGCTCTGCATTGACCTGTGAAACCCGCCGGGGCGTTTGTGCCTCGTGCTACGGCCTGAACTTGGCCACGAACCAACCCGCCAAGCTGGGCGAGTCAGTGGGTATCATTGCCGCCCAGAGCATTGGCGAACCCGGGACTCAGCTGACCATGCGTACCTTCCACATCGGTGGAACGGCCTCCCAGGTCTTCAAACAGCCGCAGATCAAAGCCAAGAACGATGGCACCATCCAGTACACCGACTTGCGCACTGTGAAAGCGCTGGAAGGGCATGACATCGTTCTGAACAAGAACGGTTTCGTTAGCGTGCATGCCGCCGACGGACGCGAGCTGGAACGGTATCCGGTCGTCATCGGGTCCATGATCTCGGTTCCCGAGGGTGGCAAGGTCAAGAAGGGCCAAAGCTTTGTCCAGTGGGATCCTTACAACATCTCGATCCTGACCGAGAAGGCGGGCCGAGTGGAGTTTAAGGACATTCTGGAAGGGGTAACGATGAAGAAGGAAGTCGACGAGACGACCAAGTCCGTCGGTACCGTCATCATTGAGCACAAGGAAGACCTGCATCCGCAGATCGCCATCGTCGATCCAGCGGGCGCAGTGGTGGCTGCCTATAGTATTCCTGCCGGGGCCCATATTGAAGTGAAGGACGGGGAGAAGGTGCAAGCCGGGCAACGTCTGGCCAAGACCCCCCGAAAAGTCACCAAGACCAAGGACATCACCGGAGGATTGCCCCGGGTGGCCGAGCTCTTTGAGGCCCGTCGTCCGAAGGACGCGGCGGAGATTGCCAAGATCGATGGAGTGGTGGATCTGCAGGGCAACTTGCGCGGCAAGAAGAAGCTGGTCATCAAGGATGCGGAGACAGGAGCGGAAGAGGAACACCTCATCCCTCTTTCCAAGCACTTGATCGTCTACAAGGGTGACACCGTGAAGAAGGGACAACAGCTGACAGAAGGTCCGGTTGTGCCTCATGAAATTCTCGAGGTCTGCGGTCCGCAGGAATTGCAGGAGTACCTGGTCAACGAGGTGCAGGAGGTGTACCGACTGCAAGGGGTGGAGATCAACGATAAGCATATCGAGATCATCGTTCGACAGATGCTCCGCAAGGTGAAAATCACCGAGCCCGGCGACACTCAGCTTCTCTGGGGCGAGCAAGTGGACCGGACAAGCTTTGAGGAAGCCAATCGTGACATCGAGGCCAAGGGTGGAAAACCGGCCGAGGCGACCCCTGTGTTGCTTGGCATCACCAAGGCTTCGTTGGAGACGGAGAGCTTTATCTCGGCGGCGTCCTTCCAAGACACCACCCGGATTCTGACCGATGCCGCGACCTTGGGTAAGGTCGACAAGCTTCTTGGATTCAAGGAGAACGTGATCATGGGTCACTTGATCCCTGCTGGGACTGGCTTCAGTGCTTATCGCAAGATCAAGCTACTGCACCTTGGCGAGCCCGTGGGTGAACCCTTGGTTAGCAGCCAACCGGAAGAGGAGAGAGCCCGCAAGGTGGCTCTCGACATTCCGGCAGCTTTGGCCAGCTGAACTCTTAGCCCCTCAGGGGCATGCGATTCAGCTTCCTCACGTTCAGGGCAGTTGAAATTCCTGCTTGAGCATATATTCTGTCTGCCCCTCGTGCTTCTGTATCAAAGATTTGAGTTACGGCTTATTGCCCTTGCTAGGCGAAGAATTTTACGGAAAACCCTTGTCATAAAGGGATTTTTCAGGCAGGATTTTAGTTTCCGCTGTCATCCGGTCGGTGTCTGAAAGGATAACGATTAGGTCAGTCGGCATGTGACGGTTCGGTGAATCGTCCTCCATGCGTGCTTCGAGCGCTTCATGGAACCCGCAAACGGGGTGTCTTCTGTCTGGGAAAGTCTGCGGGGGAGAAAATATAGAATGCCGACGATCAATCAGCTGGTTCGTTTTGGCCGTTCCGCTCTCAAGCGCGGCACGAAAGCCCCCGCCTTGCATGGCTGTCCCCAGCGTCGTGGCGTTTGTCTGCAGGTCATGACCCGCACGCCAAAAAAACCAAATTCGGCACTCCGAAAAGTCGCCAAGGTCCGCCTCTCCAATGGGGAGGAAGTGATCGCCTACATACCCGGGGAAAATCACAATTTGCAGGAGCACTCGATTGTTTTGGTTCGTGGCGGTCGTGTGAAAGACTTGCCCGGCGTTCGTTATCACATCGTCCGTGGCACGCTGGACGCCCTCGGCGCCTCCGGCCCCAGCAATTCAAACAAGCTCGCCCGACTCGTTTCCCGCAGCAAATACGGTGTCAAACGCCCCAAGGGCGGTGGTGCCAAAGCGGCCGCTGAGGCCAAACCGGCGAAAGCCTAACCCCGAGGAGATCCTCTCATGTCCCGCCGCCGTCGTCAT
>CAZZMY010000052.1:0-8395 GCA_964655385.1 uncultured Akkermansia sp.
GACGTGGTGGTGCTGGACAGCGTGGCGGCCTTGGTCACGAAGAACGAGCTGGAGGGCCAGATCGGCGATGTGACGGTAGGAGCGCAGGCGCGGTTGATGAGTGCGGCCATGAGGAAACTGACGGCCCTGATCAGCCGGGCGAGAACGGTTTGCATTTTTACCAACCAGATCCGCGAGAAAATCGGCGTGATGTTTGGCAATCCGGAGACCACACCGGGTGGCCGGGCGTTGAAGTTTTTTGCCAGTGTCCGGGTGGACATTCGCAGGATCAACGCGATCAAGATCCCCGATGGCACGGTGGTAGGCAACCGGACCCGGGTGAAGATCGTGAAAAACAAGGTGGCACCTCCTTTCACCGAGGCGGAATTCGATATCATGTACAATGAGGGAATTTCGCGGGAAGGGTCCCTGATCGATGCGGCCATTGAGCACAATGCGGTGGAGAAGAAGGGCGCCTGGATTGCTTTTGAGGGCAAGCAGTTGGCCCAAGGGAGGGATGCGGCCAAGGAGGAGTTGAAGAAGGATCCGGCCCTGTATGCGAGAGTGGAGAAGGCACTAAGGGCCAAGCTCTCTGGGAAAGCGGAGGAGCCCGACGAAACCGTGGTGGTGGCGGGGGGGAAGAAGTAGCACCCCACTTGAGGTGTGGGTACGAAGGGCGTGCCACGTCAGGGTTGAGTCTTTGACGCCGTACAAGCGGTAAGAGCTAGGTAGGGCAAGGTCGATGGCCCTGCCGCAGATGATTGTCTGAGAGAGCGGCAGCCTCATCGAGGCTGCCCTACCGGTGGATAAAAAATTCAGCTCGGTAGGGTCGACTTTGGCCTCCCTAAGGATTGCCCCCGCCCATTCGGGTCTCTGTCTCCGGCAGTTTATGGCTGCGCTTCGCGTGGGAATTGCGCCCCATCTTGAGATGGAACTTCAAAGCGGTGAACAGGTAAGACGGGCTCGATGAGGCCGCCTAGACGCCGTGCGGAGTTTAGTAAATGCTCTGAATCACGAGGGTTCTACCTGAACATTGAACTGGAAAGTGCTGTCCTCGCCGCCCAGAACCAGTTTGTTGGAGCCTGGCTGGAGAGGGAGGGACATGTGTTCAGATTCTGTTCCCATGGATTGGCCATTGAGGATAGTGCCGAGGGTGCTGCCGCGATCCCGGACAATCAGTTCCGATCCCGATCGCTCGATCGAGCAGTGGTTGCGGGAGATTTGGTAAGGATAGTTGTCCCGCAGGGAGAGATCGTTGGCGGATAGAATGTCGGCCCCTTCTCCGCTTTGGCGGCGGCCGATGCGAAAAGGAAGGCGATCCAACACCACAGACTCCGGAGAGCCGGCTTTGCGGGTGGTGAGGTTGGCTGGGGTCACGGTGATCTTGGGTATCGGATGAATCGATGGATGATCGAGATTTGTTCCGGCCTCGAGAAGTTGGTGGACTTCGGTGGGGTTGGCGTGACGGAGTTCGAGTTCGCGACGGAGCAGATCGTTGGTATTCCGTAAGCGTTCAAAAAAGGAAGAAAGAAATGGGGACAGGGCCGAGGGATCCCGCAGAAAGAGGTCGTTAAACTCCTCGATATTCATGAGGTGAAGCCGGGTGGGTTCGATCGCCCGGGCGGTGGCCGAGCGGGGTTTGTCATCCAGCAAGGCCATTTCTCCAAAAATATCGCCCGGGACCAGATGGCCAATGGGGACATCGCCTTGTCCGGTTACATGAATGGAAATTTCGATCCGTCCTTCCAGAATGCGGAAGGCTTCGGAGCCTTCATCCCCTTCTCGAAAAATCAGATCCCCTTTGGCAAAAGACTTTTCCCGAAGCATGTCCAAGCGTGCTCAGAGGAGCGGGTGGGGTCAAGATTCGGGTGGGATTTATCGACACGATCCCTCGGACAGGAGAAGAAGTTTTTGGTCGAGCCGACCGGCGAGGGGTGGCAGATTGGGGGAATGGCGGAGGGAGGTGATCGCGGCTTTTTGTTCCGGGTAGCGGGCCTGGGGCTGCTGGTTATGGGCCTGTGGAAGATTGGGGAGGTAGGTGGAGTCCTGGGGGCGGGCGATCAATTATTACCCAATCGAGAGGCCATGGCTCAGTGGGCGCCGTTGGTACTGTTGGGGATGTTTTTCCTGCGGGGCCCTTTACCCGCTCGGAAAAGCGTTGCCCGGGTTGCAGGCTTCCAGTTTTTGAACCTTGGTTTTTTGGCCCTGGCGGCGGTGTACGGTTTGGCCGCAGTTCCTTTGAGGGTTGATTTTTCGGCTGGGAAAACAGGTGAGATTACGGGGGAGGTTGAATGGGGGGTTCGGGATCGGCTCAAGGAGGTGGAGGCCAAGATGTCCCAGATCGATCGGGAGTCTGCTGAAGCCGGCATGGCCACGGAGGGTTGGACGGAATCCCGAAAGAAAGAGATGGAAAATCGAAAACAGGAGCGGCTCCAACAGATGGAGCAGTACCGGTTGGAACGTTCCCGGTTGATGGAGGAGATGGATCGAAGGGCGAAGGCCTTGGCCGAGAGGAGCGAGAGGGAAAAGGGTTTTCTAAGGGGTCGGATGGAAAAGGCACAAACCTTCTGTGGGTTATCGGCCCTGATTCTGGTGTTGGTTGGAATTCATGGTTTGGTGGCCGCTTTTTTATTCACCGGGGGGGCGTCTTCCACAGGGGGATTTCCGGTGGTGTCCTCCAGCGGGGGAAAGGTGGAAAATTCCATTCCCGGGGCCTTGCGCCCCAAGCGGCCTGCGAGCTGAAACGGTCAGGCCCCTTTAGGGGAGGCAAAGGAACGAAGATCGGTGAGAGCGAACTCGGAGGTGTGTCCAGGTTGTCCTGGGGCGGTGGGTTCATCCAAATAGACGTAGACCAAGCGGGATCCCAGAGCTGGGAGGGAGATGCGGGATGCAGTGGCCAAAGGACCCGAGGCCATAATGGCTAAGCGCATGTGGGATTGGTTCAAAAGAGGCTCGGCCAACACCCGGAGGTCTCTCCGGCGGCGAGCCAAGCCGACGATTTTATAAACGTGGGCACGGGTTTTTCGGAACTGCTGGAGCAGGCGGCGGAGGCGAAGGGGGGTCAGTTTTCGTTTGAGGGAGTGGGAGGAGATGATCAGGTCCCTTTTGAGGCGTCGGACTGCGCGGAGGACCCGTCCCAAGCGGGGAATGTTGGTCAGTTCCAAGTCCACGGCATCGGCGAAGGGGATGAATTTCAAAAAGAAGAGAACGCGCTGCCGAGAGCGCCAATTAAATGCTCCGCCCTCTTCCCTTGTCCTAAGGGTAAGAAGGGTAGGGGTTGTCCGCGCAGCCATCGACTCCTGAATAAGGTCGGGAGCCACCCCTTTAGCCAGAAGGGTGTCGAGTCTGACTTCCACCAAATCGACCCCTTTGGGGCAATGGCTCAAATACTTCAAACCATCCGCGGTCGAAACGGTCCCAACAATCAAAGGAACCTGTTTCCACATGATCTTTTTCTTAGGGGGGGCGGAAATCTTGGACTTAAGATCCGAAGCTGTGGGTGTCATTGGCATAGGTTCGTTATGCCTCTAATGGGACAAAATTGCAGGCCTAAAAGCCGTAAAACTTGATAACAAAGACATGTCCTAAAAGTAATATAAAATACTTATATGTCAAAAATATTATACAAGTTAAATAAAATTATAAGAGCCTTTTCCATAGTGATATAAATAGAAATTCTATACTAAAATCCAAAAATTTTATTGGCTTGCGATTTGTCGCAAAACATAGGGAAGGATTCCGCAATGGAGGAAATACTCCACCTCGATTGGAGTATCCAGACGACTGATCACGGTTGCTTTCTCCAGCGTTCCGTTCGATCGATGGATCACGAGAGTGAGATTTTCGCGGGGCTTCGGAGGTGAGCTCAGTCCCTCCAGGGAGTACGTTTCTGTGCCGTCGATCTTGAGGGTCTTGGCGTTCACTCCTTCAGGGAAGGTGCAGGGCAGAACACCCATGCCGACCAAGTTGGATCGGTGGATCCGCTCGAAGCTTTCTGCGATCACCGCCCGAACTCCCAAAAGTCGTGTCCCTTTAGCCGCCCAATCGCGGGAACTTCCTGTCCCGTATTCCTTGCCGGCAAAAACGACCAAGGGGATCCCGGCTTTGCGGTAATGCACAGCCGCATCATAAATGGAGACCTGAGGTTTCTTGGGGTCGAGAAGGTTAAGGGTTAGACCTCCCTCCACCCCGGGTAGCATCAGGTTTTTAATTCTTACATTGGCAAAGGTTCCCCGTGTCATCACACGGTCGTTTCCACGGCGCGCGCCATAGCTGTTGAAATCCTCTGCCGGGACCCCGTTTTCCAAAAGGTAGGATCCGGCAGGAGAGGTCTTTTTGATGTTGCCGGCGGGTGAGATGTGATCGGTGGTGACGGAATCTCCAAAGATTCCCAGGCAGCGTGCGTTGGCAATGCCGGAAACGGGAGCCGGTTGAAGAGAAAAATTCTCAAAGAAAGGGGGCTCTTGGATGTAGGTGCTTTTGCGGTCCCAAGCGTAGGTCAGACCCGGTTTTCCCGGAATTTCGTTCCAGGCCGGATTCTGTTCCGAAAAGTCCCGATAGAGGCGGCGGAAGACTTCCGGTTTGAGTGCGGATTTCATGGCCTGCCCGATTTCCTCCCTCGTGGGCCAGAGATCTTTCAGATAAACGGCCTGACCATCCTTCCCCAAGCCCAACGGATCTTTGGACAGATCGAGGTCTACCCGGCCGGCCAAGGCAAAGGCGACGACGAGGGGAGGGGACATCAGGAAGTTCGCTTTGACCGAGGAATGCACCCGGGCCTCAAAGTTGCGGTTGCCGGAGAGAACGCTGGCGGCCACCAGGTCGTTTTCCACCACGGCCTTCTCCACCGGGGCGGGAAGAGGGCCGGAGTTTCCGATGCACGTGGTGCAGCCATAGCCGACCAAATTGAATCCCAGCTGGTCGAGATAGGGCTGCAGCCCGGTCACGTTGAGGTAATCGGAAACAACGCGGGATCCCGGAGCGAGGGAGGCTTTGACCGTGGAATCAACCGTCAGGCCCCGTTCGACCGCTTTCTTGGCCAACAGGCCCGCAGCCAACATCACGGAGGGGTTGGAGGTGTTGGTACAGGAGGTGATGGCGGCGATAACCACGGAGCCATGACGCAAGGTGCCGGGGTGGTCGAGTTTGTCTTTTCCGGCAATCCGGTCCGGCGTGGGACGGTCGGAGATCATCTCCTGTTCGTCGGCGGACAGGCTCACTTGGGCGGTTTGTCCGGTTTGCTGGACATTCTTGCCATAGCCTCCTTCCGCAACGGATGTCGTCAGGAGATTCTGGAAGGTGGATTTCATCGATGGAAGTTCGATGCGGTCCTGGGGGCGTTTGGGCCCGGCCACGCTGGGTTTGACCGAGGCCAGATCGAGTTCGACCACCGAAGAGAAGGTGAGAGCATCCTTTTTCGTGGCGATGCCAAAAAGGCCTTGGGCGCGGTAGTAGTCCTCGACAAGTTGGACGAGTTCGTCTGTGCGGCCCGTACCCCGAAGATAGTTGAGGGTTTCGCCATCCACCGGGAAGTACCCCATGGTCGCCCCATATTCCGGAGCCATGTTGGCGATGGTCGCCCGGTCCGGGAGGGTGAGTTTGGCAGCGCCCGGTCCGTAAAATTCTACGAACTTTCCCACCACCTTATGCTGGCGGAGGATCTGCGTGACGGTAAGGGCCAGATCGGTGGCGGTGGCGGCGGCGGGCAGCGCTCCGGTGAGGTAGAAACCGACCACTTCGGGGGTGAGGAAAGTCAGGGGTTGGCCTAGCATGCCCGCTTCGGCTTCGATACCCCCCACCCCCCATCCAACGATTCCAAGGCCATTGATCATGGTGGTGTGGGAATCGGTGCCGACGAGGGAGTCGGGATAGGCAAGGACGGTGCCATCCGGCTGTTTATGGGTGAAGACCCCACGGGCCAGATACTCGAGATTTACCTGATGTACGATGCCGATGCCTGGTGGCACCACGCCGAAGGTTTCGAAGGCCTGTTGTCCCCACTTTAAAAACTCATAGCGTTCCCGGTTCCGTTTAAACTCATGCTGCATGTTCAGCATGAAGGCTTGGGGGGTTCCGTTGACATCGACCTGAACAGAGTGGTCCACGACCAAGTCCACCGGGACGAGAGGCTCGATGATTTTTGGATCCTTTTTCAACCGGGCCACGGCATCGCGCATGGCGGCTAGATCCACCAGGAGCGGAACCCCGGTGAAATCCTGCAGAACGATCCGGGCGACGGTGAAAGGGATCTCTTCGGGGGCCGGCTTGGCGGCATTCCAGCGTGCGAGGTTTTCCACATCCCGGGGGCGGGCTTTCAGGCCATCGCAATGGCGAAGCACCGACTCCAGAACGATCCGGAGAGACACAGGCAGGCGGGAGAGGTCGGTGTTCAGCTCCTTTCCCAGCTTGGGCAGGGACTGAATGACGTAAAATTTTCCGGAGGAGGTCAGTTTGTCGCGGGTGGAGATTCGGAGATCGGGCATCAGAACTTTCTATCAAAGATCGGATCCAAGTTGAAGATCAAGATATCCCAGAAGCGGGCCCGTGAACTTCGGGCTTAAACTTCATGAAAAAGCGGGCAGGGTATTCCTATGGCTTTGCTGGTACAGAAATATGGTGGGACCTCGGTGGCCAATCTGGAGCGGATCCAAAGGGTGGCGGACCGGGTGGCCGAGTCGCGTCGCAAGGGAAACCGGCTGGTGGTGGTGGTCTCGGCCATGAGTGGGGTAACCGATGGCTTGCTGAAAATGGCCAGGGGCTTGCATGCGGAGCCCAGCGAGAGAGAGATGGATCTTTTGCTGGCCACCGGGGAACAGACCACGACAGCCTTGCTGGCCATTGCCCTTCAGGCCCGGGGAATTGCCGCCGTGGCCCTGACGGGCGCCCAAGCCGGAATCGTGACGGACGGGACCCACACCAAGGCTAGGATTGCCAACGTCACGCCCGCCGCAGTGCAGGAACATTTGCGGGCGGGCCGGGTGGTCATCGTGGCGGGTTTCCAAGGCCAAACGATGCAGGGGCAGATCACCACTCTGGGGCGTGGGGGGTCGGACTTGACGGCCATTGCCTTGGCGGCGGTGCTGCGAGCCGCCCGGTGCGAGATTTATACAGACGTGGATGGAGTCTACACGGCGGACCCCCGCACGGAGCCTGGCGCCGCGAAGATCGCGGAAATTTCCTATGACGAGATGCTGGAGTTGGCGAGCACCGGGGCCAAGGTGATGCAAGCCCGCTCGGTGGAATTTGCCAAAAAGTTCGGAGTGGTCTTTGAGGTGCGGTCGAGTTTCAATCGTGCCCGAGGTACTCTGGTGAAAGAAGAGGCAAAATCCATGGAACGGGTGGTGGTGCGGGGCGTCAGCCTCGAAAAGAACCAAGCCAAGGTGACCTTGGTGGGGGTGGCAGACCGTCCTGGAGTGGCGGCCCAACTATTTTCGGGCATCGCCAAGGCCGGCATCAATGTGGACATGATTGTGCAGAACATTGCGCTGCCCTCCCAGGGCAAGAAGGCCAAAGCACAAACGGACATCACCTTCACAGTTCCGAAAGAGGAATTGAACAAAGTCCGGCGTTATCTGGATCCGTTTCGCAAGGCCGGGGGGGCGCGGGAGATTCTTTTCAAGGAGGGGGTGGCCAAACTCTCCGTAGTGGGAATCGGCATGCGAAGTCACAGCGGGGTGGCAGCCCAGCTCTTTCGTGCCCTGGCGGCGGCACGGGTCAATATCCAGATGATCAGTACGAGCGAGATCAAAATCACGGTCGTGGTGGATGAGGAGGCAGGCCCCAAGGCGGTGAGGGCCGCGCACCGGGAATTCCGTCTGGGAAGGCGAGGATGAGCGGGCCAGCCCTAGATCCCCGGCCCTTTTGGGTCCGTTGGGGGACGAGGGAGTGGGCTTTTCTTTTGCTCCAGTTGTTTCTTGGGTTGAGGTTCTTGGTGGCAGGGGTTTCCAAGTTTCACGGACCGGAGGGTTTCCGTTTTGGTTATTTTTACAGCCAGATTCTGCCGGCCCTTAGCCAGCCTTTCATGGAGAACGGATTGCTTCCCGGATGGGGGGTGAAGCTCTATCTCGGTGCCTTGCCCTATGCGGAAATTTTGATCGGTTCGGGCATCTTGGTGGCGGGGCGAAACCGCATTCCGCTGATCCTTGCCGGCTTGCTTTATCTTTCGCTGGCTTTCGGTCAGATGCTCATCGGGGGTCACTCCACGGTGGCAGATATCGCCATCCATCTTGGTTTGGTGATCTTGGCTCTGAGGTTGCTGGAAGCGGAGGAGGGTGGGGTTAAAGCCTGAGGCGGTCTGGAATTGCAGGTTGGCATTTTTCCGGATACGATTTCGCGCTTACGCCTCGGTAGCTCAGTTGGTAGAGCAGGTGACTCTTAATCACTTGGTCCTAGGTTCGAGTCCTAGCCGGGGCAGATT
>CAZZMY010000053.1:0-8216 GCA_964655385.1 uncultured Akkermansia sp.
GGATCCTCCGTCCATTTAGAGAAGTTTTCGGAAGTCGTTGCGCCTCCCAAGTGGTCCTCGGACGAGGAGTTAAAATGGGAAAAAGTCCTTCAGGTTCGGGGAAAGATCAACGAGGCACTGGAGGAACAGAGAAAGCTTAAAAAGATCGGGAAAAGCCTTGAGGCGAAGGTGCAGATCAGCGGGGAGGGATCCGGCGCCCTCGACGCCCAGTTATTGGAGGAGGTCTGTCTGGTGAGCGGCGTGGAGATTCAGGGTGGTTCCGGGCCTTTGGAAGTGAAGGTCCTATCGGCCTCAGGAACGAAATGCGAGCGGTGTTGGAAACACTTTGAGACCGTGGGGCAGAATGCCGCACATCCGGCCCTTTGTCATCGCTGTGCCACGGTGGTTGTGGCAGGGAAAACAAGTTGAGTCGACCTGGGCAGGGGTGGTTTTTACCGGTGGGGCTGGGAATCCTGATTTCGGACCAAATCAGCAAGCTTTGGATCGAGCGCACGTACCTCCCCGGAGTTGGAACCACAGTTATCCCAGGTCTGTTTTCTTTGACTCGGGTGCACAACACCGGAGTGGCTTTCGGAATGGCCCAAGGGAACAACCTGCTGACCGGAATTCTCGCTTTGCTGATTTTGGGACTTTCCGCTTGGGTGGCTAGGGGATGGGATTGGGAGAGACGCTGGGTGCAGGTGGTGGCGGGTATGGTAGCCGGTGGGGCGGTGGGAAATCTGATCGACCGGATGCGGTTGGGATACGTGCTGGATTTTTTGGACTTCCACTATGCGGGATGGTCCTGGCCCGCCTTCAACCTCGCTGATTCGGCGATCAGTGTGGGGGTGACTTTGCTGGTGCTCTCTTGGCTGGTGGGGCGTAGTCCCGAAGCCAGGCCTAGGGCTGGCCTTTGAATTAGACGGGGAGGTCGGGGGCGGGGGCTTGGCCGTGGGCCTTTTGCACATTGCGCACATAGGCCATGGCACAGGCGCCAAGCAGGCCGAACGCCGCCATGATGACGAACCAAAAGGTATATCCAAATTGGGCCTTGGTGGCTTCAAGGACCCTTCCGGTCAGGGAAAGGGAGATGGCGGCACCATAGTATTGGAAGGAGTCGATGACCCCGGCGGCGAAGCCGGCCATTTTTTTTCCGCCGATATCCATGGGAGCGGCTGAGCCAACAATGGAGTGGGTGGAGTTGGCCGTGAAGGAGATGAGGATCAGAATGATGCATCCGAGGAAAATACCCGAGGAGGTAGGTCCCACCTTCCCCAGCAGCAGAACAAAAGCGGCGATACTGATGACCACCGCCTCGATCAGATAGAGGCCCATAGCGACCGGGGAGCGATGGCCGCGGAAGATGTGGTCGGAAACCCATCCGGAGAGGAAGGATCCCAAAACGGCCACCACCGGCATAATTTCCAGGGTCAGGCGAGCGGCTTGAGGAATATTGGTCTTCATGTCGAAGCCCAGTTGATCCTGGAAATAGAGAATCGCGATCTGGTCAGAGCTGGAGCGAACAGCCCCCGTGCAACCGTAGGCCACGGCATAGAACCAAACCAGAGGATGGGTGAGGATGGTCTTGAGCGACTGGAGCAGGGGCACCGTGACCCCGGCCGAGTCGTCGATTTCGTCGTGGATGGCTCCAGGGTAGCCGGCTTCATCGGGGGTTTGTTTGACGAAAATCGCCATGAGGATGGCGGTGACCGCGGTGAACATCGGGGGGATCCGAAAGAGCCAGCGCCATTCGCCCGGAGGAACGGTGAAGGCAAAAATGGTGAAGCCGGCGAGGATGAGGGGGGCAATATGGCTGATGGCAACCTGACCGGATTGGATGACCAGTCCGTAGATCCCGGAGAATGTTCCTCGTTCGCGTCGGTCGAACCAAGCGGTGTTGATTTTGACCATGCCCGGGCCCTCGGCCTGGACGATTCCGTTGATCAGCCAGATCAGCGTGAAGGTGGCAAAGTTGGAGGCGAGGCTGGTGCAACCAAAAACCAGGTTGACGATAATGGTGCCGACGCCACCGATGAGAAGGGAGAGTTTGCCGCCAATCCGGTCGGCCAAGAGTCCATTGAAAAGCTGGCCGGTGCCGTAGGCGAGGGCCCAGATGGCCATGATGTCGGTGATCTGCGAGGTGGAAAAATGGAATTCCTGCATGATGCCAGGAATGGCAAAACGAAAGTTGTATCGGCACATGTAGAAGGAGGCATACAGAAGGCCCAGCGAGATCCAGTTCAGTGCCCGGCGAGATCGAAAGCCCTTGGGATGTGGAGTAACCGCAAGAACCGAGGCCAAGGACATGGCGAGGAGCGTAACGACATCAGCACGGCGGGGAAACCGCAAAGGCCTAAATCAAATGTGACAATATTATGACAAAACCGTGCTGGCTGGCTTATTCATATCCATCTGAACCTTATGCACATAAGCCATGGCGCAGGCACCGAAGAGGCCAAAACCTGCCATGATGACAAACCAAAAGGTGTAGCCAAATTGGGCCTTGGTTGCATCCAAAACCCGCCCCGTAAGGATCAAAGAGATCGCGGCCCCGTAATATTGGAAGGAGTCGATCACGCCGGCGGCAAACCCGGCCATTTTTTTTCCGCCAATGTCCATCGGGGCGGCCGTGCCGACGATCGAATGGGTCGAGTTGGCCGTGAAGGAAATCAGAATTAAAATGAGACACCCCATGAGGATTCCCATGGGCGTTGGATCCACGTGCCCGAGCAAGAGGATGAAGGCGGCTGCGGTAATGACGGAGGCCTCGATGAGGTAAAGTCCCATGGCCACCGGGGAGCGATGCCCCTTGAAAAACCTGTCCGAAACCCAGCCGGACAAAAAGGAGCCGGCCACGGCGACCAGAGGCATGATCTCCAGCGTCCGGCGGGCGGCGGCGGGAATGTTGTGCTCCATGTCAAAGCCCAGCTGATCGCGGAAATACAGGATGGCCAGCTGATCGGAGCTGGAGCGGACGGCACCCGTACAGGCGTAGGCCACGGCATAGAACCAGACCAAGGGGTGCGTGAAGATGGTCCGAAAGGACTCTTTCAGGGCCACGGTCACTCCAGCGGAATTATCCAGCTCATCATGGATGACACCGGGATAACCGGCTTCCTCGGGCGTGGTCTTGGCCGCCCAGAACATGAAAAGAGCCGTGGCGGCGGTGAACAGCGGAGGAATGCGGAAGAGCCAACGCCAATCCCCCGACTCCACGGTGAGAGAGAAAATGGTGAAGCCTCCCAAAATGATGGGGGCGAGGAAGCTGATCGCCACCTGCCCCAGTTGGATCATGAGGCCAAAAATTCCGGCAAAGGTTCCGCGCTCGCGTCGGGCAAACCAGGCGGCGTTGATTTTCACCATGCCGGGGGCCCCAAAGGATTGGAGGTATCCGTTAACCAGCATGATCAAGGTGAACGTGGTAAACGCACCGGTGAGGGAGGCAAACCCAAAGACAAAATTCACCGCCATGGTGCCGAGGCCGCCGATGAGGAGGGCATGTTTTCCGCCGATCCGGTCGGTCAGAAGTCCATTGATTAGCTGGCCGGTCCCGTAGGCCAGGGCCCAAATGGCAAAGAGGTCGGTGATCTGCGAGGTGGTGAAGTGAAATTCGGAAATCAACCCGGGGGCGGCAAAACGAAAGTTGTAGCGGCACATGTAGTAGGAGCCGTAGAGAAGGCCGAGGGAGATCCAGTTCAGGCTTCGCCGCGCCCGAAACCCTGCAGGGTAGGATGGACGATCGAACAAGGGATTCCGATCCATAGATGAATTTATCCCAAGATTTTGAAAAACACAAAAATAGATCGAGAGATAGAATCCTTTGCCTCATCTTGAGGGACGTGAAGTTAAAAAGGTATCGGCATTTGATCTGGGATTGGAACGGAACCCTGCTGGATGATGCCTGGCTTTGTCGTGAAATCATGAACGGGCAGCTTCGTAAGCGTGGGTTGACCACGATCAGCCAAGAGAGGTATGAGGCGGTCTTTGATTTTCCGGTGGAGAAATATTACCGGACGGTCGGGTTTGACTGGAAGAAGGAGACGTTTGCGGAGGCCGGCACGGAATTCATCGTGGAGTATGAAAAGAGGAAAAAAGAGTGTCGCTTGCAGGTCGGGGCCAAAGAGCTGCTGCAAAGGGTGGGACAGGAGGGAATTTCCCAGGCCGTTCTTTCCGCCTATTCCCATCATACTCTGGAGGAGTTCCTCGGCCATTTCGGGGTGCGTGGCCATTTTCGGAGTGTGGCGGGCAACCGGGATCATTATGCCGCGGGAAAAGTGGAGCAGGGACTGGAAATGCTGAAAGAGTTGCATGTTCGCCCGGAGGAAACGGCTCTGATCGGAGACACCACGCATGATGCGGAGGTGGCCCGGGCCATGGGGGTCGACTGTTTCCTGATCCCTTGTGGTCACAACAGTCGCGATAGGCTGGAGCGTTGCGGGGTTCCCATAGTGGCGGGGTTAGGCGATCTGTTGGCTGCGTGAGGAGGTGGAAAAGTGTCACCTCGGGCGGCAGGGTTTGCTAAGGTGCCTCTGGCATGAACGTGGTGATGATCGATTACGGCAGGGGCAACCTGCGGAGCGTGGAGCGAGCCCTTGAAAAGGCCGGTGTAGCTGTCATGCGGGCAGAAAACGGCTCGAGCCTGGCGCAGGCCTCGTTGGTGGTGTTGCCCGGGGTCGGGGCCTTTGGGGATGCGGTCCAGGGATTGAAGGAGAGAAACCTTTTTGAGCCCCTGAGGGAGTGGGTGAGGGCCGGGCGCCCTTTTTTGGGAATCTGTCTGGGGTTTCAGCTGCTGTGGGAGGAGAGCGAGGAAGCTCCCGGGGTAAAGGGACTTGGGTTGATGCCCGGGCGGGTGGAAAAATTCCAAGGGAAGGGACTGAAAATTCCGCTAATCGGCTGGAGCGAGGTGAAGGCTGCTCGCCGGGCCCAAGATTTGTTTGATGGCGGAGACCGATACTTTTACCACGTCCACTCGTACCGTCCGTCTTCCGTGGCGTCTGATTGGCTGGCCTGTGAGACGGAGTATGGAGGTTGGTTTCCCAGTGGAATTTGGAAAGGCCAAGTGGCTGGATTCCAATTTCACCCGGAGAAGAGCCAAGAATCGGGAATCTCCTTGTTGAGAGGGGTGTTGGAGAAAATCGGTCGGGCCTGACTTGCGTCCGGCGGCTCTCTTTCTAACTTGATTGGATGATCAACAAATCGACTCGTCTTGCCGTGTTGGGGTTGGTGGTGGGGTTGGCTTCCGCCCAAATTGCAGGGGCCCAGTGCTCCAGCTGTCACGATGATGATGGCGGTGCAAAAAAGAAGAAGAGTTCGGAAACCAACAACGTCACCCCGTCCGACAAAAAGTAAGACTCCCGGAAAAACAAAAACCCTGCCCGTTTCTGGGCAGGGTTTTTTGTTGTTTCGTTCGGTTTAGTCCCGCTGCTCGGCGGGGATGGGAAGAATGACGGACTCCGGCTCCGGATCAGGCTGGTCAGCCATCCGGGCTTTGATCCGCTGCGGGGAAATAAGAACAACGTCACGGACCAGGCCGACTTTTTCGAACAGCCAGATCATCCAGGCGGAGATATCCGGTTGGGTCCAGTGCATGCCGTGGCGGGCGGAGCGGGGGAAGGCGTGGTGGTTGTTGTGCCAGCCTTCGCCCATGGCGAGGATGCCGAAGAGGAAATTGTTGCGGCTGGCATCGGTGGTTTCAAAGGTACGACGGCCAAACGTGTGACAAATTGAGTTCACGGACCAGGTGATGTGTTGATTGAGGAAGAGACGGACAAATCCGCCCCAGACCAACCCCCCAAAGGCTCCGACGAGGAAAGAGTGACCGAAAAGCGAGGCGGTGGCACCGCCGATGAGGGTAGGAATGGCCAATCCGACAAAGACCCAGAGCCAGAAGGTTTGGTGCATGAAGAGAATGATGGGATCCTTGAGGAGGGCTCCGGCGTAGCGTTGGATGTCGGGCTTAAAATTATCGAGGATCCAGCCGGCGTGCGCGTGCCAGAGACTTTTCAGGGGGCTGTGGGGGTCGTCATCGTCGTCCGAGTTGGCGTGGTGCTGGATATGGGTGGCGGCCCAATGAAGAGCGGGACCCTGCATCGCCATGGAGCCCCAGATTAGCAGAACGGTTTTGAGCCAGGGGTGGGCTTGGAAACTTTTATGGGTGAGCATCCGATGGTAGCCGAGGGTGATGCCGAAAGCTCCCATGACAAAGAAACTCAGAAGCAGGGTGAGATCGATCCAGGTGACGTAGGAGTTCCAGAGCAGGAAGATGGCCGAGACGACCCCGAAGATGGGAAGCCAGACCAAGGCCAAGAGAATCACCTTGGTCAGGGGAGTCGTGGCTTGGGCGTGTGAGATGGAAGAAGACAAGCCATTAGCTTGCTTCATTATCACCATGGGGGCAAGCCTAGGCGGAAAGTTTCTCGAATAAGTCACCAAGGCCTGCCTATCAGGCCTTTAAGGGGCGTTTCTGGCTGATCTGGGACAGTAAATCAGCGGGGCCGGCGGGGCGGATGACGCATAACGGTGAAAAAGAAAAGAAATTCGAAGGTGTAGACGGCCACGAGGACACCCAAAAAGAAGTCGAATCGGGCCAAGGGAAGGGACGTAAGCCAGCGAAGAAGGCCATAGACAGCCAGGGGGATGCCCAACATTTTGGTGGAGAGAGCCAGGCGGGGTTTCAGTTCGCGGTATTTCGGATGCAAAACGGAGAGGGCGAGAGTGACGGCCACCGATCCCATCACGGTGAGGAGGAGCAAAACCAGGGCAATCTCCTCGGAGGCCTCCACGGGTTCAGGGGTTGGGGTTGATCAAGCGCAACAGTTCCCGGCGACGGGAGGCGATCTCTTTTTCCGAAAGCGAGGCGAGCCGGTTCAGACTGAAATCCTCCACGGTGAAGGAGGCGAGGATGGTTCCCTCAATCACTCCCTGCGCCAAGGTGGAAAGGTTGGCTTCCTTTTGTCCGGCCAGATACCCGGTGAGTCCTCCGGCAAAGGTGTCCCCGGCGCCGGTGGGATCGAGGACCTGTTCCAAAGGAACGGCGGGGGCGGCGAAGGCGCCTTCGGGGCCGGAGAGAAAACAACCGTGTTCGCCTTTTTTTACGGCGACATATCGCGGGCCCCTCTCCCGGAGCCAGCGGGCGGCCCGGACGAGGTTGGGTTCATCGGAGAGCTGGGTGGCTTCCGAATCGTTGAGAATGAGGAGATCAATGCGGGGTAGAAGTTCGAGCAGGCGGGCGCGGGCAATATCGATCCAGAGGTTCATGGTGTCGGCCACGACAAACTTGGGCTTTTGCATCTGGTCGAGGACGGAGTGCTGGAGGTCGGGGGTGAGGTTGCCGAGAAGGACAAAGGGTAGTTTTTTCTGGCTCTCGGGTAGCTGGGGTTGGAAATCGGCCAGCACGTTGAGGTCGGTCGAAATGGTCCGCCGGTTGTTCATGTTCTGCTCGTATTGACCGTGCCAGCGGAAGGTTTTGCCCGGCGCGACTTGCAGGCCGGAAAGGTCGATCTTTCGTTTTTCCCAGATGGCACGGTGGTGGGCGGGGAAATCCTCACCGACCACGGAGTTCAGGCTGACTGGGGCATGAAAACTGGCGGCCAGTCCGGCAAAAGCGGCGGAGCCGCCCAGCAAATCGGAGCGCTCGCCGTGCGGGGTTTCCACGCGGTCGATACCCACAGTACCAACAACCAGAACGCTCATGACTGGTTATCATCGTCCATTGGATGCCCACTGCCAAGTCGTGAAAGAATCTCCCGGGCGGCGTCCGCGGGATTTTTGGCCAGGAGCAGGTGGGACACCACGCAAACGCGGGCTGCTCCTTGCTTTCTGATTTCCGTGATTCGTTCGGGATTCAGGCCGCCGATGCAGAAAAAAGGAAGTTTCAGCCGGCCGGCGATAGCGGAGATTTTTTCCGGGCCGATGGGACGGTAGTCCGGCTTGGTTCCGGTGGCGTAGATTGGGCCAAATCCGAGGTAATCCGGGCGGAGGGCTTCGCCGGCCTCGGCTTGGCAGGGAGAGTGGGTCGAGAGACCCAATAGGGTGTGGGATCCCAGCAAGCGTCGGGCTTCGGGGATTCCGAGGTCGCCTTGACCTAGGTGGCAACCGGCAGCCCCTGAAGGTTCCACCAGATCGGGGTGGTCGTTGAGGATCAGGGGCAGGCCGCGTTCGGCCAACAACGGAACCAGACGGCGGGCGGCGGCGAGAATGGTTTCCTTGGGGAGAGTTTTGGCGCGAATTTGAAAGAT
>CAZZMY010000054.1:0-2385 GCA_964655385.1 uncultured Akkermansia sp.
GGGGTGAGGGTCGGGGACAGCGTGGCAGTGAACGGCTGTTGTCTGACCGTGACGGAGGTGAAGGGCAGGACGCTAACTTTTGACCTTTTGGATGAAACCAAGGAAAAGACCAACCTTCAGTCAGCTCAAGTGGGGTCACGGGTCAATCTGGAGGGCTCGCTCAAGGCAGATGGAAAGCTGGGGGGACACTTTGTTACGGGTCATATCGACGGAATGGCCCATATTACAAAGTGGGTGAGGTCGGGTGAGGATTGGGAGTTGGAGGCAGAGGTTCCAGCCGGAATGGAGGGGTACCTTGTGCCCAAGGGGTGCGTGGCGATCGATGGGATCAGTTTGACGATCGGAAAGGTGGAGGGGCGGAGGTTCAATGTCTGGATCATTCCCCATACCTATGAGGTTACGACCCTGCGGGACCGAAAAGAGGGGGATAAAGTGAATCTGGAGTGCGATCTCTTGGCCAAGTATGTTGAAAAGATGACCGCAGGTAAGAAATGAGTGGTGTGGCACCTGAGCTGGAGAAGTTGCTGGTCCTGCAGGAGCGGGAGCAGAAAAAGATGAGGCTGGAGCGGGAGTTGACGGCTTGGCCCAGTGAACTCAAAGCCCTGGAGAGCAAGCGGGTCGAAGTCCGGGCCTCGGCAGAGAAAAAGCGCCTAGAAGCCCAGAATGCGGAGGTGGAGAGAAAGAAACTGGAGCTGGAGGCCGAGGCTCACCGGGCGAAGGCGGCGCGTTACAAGATTCAGCAGTTTGAGACGCGAAAAAATGAGGAGTTTGCCGCCTTAGGAACCGAGATTCAGCGGGAAGAAAGGGAGGTCCAGGAGATCGAGGACCGAGAGCTAGAGCTGATGGCCTTGGGAGAAAAAGCCAAGAGGGAGGCAGCGGTTGAAGCCGAGGCGGTGAAGGTCAAAGAAGCGGATTTAACGGTCAAAGAGGAAGAGCTGAAGAAGAAGAAAACCGAACTAGAGACCAGACTGGCGGATTTGCTGAAGGAGATTGAGAGTCTGGCCGGCGGGGTGGATTCGGGCTTGCTGGCCAAGTATCGGCGCATCCTCGCCAATAAAAAAGATACGGCTGTCGTGCCTGTGGTCCACGGGACGAACTGCGGGGGATGCCATATGAAACTAACCCAGGGTTCAGCCCTGGCGGCCAAGGGCGGAAAAGTGGATGCGACTTGCGAGAATTGCGGGCGTTTGATTTTCTGGCCGGCTAGCTAGCCGCAGGGCGGCTCGCGGGAGATGGATTCTGTGCAAGGATTGATCGTCAGGGCTTGATATTGTCCGGGTTTAGGCGGCTGTGGCGGATGCCGTAAAAGAAGTAGATGGCCAAACCAAGGGCTAGCCAGACGACCAACCGCAACCAGGTATCGAAGGGAAGGGCGAACATTTGGGCCAGACAGACAAATGCACCGGCCAGGGGAACCCATGGAAGGCCGGGGCAACGGAAGGGGCGGTCGATTCCGGGGCGGGTTTTGCGCAGCACGAGAATGCTGAGACAGACGATGGTGAAGGCAAGAAGGGTTCCAATCGAGACGAGCTCGCCCAAAACACCAATCGGTAGGACTCCCGCCATAAAGGCGGCCATCACTCCTGTAATCACGGTGGTGATATGGGGGGTTCCAAACTTGGGGTGAAGTTTGGCGAAACCTTGGGGCAGGAGGCCATCCTTGGCCATGGAGAAGAAAATCCGGGGCTGCCCCATCATCATGACCAGAATGACGGAGCTCAGGCCGGCAATGGCCCCCATCTGGACCAGGGGGCCAAGCCAGCGAAGCCCCTCTCCGGTACGATCAATGGCCAGAGCCACCGGAGCCGGGACGGCCAACTCCTTAAAGGGAACGATTCCGGTGAGGACGAGGGAGACGAGGATGTAGAGGACGGTGCAAATCATGAGGGAGCCAAGGATTCCTTTGGGCATATCGCGCTGTGGGTTGCGTGATTCCTGGGCAGCGGTGGAGACGGCGTCGAAACCAATATAAGCAAAGAAAATTACCCCCGCTCCGGTAAGAATGCCGCTCCACCCGTACTCCCCGAAGCGTCCGGTATTCTCGGGAATGAAGGGAACCCAGTTATGGGTGTTGATGTAGGCGGAACCGCAAAGAATGAAGAGGACGATGACGGAGAGTTTGATGATTACGATGGCGTTGTTGAAATTTGTGGATTCGCGAATTCCAATTATGAGGAGTGCAGTGACGGCCAAACAAACCAAGACGGCAGGCAAATTGAAGAGGGCCCCACTTTGGCTCCACTGGCCATGGCTGAAAACAAAAGGGGAGGAACAAAGGGCGGGAGGGACGTTGAGGCCAAAGTTGTGAAGGAATTTGACGGCATATCCCGACCAGCCCACCGCCACCGTGGCGGAGGCAAAGAGGTATTCCAGGATGAGATCCCA
>CAZZMY010000054.1:2485-8180 GCA_964655385.1 uncultured Akkermansia sp.
TCGCACTTTAAGGGAGGTCCAAGATCTGGGGAAGAGGAAGATTCCGATGAAGGTCTGTCTCGGAGGTCAATTTTTGTCTACGGTTATGGGATGCGCAAAAGTGATCTACCCATCGAGGAGATACGGGATGCCTTGGGAAAAGCCCTGCGGGCAGGAAAGAGGAGGATTGTGATTGAGGCTCCAACGGGGTCAGGAAAATCGACCCAGATTCCCCAGATGTTGCTGGATGAGGGTTTTTTAGGCCCGTCGGGCCAAGCAGTGATTTTACAGCCCCGCAGATTGGCGGCCCGGATGCTGGCCAAGCGGGTGGCGGAAGAGCGGAATGCAGAGCTAGGAGGGGAGGTGGGTTACACGATCCGGTTGGATGACCTGACCTCCGCCAAGACAAGGATTCGATTTGTCACCGAGGGAGTTTTGGTGCGGCAGATGATCTCGAGACCGAAATTGGAGGGGATCCAGGCGGTAATCTGTGATGAATTTCATGAGCGACATCTTTACGGGGATCTGACTTTAGGGCGGATTCTCGACCTGCAAGAAGGGGCCAGATCCGACCTGATTCTGGTGGTGATGTCTGCCACCCTGGAGACGGAGAAGTTGGCCCAAAGGATTGAGGCGGAGGTTTTGCGATCGGAGGGGAGAATGTACCCGGTGGAGATCGAGTATTTGGCCAAGAGGGAGGATTTGAGCGGATCGGGTGTGGCGGAGGTGGCGGCGCGGGAGGCCGAGCGACTGATCCGGCAGGGGAAAGGGGATGTCCTGGTCTTCTTGCCCGGGGCCTATGAAATCAACCGGGCACGCCGGGATTTGGAGTCGAGGCTAGGGCAACGAGAGGCGGTGGTTCTTCCTTTGCACGGAGAAATGGCGCCGACGGATCAGGATGCCGCCTTGAGGCGGTATGACCGACCCAAAGTGGTGGTGGCTACGAATGTGGCGGAGACTTCCCTGACCTTGGATGGCGTGAAGGCCGTGGTGGATTGTGGGTTGGCTCGCATGGCCAAGTATGACCCCCGACGTGGGTTGGAGACCTTACTGGTGGAGAGAATCAGTCATGCCTCGGCAGCTCAAAGAGCTGGGAGGGCGGGTCGAACCGCCCCGGGAGTTTGTGTCCGATTGGAGACAGAGATGGATTGGTCGAAGCGGGCCAAGGCGGAGGAGCCTGAAATTCGAAGATTAGATCTGGCGGAGGTTTCCTTGGTGTTAGCCGCGGCGGGGGCGGGTCGGTTGCGGGATTTCCGATGGGTAGATCCCCCTGAGGAGCGATCCGTGGTACGGGCAGAAAAGTTGTTGGCAGATCTGGGTGCCACGGAGGGAGAGGGGGGGCGACTGACCGAGATTGGAAAAAAAATGGCTGGGTGGCCGGTGCACCCGCGGCTGGCGCGGATGTTGATCGAGGCGGGAACCCAAGGCTGCCTACGAGGAGCGGCGGGTATGGCGGCTTTGCTCTCCGGTCGGCCGCTCTTGCAAAGGATGGCCGGTAGAAAAGGGGAGGGAGCGGAAATTCTTTGGGAGGCGGAGGAGGAAAGTGATCTGTTTGTCTGGCTGCGGGCGTTGCGCTTTGCGGAAAAGGAGCGATTTCACCCCGGAGCCTGCGGGAGGATGGGGATCCATGGGGGAGCGGCAAGAGAGGCGGCCGCGGTTCGAGACCGCTTGTTAAGCATGTCGCAATCCATGGGGTTAAAGGTGGAAGAATCTCCCGCCACGGGGGAAAAGCTACGGAAGTGTGTGTTGGCGGGGTTCTCCGATCATTTGGGTAAAAGGATGGATGGGGGGACTTTGCGCTGCCGGTTGGTGGGGGGGAGGGGCGGATCCATCGCGCGGGAAAGTGTGGTGCGGGATCGTCCCCTGGTGGTGGCGGCGGAGATCAAAGAAATCGGTCGTACGGACGGAGAGGTGGAGGTGGTTCTGGGACTGGTGACTGCGGTAAAGGAGGAGTGGTTGAGGGAGATGTTCCCGAATGATTTCAGCCAAGGTACGGGTTTGGTTTTTGAGGGAAACGGGAGAAGGGTTTTAGAGGCGGAGCGGACTAGTTTCCGGGGGTTGGTGTTGGAAGAAACAAAAAGAGATGTGGAGGCGGGTCCGGATAGTGCGGCCGTGCTGGCCCGGGCTGTCCTCGAGGAGCAGTGTGCCTGGCCAGGGTGGAATGCGGAGGCAGAGGCCCTGCTGGAGAGATTAAACCGGGTTCGGGAGTGGGGTGAGGAGGGTTGGCCGGAATGGAACGATGAGGCAAAGCGAATGGTGCTGGAACACCAGTGTGAAGGGTGTGTGACGTGGCGGCAGGCCAATGAAAAGAACGTCCTCGTCTCCCTACGGGAGTGGTTGGGGAGTGATCCCATCCGAAAGTTGGAGACCCTCCTTCCTGAAAAGATTCAGATGCCTGAGGGAAAGTCGCTCAAGATCCAGTATGGAAAGGGAAGGGATCCGGTGGTTTCCGGGCGCATTCAGGAGCTCTATGGTTTACAAAAAACTCCCCGCATCATGGGGGGACGGGTGGAGTTAACCGTGGAAATTCTGGGGCCTAACCGGAGACCTTTACAGGTTACCAAAGATTTGCACTCCTTTTGGAAAGAGACCTATCCGAAATTGAAGCCCGAATTGGCGCGAAGATACCCCAAGCATGAGTGGCGGTAGGTTGGCGGGATTCGGGCGCTGATTTAGGGGGCAGGAGAGTTCGTGGGGGCTGTTTTGACAGATGAGTCGGAGATGGCGGGGCGGGAATTAGCAGCTTTCAGCACAGCGGCCTGATCGGCTGAAGTGGCTTCTGGTTTGGCTTGAGCCGGAGGTTGTGCGGCGGCTTTGGCCACGGCGGCGGCAATTTGGGCCTCCTCAACATCCTTTTTGTACTTTGCCAGAGATGGCGGAAGGTCCGAAATGCCCTCTCCGGAGGCAAAAGCCAGGGCGCGGTCACCGAAGCCGAGCTCTTTAGAGGCCTCAGGAAACTCCCTCATTATTTTCTCATAATAATCCATGGCGGTCTTGGTCTTGTCGTCCCGGCGGGCGAGTTCGGCGTACTTCATAAGAAGCCGCAGACGGTCTCGAGGCTCCTGATCGCCAATCAAATCCAAGGCCTCGTCATACAGATGAGCGGCATCTTTCTTTTCGTTGAGATCACGATAAATATCGGCACACCCCTCGATGACAATTTCGTTCTTGGGGAAGTCTTCCAGCAGTTTATTGACCGAGGTTCGGGTTTCAGCGAGGGAGCCGGCATTGGCCAGGAGTCGGGCCTTGCGAAGGCGAAGCCAAGGCAGATCGGGGGTGTTGGCTGTTTGGGCGGCATCCAGATTCTCAAAAAAGTTACGGGGAAAAGGGCGATAGAGCGGGTCTCCGACAAAAGTGACCATCCAAGAGAGAGCGAGTTGGGATTGATAGGCTGACTCGGCAAATGACAGGCCGGAGAGGAGACTGCTGACAAAGAGGCTGACATCAGGAGTGAAGCGGAGGTAAGGCTCGTAGACAGCTCCCATGGTGGCCGTGGCGCCATGAGCCAGAAGAGGACCCACCCAATTTTTGGTTTCCGAGCGGACGGTTTCCGCGCTGAAGGAGTGGATATGGTAAGCGATGGCGCCCCGTCGGAAACGGGCCGATGAATTTTCGAAAGGACCGCGAAAATCCCCGGTATACCAGCCAGCGTAGAAGGCAATCTGGTCCCA
Organism: uncultured Akkermansia sp.; assembly: GCA_964655385.1. Lineage (GTDB taxonomy): Bacteria > Verrucomicrobiota > Verrucomicrobiia > Methylacidiphilales > Verrucolacustridaceae > Verrucolacustris. The sequence goes on from CAZZMY010000054.1 coordinate 6,136, forward strand.
AGGAGCCAACTTGGGGACCACCTCGGGGCGGCGGTCGATTTCCACGTCAAATCCACGGGCCTGAAAAAGAAGGGCCGAGCGTTCGATCCAGTTGTCGCCAAGCCAATAGGGGTCTTCTTTCTTGTCGATGGATCGAATATCGAAATAGGCACGCCCGGTCAGTTCGGTCTTTTCCGTCTCCACCGCGTCCTGAATCATCCGGCGGACAATGCTGGGGGTGGGAGCATCCAAGCGGCAGACCATGATGAGGTAGTTGGCAAAAAACTGGCTGAAGGGCCGAATGCGTTTATCGGCAAAGTAAGGGTTGGCGATCAGTCCATAGAGGGGCAGGCCGGTGATCGGAAGAAGGGCCAGTTCCGAATCAACGGCTGCGGCGTTGGCGCGGAGTTGGGGCATGAGATTTTCCGGTGCCAGGACGGTGGGATCGTCGGCGATTTTGAGCGGGATTCCCCGCATAAGGACCATGATCCAGATGGGATTTTCCTGGGCTTGCTGAACGGGAACCGAGCTTTCGATTCCCAGAATTGGGTTGGAGAGGAAATTTTCTGCCCGTTTCATCCATCCTCTGGCCGCAAAGAGTTCTTCCAGGGGTTTGTGAATTTTGGCCTCAAAATCAGCCCGGGTGATCTCCTCTGTGGTGGGGCATTCCAGCCCGATCATTCGCTCTTCAGGAATCGAGCGTGCTTTGATGTAAAACTCTGCCAAGGGTCGAGAATCTGGGTCAGCCCGGTTGTAAACCACCACGGTGTGGGCGGCGAGATCGGGTTGATCCGGTGTGGGAGGGGGTGGGGTATCCGCTCCATACCCCGGACCAGTCAAGACCCAGAGGGAAAAGATGAAGAACCAGCGTACCATGCCCGATATTCTAGTGGATGTTGGGGGGCGGAGAAGAATTAGAGATCGAGTTGAAGGCCGTCGAAAGCGAGTCGCACATCCGGGGGAAGAATGGCTTCCCGTTCGGCATGAAGGGTGAGGTGGGTCAGGTGGGTCAGCCAGGTTTTTTTGGCCTGAACGTCATGAGCCACCTCGATGGCCTCGGCGATGGTCAGGTGGGTGGGGTGCGGTTCATCGCGCAGCCCATCAATGATGAGGACGGGAATATCACGGATGAGATTCCGGATTTCCGGGGGGACAGCAGAGCAGTCTGGCAGGTAGACGGCCCGGGGGCGGCCATCCCGATCCAAGCGAAAGCCGGTGGTGGTAATCGCACCATGGGGAACAGGGAGGGGGACGAAAGTGATGGGGCCAAGTTGGAAAGGGCTCTCAATTCGATGGGGTTCCGGGCAGACATAAGCGCTGTTTCGGTGGTGGAAATCGAAGGCGTAATCGAAAGCCTTATGAAGACGAGAGAGGGTGTAGGGATCCGCATAGATGGGAATCCGGTTCCCGTTTTTCACCGAGTAAGTGCGGAGGTCATCGAATCCGGCGATATGATCGGCGTGGCTGTGGGTGTAGACCACCGCATCCAACCGGGGAATGGCAGCGCGAAGGGCTTGGGAGCGGAAGTCCGGGGAGGAGTCGATGACCACGCTGAGGTTTTCATCCTCCAACCAAACGGAGGAGCGGAAACGGCGGTCCCGGGGATCCGGGGAGGTGCAGACCCGGCATTGGCAGGCGAGCATGGGAACGCCCTGGGAAGTGCCGGTGCCGAGAAAAGTCAGACGCATGAAAGGCTAGTTGAGGTTGAGGTCGAGGTTGAGGAAAGAACAAAGTGGTGCCCCAGGGGGTAAAAAATTTACCCATCCCCCGCCTCCTATCTGCTATCTACGCAAGCATGCTCAGAAGGATCCGGATCAAGAACCTTGCGGTGGTCGAGGAGTTAGAATGGGAGCTGAGTCACGGTTTTAATGCCCTGACGGGGGAGACGGGGGCGGGAAAATCGATTTTAGTGGATGCTTTTCTGCTTTTATTGGGAGAGCGGGCAGACCGTGGGTTGGTGAGAACGGGGGCGGAGGGGTGTCTGGTGGAGGGGGAGTTGGGAGGGGCGGGCGGGTTTCAGAAGTGGTTGGAGGAAAAAGGCATCGAGGCGGATCCCGAGGGCACGC
>CAZZMY010000055.1:0-3230 GCA_964655385.1 uncultured Akkermansia sp.
GCAAAGGCCTTTCATAGAATACTTTACAATAGCATGCGTCCCATAGTTTTGCCCTGACTTTTTCATAGAACAGTTCATGGGGCGGATACGTTGACCTTATAGAACTTACGCGGTGAATTCGTTGATGATGAATCAGTTACAGATTTAGTAGTTCCATCACCCGTAACCGGAGATCCAACGGTTGGCCAGTTGGTGGCGGTTAAGTTGTCGCTCGCCATCACTTGGTAGGTTCGACCAGCGACGGTCGGGAAACTGATGGTAAAGCCGCTGGTTCCCGAAGAGGAAACACCCACGGTCGGCAAACCACTGGATGAGGAGTTCGGGTTGGATCCGAAAATGTACTCCTGCAGGTTGCTCAAACCGTCGCTGTCGGGATCCCCGCCGGAAGTCTGGTTGAGGTTCCCAAAGTTGCTGATTTCCCATGCGTCGGGCAGACCGTCGGCATCGGTGTCGGTATTGTCGGTGCCCTGGTCAAAGGCGAGCGTGACCGTGTGAGGACCTTGTCCGACCAAGGCGACCTCCACCTGTTGGGTTTGTGCCTGATTGCGCATGTTGATGGTGGAGAAGGTGGCCAGTCCGTCCGTATCCGTGGCCGTGGTGTTGATGCTGGAGGAGTTGCCGGAGTTGGAGGTGTCGCTGCTCACCTGAACGAAAGCACGAACGGTGCCACTAGAGGACACGTTGGCCACATTGATGCGGCTGGCGGATGGTGAGGTGACCGCGAGGCCGGTTTGCCCACGGATCATCAGATCCTGAAGGTTCGGAGACAGACCGAACCGTAGAAACGCACGGCTGAGGCCAGAGAGATTGTAGGTGGCGGCGAGCCGGTCGCTGGAGGCGTTCGCCAAGCGCATCGTCTTGGTGACCCCGTCCTGACTGTTCATCACCCATCCGGTGGTTCCATCAGTGGTGGCCGAAATAGTGTAGAGGGAGTTCACCCGTGCATTGTTGCCGGCACCTCCGGTATTGATGACCCACCAATCCTTGAATCCGCTGGTGCGGTAGGAGTTGATGACATTGTTCGAACCGATGACGTTGCTGGTGCCCTCGTCCTCGGTTTCCGTATTGCTGTAGGCGGCCAGATTGCCGGCGACCTGCCAGATCTTGGAGGTGGTGGGATCGCGCATCCAAGCAGCGGTCATGCGACCTCCAGACCTTTCGAAGATGGCAAAGATGCGAGTGTTGAAGAGCAGATATTCATTTTCCCCGTCCAGATCAATATCCTCAGCGGATGATCCCAAGGTGGAGGAGTTGGCGGTAAGGGCCCACTGCTGAACCCGGGCGTAAATACCGGCTTCACGGGTCTGGGCTTGGGAGAACTTGGCAAAGTCGGCCAAAGTCTGGCCGGTCGTGGTGTCAGGATTGATATAATCCCCAGTGCTGAATTTGCTCAGATCGTTATTCGTGGTGTTGTGGAAAGCGGTTTGGAAGAGCGAGGCGCCCAGCGTGGCGTGAGCCAAAACCGAGACGGGTGGGTTGGTCCCCAGGCTGGAAAGGGAACTCCAGACGCGATCCACCACGGTGTTGGAGACGCCGGCTTGGCCAAAAGCCAAGGGGCTCGTGAGGCCACTTCGAACCAAAAACTTCTTATTCTTCAAACCCTCCTCAAAGGAGGATCCGTTGTACCAATTATCGTAGCTTTCCTGGTTGGCGTGATCCACCCAGTCCTTGGCGGTAAGGGCGAGCGTCTTATTCGTACCCTGATTGGCCGCGCCCCAAGTGGTGTAATCGTTTCCGTCCGTTCCCTTGTACGGAACCTTGCCCGTTGCGATGTCGGTGGCCGTGACCAATTTCACCCAAGGCCGATTGACCAGCCAGCGTACATTCGCTTCGTAAGGGGAAAGAATGGACTCGTTGCCCATGTCCCCGAGATCCCGCCAAAGGGTGACCACCTGATCTTCCACGCCGCTGCGGGCGCGACGGGAGAGGAGTTGCCGGATGGCGACGGCGGTTCCGCTATCATAGGTCTGAGTCAGATAATCCGAGGCGGAGTCGTGGATGGGTATGATGCGCATCCCGTTAACCTCGTTGACCCGATACCCGCTGTCGCCCAAGGCGGAGGTTCGGCCAAACCACTTGGTCAGATGGCGCCCTTGATCGGCGAAAGTGTAAGGGAATCCGATTTGGCGAATCTGCTCGAGGGAGGCGTTATCGAGAACCCGCTCACACGGCCAGAAGACGAAGCGGGAGGACTGGGCGGAACCCGAACCGTAAATTCCGTCGAGCAGATCGCGGGCGGCCAAGATATTTTGCCGATTCATCTCCTGCGGGAAGTATTTCAACACGTGATCGGCGTAGGTGGTGCCGAGCAGATCGAGCCAGCCTTTCGCCACGGCCGTCTTGATTCGTTGGTTGAAGGCGGGGCCGTCCTTGGTGGCATCGGTGCTGCTGGCCCACTGCAGAGCCGAAGCCAAGGTGGCGGTCAGATGCAGGGAGACGGGAGCTGAGTTGTCTTCGTGTACCTTCAGCCAGCGGGAGTAACCCGGACTGTTGGTGGCGTTGGATTTGATCAGGCCGTGGATGAACGAGGCGGGCTGTAGAGCCTGGTTCGCGTGGGCTAAGAGAAGCACCTTGGCGGCCTTACCCCGGTCGTTCCACGCATCGCCACGACCAAACCAAGTGCTCAATTTCGCGTTAAGGGAAATGTTAGAACCGTCTTTCCAGTAATCGGAGCAGATCCAATCGTCCCCGATGGTGTCGCGTAGATCATGGCGTCCGGTCAGTTCCCCCGCACCGGCGGGGCTGTTCGCCGTGCCGTCCTTGGTGGTGTACACCTGGAAGTGAAGGGTGTTGGGATCCCCGCTCCAGCCGAGATCCTTCAAGGTCTGTCGGTTGATCGAAAACTCGCAAGCGTCTTGAGTGCTGCTCCACTGCGCCGCGACCAATCCGGTGGAGCCGATGCCACGACTGACGACTCCGAACCCTGCGGAGGAGGGATCCTGATACACGTTGTCTGTATTGTTTCCAGGGTTCGTATCCACATAAACGGTGCCGGCATTCTGCCCCCAGACGGCGATCACGGCCTGCCATCCCATGGTGGTTGTCAGATCCACCTGATCAGGCAGGGCTTTTTCGCCTGCGCCGGTATTACCGACATTGATGACCACGTAAAGGTCGACGTAGCCCTGCCAGGCATTGGCCTGCAGATCCATGAAGTCGCCCCGGAAGTAGAGCTTCCCGTCTCCGCTGGCGGCGGTGTCGCCCCCGTCGCGGAAGGAAAAGGCCACCAG
>CAZZMY010000055.1:3330-8024 GCA_964655385.1 uncultured Akkermansia sp.
GCCCCATTGACCGGGTTTCCGTCGTTTGCCGCCGCTGTGCGGTAACTGTCGGTTCCGTTGTCCAGCGGATCGAGCCCGTTGGAAACTTCCCAACCGTCCGGCAATCCATCGCCATCGGTATCTGCCTTCAGCGGGTTGGTTTCAGTCCAAATTTCGCTGGCGTCATAGACCCGATTGCGGTTGGTATCTCCGTCGATAGTACCATTCCCGTTTTTATCTTCCCCGTAACCGTCCTTCAGACCGTCCCCATCGGAATCTGCGTTGGTCGGACTGGTTTCGGTCCAAGTTTCAAAAGAATCGATTTTATCGTTCGGCCAGTCGCCGGCATTGGGTCGGGCAGTGGCGTATTGGGCGATCGTGGCCGTCAGGGGTAGGGATTTCCCGTCCCCATCGGTCCACCCGTTCCGATTGGCATCCTCCACGCCGTCCAAGATTCCGTCCCCATCGGTGTCCGGGTTGGTGGGGTCGGTGACCGAACCGGCGGCCTTACGGGAACGGTCATCGCCCAGGCTGAGCGAACCGACTCCCGGAACCTTTCCGGCATTTTCCACCACGGCATAAAGAGGAGGATCCATATCCCCGATAAAGTTTTTAAATCCATCGGCGTTGGTATCGGCGGTCGTATCGGTGGGTGGGTTGGAGGCGGTCCTCCAACCTACTTCGAGTCCGTCCGGTAGTCCGTCCCCGTCCGAATCCGGGCAGGAGGGGAGGCTTTTCCCATAGGCGTAATAGACATGGACATCCCCGTTACTCCAACCGTCCGAGGTAGAGGTCGGGAGTTCTTTGACGGTGGCCTCATCGACATCACCAAGCCCGTCGTTGTCACTGTCCGCGTCGGCGATACCCGAGGGTTCGCGCAGAATCACCCGGGCATTGCGGCTGGTGGAAGAGGAATCGGCTCCATTGCTGCCGGTGGCGGTTAACTGGTAATTCCCGGCAGAGGTGATCATCCAGGGAATGTTCCAAATCTTGGAAGTGGCATTTACCGTCGCGGTAATTCCGTCCCAAGTTCCGTTGCCGTTGGTATCGACCAGCGAGGGTTGCTCGTTGGCATCCCAGACTCCGTTGGCATTGAGATCGGTGAAGGTGTCTCCCGCGTCGTATCTTCCGTTGTTATTATTGTCGATGTAGGGCTCGGCGGCATCAAACTGGCCGTTGAAGTTCGCATCCACATACGTTTCGTTGAGCACGGTGATCGCGGGATTTCCGGTGAGCGTCACGTTATTGACCGTGAGGCTGGTTTGCACTTGGACGCCGAAGCGCAGACTGTCTGGTCCGGGCAGATCGGGCAGGATGATTTCGTAACTTTTCCCGTCGGAGTCACGTTCGGGAGGGTTGGTGATGGTGATGAAAGGTTTGGAGCTGGGATAAGCCTTCACAAAACGAATGTCCTCCAAGACCACGCCGCTGACAGGATCCGCATAGGTGATGCGAAGGCGATGGAGGAAGTTGGGTTGATCGTTGTAGAGATTTGGAAGTTTGATGGCCAACTCACGGAACGCGCCGTTGGCCCCGTAATTTCCCCAGTTCATGGAGGCATTGTTGGTGTTCAAAAGTTGGGTGACGGCCCCCCGATCCGTTCCCGACTCCGTGCTAGCGATACTGAAATTGATGCGGCTGAGAATCGTTTCCAAACTGAGCCCATCGGCGATCGGACCGGAAAGGTAAACTTTCATCAGATAATTTTCGCCCACGGTATCGCCATCCCGCTGGGGCCAGGCGATGTTCATTCGCATCAGGGGGCCGGCGGTGTTGACCGTGCGGATGATCTCGGTGACGTTGGCCGCGGCGGCGCTCAGGGTGAAGTTGCGAGAAGAGGAGGCTTCCACAAAGCGCAGCTTGATGGACGCGGTTCCGGAGGAGGGAATGTTTTTGTAGCGGAAGCGGAACTCGCGGTTCAGGGAGTTCTCCACAGCGGGATTCTGGGTGACCTCACCGACCTGGACCCAAGCCCCGATGGGGGAAGTGATGTCATATACCCCGTTTCCGTTGAGGTCGGTAAAGGTTTCGCCGACATCGTACACTCCGTTGCCGTTGGCATCGACGAAGGGATCCCCGCCCGCCCCGTTGCCGTTGGGGGATTGGGTGATGGCATCGTCGTTGCTGGCGTCGCTGTCATCGATGTGGGCCCAGACCTCAGTCACGGTGGCATCCGTGCGAATGACCATCTCGTAACTCGATCCACCGACCGTGTCCCCATCCTTGCCGGGATAGACCAGATTGGCCTGAGGGGTTTGGGCATCATAGTAGAAAGTCTGGGTAAAGGTTTGGTAGAGCGGGGCTTGGCCGTCGCGCTTGAGGAAGGCTCGGGCGCGGAGCACATGAAAGCCGTCCTTCAGTCCGGTGGTGAGGGAGTTGTAGTCGTTGTGCAGGTGGAACGGAACGTTGGTGGGGTTGAAGTTGGTGATGCTGAAGGTGGTCAGCATTTTCTTTTTGTAGGTGACGGAAGTCGGCCCGCTCGGGAACCAGGAAGGAGCCCCCGCCCCCTCGTTTTTATAGGCACCAATCTTGTAGGTAAATTTGGTGCCGGAAGTGGGTTTAGGAATCGAGGTGCTGGACCACCAGTCGTCCGTTCCCTGATTGTGGCGCCAGAAAAGTTCGACCGCTTTGGTGGTGCCACGACCGATGCCGCCGGCGCCCTCGGGGTAACTTCCGTCCGTGGTGTAGTAGATAAAAAAGCGGTACCCGGTGCCGACGGAGTTGCTCTTGACCCAGATGACCACATCCGAGGTGCCTTCGACAAACTGGGATCCACCCACTCCGGCCGTTCCGGTTGTGCCACCGACCGTATCATTGGGGTTGTGGTAGAGCCATGAGGGCTGGTTGCCGTTTTCCGTTCCATAGTCGTTTGCGGCCGTGGGTCCGTTGTTGGCCGTGGCGGATCCCCCAATGGTTTTGGTATAGGTTTCTGCCCCCGGCGAACCGATCTGGCATCGGGTGGTGTCGATGGCGGCAAACTTCTCCGGATGTTGGCGGTCGCGGAAGATCGGCTGTTCGTAACCGAGGAAGGTGTCGGTGCGCATTCCAGGTGGGTTGTCCCGCTTGGTCGCATCGGTGATGCCAGCGGGAACCGTGCCGTTCAGGTCGACTCCACCGTCGAGTTTGAGAAGGATGTTTTCCGCCGAGCCGTCGGCCCGGGCCAGAATGGTGAGCGGGGATCCGCCTTTCACCACCGGAACCTTCATGCGGTAAGTGAAGGGGATCATGTCGCTGGCGGAGTCGAAGCCGCGATTGGGTAGCCCGTAAGGATTGAAGGTGGAGTCGCCGTCCGGGCCGTCCTTGCGGGTGGTGAAGAGGGTGGAGCATTCCACGCCGTTTTGGTAGAGGGTCACGGCAGAGTCCGGCCAGAGCGTAGAGAGTTCGGGGGTGCGGTAACTGAAAACGTAGTAGCCCCCAGCGGGAACCACGACCGAACCCAGTTCGTTTCCGTATTTGTAAAATCCTGCCTGATACGATCCGTTCGGGCCGGTGGCGTACTGATACAGGTAGGCCCCGGCGGGAAAACTTGAAGTGAAGTTTCGGGCCACCCCGGAGGCGGTGTTGTCATTGAGCATCACCACCATGGTGACATCGTTGGCAGCGGTGCGGGTTGTGGTGGATCCATCGGGGTTGCGGTTGTCCCGGCGCTCATAGGCGAGGAAATCGTTGTCCCCGAATAGCCCGCTCTGGAAACCCCGGGCAAAATCTCCGTTGATTCTGGCTAGGTTAGGAATTCGCGGGTCGCCCCACTGGCCGAGGTAGGCGGTGTTGGCGTTTCGAGGGAAAGCACCCCCGGAGTCTCCGAGAACCTGGGAGTGGGTGTTGCCGTCGGAATAGACCAACCCCAAGCCCTCACGGGTGTAGTACATGGCGTGCTGAAGTTGACGTTGCGCGGCATAGTCGCTGTCGTGACTGGTGGCGTGCATCACACCCAACTCCGGAGTGAAGCCGCCAGCCCCACGACCATCCAAGCCGAAAAGGGTGGCACTGGGATTGCCCAGCACCCCGTTTAGCTTGCTCCGGAGATCATTATCGACCAACCGCATGCCAGCGTTCCAATAACCGGAGTAACCAGGAGGTTCGCCCAGGTGCTCGCCGAAGACCATGGCGTCATCCCGGGGACGTTCGACGTCAAAGACCGAGTCGCGGAAGTTGGTGTCGGTAAAGCCCCGGGTCTTGTGGAACTGCTTTTGGATGCCCCCGCAGTAACCCGCGTCACTGGAATCCTTGTTGGCCCCACTTTGCATCCCAAAAAAGTAATCGGGCACGTGTTTGACCGCATCGAGGCGGACCCCGTCTGCCTTGGTGCGATCGATTAACCAGCGGGCTGCGCGGATGAGATATGCACCCACGTCCTCCGTAAAAGCCGCTTTATTGGCATTGATGTAAGCCTGTGCCTTGGCGGTGACTTCAGCGGCCGAGGCGTTGGGACCCAATTCGGCTCGAGCTTGGTCCATCAACACACCGAAGTAAGCTTCGTTGCCGTTCTTATCTTTGTCGTATTGCTCGGGTCGAGCCAAGTCGCGAACAAAGGAATATTTCGTAGCTGTGCTTCCTTCGGTCAGGCCGAAATTGGCGTTGGGGGTTTCATGAGCGATATCGATCAAGTCGGCCAGTCCGAGATTTTGCACCTGCCAGGAGGAGCTCCAGTCGCGGCAGTTGTCCCATTTCCGATAGAAGCCGTCTTCGGTTTTCCTTAAGTGGAAATCCTCCGG
>CAZZMY010000056.1:0-7849 GCA_964655385.1 uncultured Akkermansia sp.
ACCGGCGAAAGCCTAACCCCGAGGAGATCCTCTCATGTCCCGCCGCCGTCGTCATATTTCGCGTAAGACCACCCCGGATCCCGTGTATGAGAGTCCTCTCATCGGCCGGATGATCGGCTACATCCTCAAAAGAGGGAAGTATTCCACCGCCAGTCGCTTGGTATACAACGCCATCAAAAGGGCGAACGAGGGCGGCTCGGGGGGTGATCCTTTGGCCGTGGTGCAAAAAGCCGTTGAGAATGTGAAGCCCCGGTTGGAAGTGAAATCCCGTCGGGTGGGCGGCGCCACGTATCAGGTGCCCGTCGAAACCACGCCCGAACGTCAGTTATCGCTGGCTTTGCGCTGGATCGTGGAGCTGGCCAACAACCGCAAAGGCATGGCTTTCGAAAAAGCTCTTTCTCAGGAGATCCGTGATGCAGCGGCCGGGCAGGGGAATGCCATCAAGAAACGGGATGAAACGCACCGGATGGCTCAAGCCAACCGGGCCTTTGCTCATCTGCGCTGGTAAAGGACCAAGACGATGCCTCCTGCCACCGGATCCGCCCGCAGCTATTCCCTCGAACGCACGAGGAACATCGGGATCTGTGCGCACATCGATGCGGGTAAAACCACGCTCACCGAGCGTATTCTTTTTTATACGGGCAGCATCCACAAGATGGGTGAGGTGCACGAGGGCACCACGGTCACCGACTGGATGGAGCAGGAGAGGGAACGCGGAATCACGATCACCTCGGCTGCCACCACTTGTTTCTGGCCGGTCAAGGAAGAGGCGGGTCTGATCAAATCTTTCGAGAAAACCAAAAATCGCGTTAACATCATCGACACTCCCGGACACGTAGACTTCACCGCTGAAGTGGAGCGGTCTCTCCGGGTGCTGGACGGGGCGATTGCCGTATTTTGCGGAGTGGCCGGGGTGCAACCCCAGAGCGAAACCGTCTGGCGTCAGGCCAACAAATACGGTGTTCCCCGCATTGCTTTCGTTAACAAAATGGACCGAACGGGCGCGGATTTCGACAAGGCCGTTTCGGAGATGAAAACCAAACTCGGAGCCAACGCGTGTCCGATCCTGGTCCCTATGGGCAAAGAGGACACCCTCCAAGGTCAACTGGACCTGATCAACCAAAAAGCCATCGTTTATACCGACAGCAAAAGCCTTGGATCCACTTACGAAATCCGCGACATCCCGGAAGAATTCAAAGCCTTGGCCAAGAAAGGTCTGGATGAGCTGATCGAACGGGTGGCTGATGTGGATGAAGAGGTGGGGAACCTGTTTCTTGAGGAAAAACGTCCCGATGTGAAGCAACTTAAGGCAGCCATCCGTCGGGCCGTGATCGCCAACAAGCTGGTTCCGGTGGTGGGGGGGTCGGCTTTCAAAAACAAGGGTGTGCAGAGCCTGGTTGACGCCGTCGTGGAGTATCTCCCCAGCCCGATCGACATTCCCCCGGCTGTCGGCCATAGCACCGAAAATCCGGAAGAACGGATCCCGGTGAAGGTGGATGACGGGGAGAAGTTCTGCTCTTTGGCCTTCAAACTCTGGACGGATCCGTTTGTCGGAAAATTGATCTTCTTCCGCGTCTACTCCGGAAAGCTTTCGAAGGGTGAATTTATTTACAACTCCCGCACGGGGAAACGCGAGCGCGTGAGCCGACTCATCCAGATCCAGGCCGACAAGCGTGAGGATATCGACACCGTGTTTGCCGGCGATATCGCCGCCACGGTCGGATTGAAAGACATCGCCACCGGGGACACGCTTCGCAATGAGGATTTGGAGATCACCCTCGAGCCGCCCAGTTTCCCTGAACCGGTTATCTCCATGGCGGTCGAGCCCAAGACCAAGGGCGATCGTGAAAAGATGGGTGAAGCCCTGCAGCGTCTTTCGGAAGAAGACCCTACCTTCCAAGTGCAATCCAATGAGGAAACCGGTCAGACCATCATCAAGGGAATGGGGGAGCTTCACTTGGAAATTATCTGTGACCGTTTGAAGCGGGAATTCAGTGTGGAGACCAACGCGGGTGCTCCGCAAATCGCGTATCGTGAGACCATCACCAAGAGCTCGGGCGGCGAGGGGAAACTGATCAAGCAGTCCGGTGGTCGTGGTCAGTACGGCCACGTTATCCTACAGGTCGAGCCGCAGGAACGAGGCAAAGGTATCGTGGTGGAAAACAAGGTGACCGGTGGAAATATCCCGAAGGAATACATTCCGGCTGTCAAAAAAGGCGTGGAAGAGGCACTGCTGAACGGCGTGATTCACGGCAGTCCCGTAATTGATATGAAAATCCAGATCATGGACGGCTCCTATCACGAGGTGGATTCAAACGAGTTGGCTTTTAAGATGGCTGCAATTTTTGCGGTTAAGGATGCGATGCAGAAAGCCGGACCGATCCTTCTGGAGCCCATCATGTTGGTGGAGTGTTCGACGCCCGATGAGTTCCAGGGAGATATCCTCGGGGATATTAATCGGCGCCGAGGCAAGATCATGAATGTTGATTCCAAGAGTCTGACCTCAATTGTAAAAGCTGAAGTGCCCTTGGCGGAAATGTTTGGTTATGTGAACACCATCCGGTCGCTCTCCCGTGGACGTGCGGCCTACTCCATGGAGCCTTCCCACTTTGAACAGGTTCCCTCCAGCGTGCTGGCGCAAGTCACCCAACAAAAGAAAGGCTGATCCCCATGGCCGCAACCCGCATCCGTATCCGTCTCAAGTCCTTTGATTACCGCCTGCTCGACAAGGCGGCAGGGGAGATTGCCGAGACCGCCTCGCGTACCGGTTCCCGGGTGGCGGGTCCGATTCCTTTGCCCACCAAGATTGAGCGTTACACGGTCAACCGCTCGCCTCATTGCGACAAAAAGAGCATGGAACAATTTGAAATCCGCACCCACAAACGGCTTCTGGATATCCTGGAGCCCTCCGGCAAGACGGTCGACGAGCTCAAGAAGCTGAACCTGCCTGCCGGGGTTGATATTACCATCAAGATTTAACCCGAGGAGAAACCAATATGATCGAGCGTTTTGGCATGATCGGAAAAAAGGTCGGAATGACCCGGATCTATGATGATCAGGGACAGGCGACCGCCGTGACCGTCATCGCAGCAGAACCGAACACGGTTTATGAAGTTCGCACTCCCGAAAAGTGCCGCGTGAAAGCGGTGGTCATGGGAATGGGGGAGCGGAAAGCTTCCCGAACGAACAAACCGCAGCGGGTGGCTTTTGAAAAAGCCGGCCGGAAAAATCCTCTCGTTCTCCGTCAATTTCGCGCTGCGCCTGCTGATTTGGCCGTGGGGGCAGAGGTCAATGTCACGCGTTTCAAGGCCGGACAATTGGTGGACGTACTCGGGGTCTCAAAAGGGAAGGGTTTCCATGGGGTGATGCGGAAGCACAATTATGCCGGACAAGCCGATGCCCACGGTTCCACCACCCATCGTCGGAATGGAGCCATCGGTTGCCGCTCCACTCCCGGTCGCGTTTACAAAAACGCCGGCATGCCCGGTCACCTCGGAAGCGACAATTGCACCATCCAGAATTTGAAGGTCATGCAGGTCAGGGAAGGGGAAAAGTTAATCCTCGTGCGCGGTGCGATCCCCGGACCCAACGGTTCCGTAGTGATCGTGCGGGATGCCATCAAAGAACCGGTGAAGGCCTAATTCCATGAGCAAAGCCAAAGCCATCAATCTGACCGCCGCCGAAAAAGCCTTGGGTGTCGAACTCTTTAAGAATCGCAAGGCCAGTCAGGCGTTGCATGAGGCCGTGACGGCCTATCAGGCAAATCGCCGTTCCGGGACCCATGCCACTTTGACCAAGGCCACGGTGGACTTGTCCGGAACCAAACCTTGGAGGCAGAAAGGCACGGGTCGCGCCCGCGCCGGTTATAAATCCTCACCGGTATGGCGTGGCGGCGGCGTGGTTTTCGGTCCGCATCCCCGCGACTACAGCAAAAATCTTCCCAAGACGGTTCTGCGGACGGCCTTGCGACGAGCGATCTCGGATTTAGCCACGGCTGGCACCCTCCACACCGGCTCCGCGCCTGCCCTCAAAGCTCCGAAGACCAAAGAACTGATCGGGTGGATCAAGGACGCCGGTCTGCCGCTTTCGGTGTTACTCGTGCTTTCCAAGCCGGAAGAAGCTTTGGTGAAAGCTGCCCGTAATCTTCGTGAAGTTGATGTTCGTCCGGCACGGGAAGTGAATGCCGAGGATCTGTTACGTCGTCGGCAGGTTTGGATTTCAGAAGAGGCTTGGTCGGAACTTGGACGTCGTCTGCAGCCTAAAGCCAAAAAGGAAAGCGCCTCATGAGATCCCCCACGGAAGTTATTTATTGGCCCCGCGTTTCCGAGAAGGGAACCCGCTTGGCCAGTGCACACAATCAGTACCTCTTTGAAGTCGCCCCGGATGCCACCAAGTTGGAAATCCGTCAGGCGATCACGGCTTTGTTCGGCAAGAAGGTTCTTCGGGTGAATACGATGCGCCGCCAAGGCAAGGTTCGTCGTTCCCGTCGCGGCGAGCCGGGCCGGAAGAACCACACCAAACGGGCCATTGTGACCCTGGCGGAAGGCCAGAAGATCGAAACGGCATAAGGAGAAGATTATGGCCCTGAAAGAATTTCGCCCTCTCACTCCCTCACTGCGGTACACCATGCTGCGAGATTTCTCGGAGCTGACGCCGGACTCCGTGCCGGAAAAATCGCTGCTTGAGATCAAAAAACGGACTGGTGGCCGCAACGCCTATGGGCGAATGACTTCACGTCATCGTGGCGGGGGTCACAAAAAGAAGTTTCGCATCATTGAATGGAATCGGTCCAAACGGAGTGCCCCCGGCAAAGTGCTTGCCATTCAGTATGATCCCAATCGTTCGGCCCGCATTGCGCTCCTGGAGTACGGCCCGAAAGACCGTGCCTACATCTTGGCGCCGGAAGGTCTGAAAGTTGGGACCTCGGTGGTGGCGGGTAAGTCTGTGCCGGCTGAAGTGGGAAATGCGTTGCCTTTGCGTTCCATCCCGCAGGGATTGCCTTTGCATAATATTGAATTGGTTCCTGGCCGGGGTGCCAAAATGGTTCGTTCTGCCGGGGCAGCCGCCGTTTGCACCGCGATCGATGGGGATGATGCCCTTTTGCGTCTTCCTTCCGGTGAAGTGCGCCGCCTGCATGCCGATTGTTACGCCACCGTGGGACAGGTCGGAAATATCGCTCATGAAAAAGTCAGCCTGGGGAAAGCGGGCCGGGCCCGTTGGCTTGGTCGCCGTCCTCATACCCGAGGTATGGTGATGAACCCGATTGATCACCCGATGGGTGGAGGACAGGGAAAGAGCAAGGGGGGTGGTGGAAGGCAGCATCCGGTTTCGCCTTGGGGCCAGTTGGCCAAGGGGTTAAAGACCCGCAAGCGTCACAAGCCATCGAACCGATTCATTGTGGAAGATCGGAGAAAGAAGAGATCGTCATGAGCCGAAGCCTGAAAAAAGGTCCATTCATGGACGACCATTTGATGGAGAAAATCCAGAAAATGGGTGGAGCCAAGAAGCCGATTAAAACCTGGTCCCGCCGGTCGATGATCGCTCCGGAATTCGTGGGTCACACCTTTCTGGTGCACAACGGAAAAGCCTTTAATCCTGTTTTTGTAACGGAAAACATGGTGGGGCATCGGTTGGGCGAATTTTCCCCCACCCGCGTGTTCAAGAAACACGGTGGTCACACCGAGAAGGTGACGAAGTGATGAATTTCGCCCTTTTCCTCCCGGTCCTGTTCTGCGCGGCGATCGCCTTGGCGGCTCCGCAAGGGTCGGTGGACGAACTCGCCATGGCGCAAGCGGAAGCCAAGGCTTACCGCGAGGCTTGGTTGGAGTTGAAGAGAAGAGATGAGGTTTTAGGTCTGACGGCCTTAAGCCCTGAGGTGCACGACGCCCAGGATAAAGTGGCCCGGCTTTCCGGGGAACTGGTCCGCACGCAAAAGGACCGCGAAACGCTCCTGCAAAAGGCGGAGAAGGTCATGGAAGCGGCGATCCGTTGGGGAGGTGAGTCTGACTCCTCCAAAAAAGCCTCGGCTCGTGCCGATTTTGAATCCATGAAGCGTGATTTTCTCGCCAGCACAAAACAAGCGGGGGAGGTGCGTCCTTTGGCCTCTGGTGTTACGGACGCCCAAGTGGTGGCCGTGGATCGAAAGCAACAGGCCTTGGTCCTAAATCTGGGTCGAGCCCAAGGAGCGCGGGAAGGCATGCCGTTTCGGATTCTCCGCGGCGATAAAGTAGTGGGCAGTTGCCGTTTGATCGAGGTTCGGGAACTCATCTCTGCAGGTATGACGGAACAACTTCACCAGGGCACTGAACTTAAAGTGGGGGATCGCGCCGCGATCTTAGCTGAAAAATGAGCAACGAATTAAAAACTTCCCGGGCCGAAATGAAGTACGCCCGTATGTCCGCCTTCAAAATCCGCGACATTGCGCGCGCCCTTCGGGGGTTGGCGGCGCCGGAGGCTGATGCTCGGCTTCGCTTTGCTCCGCAAAAGTCAGCCCGTCTTCTTATCCAAACTCTCCGTTCGGCGGTGGCCAATGCGGAAAACAACCATTCTATCCCCGCGGAAAAGCTTGTGGTGCATGAAGTGATGGTGGGAGAGGGACCGACTTTCCACCGTTTCCAACCCAAGGCCAGAGGCAGTGCCGGGCCTATTCGGAAGCGGACCAGTCATATTCGCATCACCCTGAGAGAGGTCGCTCCGTCTGTGGAGAAGCCCGCGGCAAAAACCAAGAAGGCGGCGAAAACGAAGACTGAAGGGAAGGCATAAAAAGTTATGGGACAAAAGACACATCCAATCGGCTTCCGACTCCCGGTTACGCGCAACTGGCGTTCCGTATGGTATGCAGACAAAAAGAATTTCCCGGTCTTCCTGCATGAGGATTACCAAATCCGTCACTTCATCAAGAAGCGTCTGGAGAGTGCCGCCATCTCCAAAATTGTGATCGAGCGCGCCTCCAATCGTGTGCGGGTGACCCTCCATACCGCCCGTCCTGGGTTGGTGATCGGCCGCAAAGCCAGTGAGTTGGACAAGCTGCGTGATGAAACCCAACAGCTGACCCCCAATCGGGAGGTGTTGATCGATGTCAAAGAAATCAAAAATCCTGAGCTGGACGCCCAGTTAGTGGCAGAAAATATCGCCCTTCAGCTGGAGCGACGTGTTTCTTTCCGCCGGGCGGTAAAAAAGGCGATGCAAACCACCCTCGATTTCGGTGCAGCTGGAGTGAAGATCCGTGTCGGCGGCCGATTAGGGGGAGGGGAAATCGCCCGGACTGAGCAGTATCATGAAGGCAAGGTTCCCCTGCACACCCTCCGTGCGAATATCGATTACGGATTTGCCGAAGCGATGACCGTGGCGGGCAAGATCGGTGTGAAGGTTTGGATCTGCCAACCGGAGGACAAGGCCTAATCGGCCCGTTTCGTTATGCCCTTAGTTCCCAAAAGAGTTAAGTTCCGCAAGACGCAACGTGGCAGCCGGAAAGGCTTTGCCACCCGTTGCATCACCTTGGCTTTTGGTTCTTTTGGCCTGCAGGCGTTAGAACGCTGCTGGCTGACCAATATCCAGATCGAAGCCGCCCGGGTAGCCCTGACCCGCAACATGAAGAGAAAGGGCAAACTCTGGATTCGGGTGTTTCCGGATAAGTCTGTGACGGCTCGTCCGCCCGAGACCCGGATGGGTAAAGGTAAAGGGCAGCCAGAATTTTGGGTGGCAGTTATCAAGCCGGGCACTATCCTTTTCGAGCTCGACGGCTTAGCCGAAATCGATGCCAAAGAGTGTTTCCGGTTGGCGGCAAGCAAGTTGCCCATGGCCACCCGGTTCATCAACCGTGAGAGGAGACTGGTATTTTGAAGATCGA
>CAZZMY010000057.1:0-7580 GCA_964655385.1 uncultured Akkermansia sp.
GGACGAGGCGAAATCCTTGACCCTATCCACTTGCAAAATCTTCCCTGGGCCCTTCTTCTTCACCCGGGCTTCGCCTCTCCCACGGGGGCGGCTTATGCCGACTACGCGAAAGATCCGCGACCTGGACCCACAGGCGCCCCCCTCCATCTGAAGCGGACCGACGGGTCCCCTCTTCAGATTATTCCCCAAAACGACTTGGAACCACCGGTAGAGAAAAGATTCCTATGGATCCCCTCAGCCCGAAAATGGATGGAGGCCCAATCCGGAGTCCTTGCGGCCAGGATGAGTGGAAGTGGATCTACGGTATTTGGATTATTTGCCGAGGAAGCTCAGGCCCAAAAGGCCCAGCAGCGGGCGCGTGATTATTTTGGCCCAGAGACATGGATTCAGGTAGCCCGCCTGATCAGCGGAGAGCTTGGAAATTAACGGAGAAGATGAGCGATTCGGGACTTGATGCGGGCGGAGCGATTGCGATGAATGGCTTTGCCTTTAGCCGCCCGATCCAATCGGCGTTGCAGCTCGGGGAAAAGTTTGGAAGCCTCCGCTTTTTTTCCGGATGTGATCAAGGCCAGCAGCTGCTTTTGCGCGCGGCGGGCTGTGTCCAAAAGACGCCGATTGACTTCACGACGACGCAAGGCGGCGCGTGCTTGTTTGGCGGCAGAGGCAGTGTTGGCCATAAGAGGAAACAATGCCTCAAAGGGGGGGAGGACGTCAACCCATGAACCTGTTCCGCCTTTTGCTGGCTTTGGCCCTTTGGCCTGGGATTTACGCCACTTTCCTTGCTTATGCGAAAATTCTTCGCGGGGCCTTCTCCTCCCCATCCTTCCCATGGATCGGGATGGGGGTGTTCGGAGCCGGTTTTGGAGTCGCCTTGGGGGCCTTTTTCTTTTTACCACGGCCCCGTGGTTTTTATGTCCTTGGCCATGAACTTACCCATGCCATGGCCGTTTGGATGAGCGGGGGAAAAGTGCACTCCCTCCACGTTGCAGATAAAGGGGGGAAGGTCGTCGCGGACAGGGTATCCCCCTGGATCAGCCTTGCCCCTTACATCCTGCCTTTTTACCCCCTCATCATCGGAATTGTTTGGTTGGCTGGAAACCATGTGTGGCCGGAGCTGACCCAATACGGTCTCCCCTTTCTAGGCCTCTGGGGAGCTGCTTGGGGCTATCATTACGCCTTTACCCTGTCCCTCATCCCCACCCGCCAACCAGACTTTCTCATCTATGGGAGGATTTTTTCCATAACCCTGATTCTGGTAGGAAACCTGATATTGATTGGTGTCTTGGCTTGGGCGGCTCTTCGTCCTGTCCCTGCCTCACAGGCAGTGGGCTTGGTGGCTTCCGAATGGGCTTGGAACTACACCCAACTCGTCCACTGGCTCTCCGGGCTCCTCTTGCACTACCTGCCTCAACCCGCCTAATACTTGTTACCCATGCTTGTCTCAGACCTCATCAACGAAGCCAATCTGATCCCAGATCTCCAGGCCACCGATCGACCTTCCGCATATCGGATTATGGTTCAAAGCCTTGTCGATCATGGATTTGTGAAGAAGGAAATGGTGGATACCATCCTAGAGTCCCTGCAATCAAGGGAGGATAAAATGACCACTGCCATGGGTGGCGGGTTTGCCCTGCCTCACGCCACCATTCCAAAACTTCCAAATCTTTGCACGCTCCTTGCCCGTAGCCCCAAAGGCATAGCCTGCGATGCAGTGGACGGAAAATTGGTGACCATCTTTTTCCTCATTCTTGTCCCTCCCGATCAAAACCAGACGCACCTCCAAACCCTAGCGACCGTTGCCAAGTTCTTTAATCGAAGAGGGGTAAAATCAAAAATCCTTCAGGCGGCAGGAACTCCTGAAATCTTGACCCTGCTCCGTTCTCCCTAATGTCCCTGCGCAGCCAGCTGGAGACCCGGGTCAGCGCTTGGGCCGCTTCTCATTACCCTCAGGCCGGCACCGGTCCTTGGGTTCGCCCTTGTGCAGACCCCCGCCATGGCCATTTCCAGACGCACCTGCCCATGGTGGCCGCCAAACAAACGGGTGGAAATGCCCGGGATATTGCCACTCGTTTGGCCCAAGAGTGCCCTCCCCCACAACACTGGGAGAATCCCGAAGTGGCAGGGGGAGGGTTCGTAAATTACCGGGCAAAGCCCGAAGCGGTCGCCAGCGCCTTGGAGATTCTGCGCCATGACCCCTCGATGGGCGTGCCCAAGGAGAATCACCCGGAAACCATTGTGGTGGATTTCAGCTCTCCCAACATCGCCAAATCCATGCACGTGGGTCATATCCGATCCACCCTGCTCGGTGACACACTCTCGCGTATGCTTACCCGTCTGGGCCATCGTGTGATCCGTATCAACCACCTGGGAGATTGGGGAACCCAGTTTGGAAAGCTGCTTCTCGCGTACCGGGCAGCCGGGCGCCCCCCCATCGAACCAAATCGGGCGATTGACCAGTTGGAGGAGTTCTACAAGAAGGGGCACCAAGAGGCAGAGTCCGCGCCCGAAAAAATGGAGCAAGCACGAGCCGAACTCGCCGCTCTCCAATCCGGGGACCCGGAAAGAAAAAAAGATTGGGAACTCTTCTGCCAACGTTCCGCCGACCACTTCCGAGAAATTTATCGCCAATTAGGGGTATCCTTTGATTTAGAAAAAGGCGAAAGCGCCTACCACCAGGAACTTCCGGGGATTGTGGAAGAGCTTCTAAAGTCCAAAGTGGCCGAAGTCAGCCAAGGCGCGGTGGTCATTTCCAATCCAGCGATTTCCGAAGAGCCGTTTCTAATTCGCAAGACGGATGGGGCTTTTCTCTATGGCACTACCGACTTGGCCGCTCTTCGGTCCCGAATTCGCGACCTTCATGCCGACCGTATCATCTATGTCACAGATGGAAGACAACAACTCCACTTTCGCTGGCTTTTTGACACCGCCCAAAGGTGGAACCAACAAGTGGCCTTGGAGCATGTCTGGTTCGGAACCATCCTCGGTCCGGACCGTAAACCGCTCAAAAGTCGTGATGGGACACCCATTAAACTTACTGAACTCCTTCGTGAGGCCAAAGACCGGGCCGCCAAGATCCTTGAGGAGAAAAGACCCGATCTACCCAAAGATCAATTGATCCAAAAAGCGGAACTTCTCGGTATCGCCAGTTTGAAATACGCCGATCAACTTCCCGGCAGAAATCTGGATTATGTATTTACATGGGAGAAGCTGCTCGCCTTTGACGGAAATACCGCCCCCTACATTCTCAATGCCTACGTACGTACCCGCTCCATCCTACGGAAGGCAGGCCTGACCTCCATTCCCGATCACCCATTTCAACTATTGGAGCCAGCGGAGGAAGAGTTGGCCCGCCAACTCCTTCTTTATGGTGACGCTGTGATGCTGGCGGCCACCGACCGAAAACCGCACCACCTTTGCGGATATCTCTACACGGTCGCTGGAATGTACCATCGATTCTTTGAAGCTTGCCCCGTCCTGCAAGCCCCCTCTCCTGAGCTCAAAAATTCGAGACTCACCCTTGTTGGATTAACAGGAGACATCCTACGGGATGGGCTCAACCTCCTGGGCATCCAGACCCTTGAGGAAATGTAGTCGTCCCCAGCCCCTAAGATTCGAGTCGGGGGGCATCCCCCCATAGATCTTCCAAACGGTAAAAATCTCTTCGACCGGAGTTCATGACGTGGACCAGCACATCCCCGTAGTCGAGAATGATCCACTGACTGGCAGAGTTACCAGAAACCCGGAAGGGTCGCCTCTGGATGGTCTCCTTAACCCCCTGTTCAATTCCAGCCGCAATAGCCTTCAAATGGGGCTCACTATCACCCGAAACAACCAGAAAGAAATCGGCCGGACCTCCGACTTCCCTCAAGTCTAGAATAACAGGGTCACGGGCCTTCTTTCCCTCCGCCAATTCCTTGCACGTTTTAGCTAAATCGATCCCATCGTCGCTCACGGGTAACTCCTGGTCCTACGGATGACTCTTTCCACTTCCGGGAAAATCATGCCTTTCACAGAAAACCCTTTTTGAATCCGGTGGCGGACCTCGCTGGCCGAAAGGTCAAATCGGACAGGCACACATCTCATCCTTAAGCCTGCCACGGGTCGGGGTGGATGAGGACGGGGAAACACCAGAAACCGGACCAACTTTCCTAGCGCCCGATAACTCCTCCAATGCCGAATCTGGGCCCACTGGTCTGAACCCAGAATCCAATCCAGCCCAGTTTTGGGATAGAGTCTTTGCCAATGAAGCGCCGTTTGAATCGAAAAAGAGTTTCCCTTTTTTCGAATTTCCCAATCAGACACTTCGGCCCATGTGAAACCCTTAAGGCCCTGCCGTAAACATTTTAAACGGACCCGATCGGACGCCTTCGGTTTATTTTTTTTAAGCGGGGATTGAGCACAGGGCAGGAAAACAATTTTTCTTGGGCGAAACTCCTCCCATACCTTTTGGGCTACGAGAAAATGTCCAAGATGAAAAGGATCAAAACTCCCGCCAAATAAAGCAATTCGTCGACTCAGAAAATACTCCGGTCTACCTGGATTTTGTCATTGGGCGTCAGCCGGATGTCACGGCCTTGGTCGGCCTGGATCTCTTTGGCATTGAATTCCCGCGTCACTCCACCTTGGGTCAGTTTTACTTTTCGACGATTGGCAAAATCGGTAAACCCTCCACAAGCAGCCACGGCGCCCATCGCCGTCAGATCCTTGGTGTAAGGCACCCGTTGGGGCATACGGACCTCACCAGTCACATCCACAAATCTCTGTTCCTTAAGATCCACCGTGACATTCGGATTGGTAAAAATCTCCTCCTTAATATAGGTGCTCTCGATCAGCTTCTTGAGTTGTACAGTGGTGGCATTTGCCGCCGACAAACTGCCGATATAAGGCATGGAGATTTTACCTCCCTCGTCGATTTTAACCTCAAAGATCCCTTGATCTGCTGTCGGAACACCCGTTAATCGAATGATGATTGTATCTCCGATACGCAGGAGATCGCTGACATCTAATCCGGCACTCCCCCCACCGGAAGCGACAACCGGGGCGGCAGGTACTCCGGACATGGGATCCGGTAAGGTTACGGGATCCGGGGAAACCACACGATTCGTCTCGAAAACAGAGGAGCTGCTGGAGCTTAGATTAAGAGACTGCGCCTCCAACCTGAAAAACAGACAGGAGCAACCTGCCACGAATGCGACAAAGAGTCTCAAGGCAGGATTAGAAACGATCCTCATCCTGAGGTGGCTTGAGGTAGGTAACCTTCGGAGCATTCAAGGTGTTGGATTCGCCACTCGAAGGAAACTCATCGGGTGGCAAGGATGACCCTGTGTCCTGTGGAGCGGCCTCGGAAAAACGCTCCGGGGCAACAACGGGAGAAGTTTTCTTTCCACCCCGAGGCATCCTTCGTTTATAGCCGTACTGAGTCGAATAGCCTGCATAGTAATAATAATTGTCATCCGTCTTGATGTTGACGTTATTGAGGATGACTCCAAAAAGCTTTCCCCCTACCTCATCAATCACGCGCTTGGCACGAATCGACACATTCCGCGGATACCTTCGGTGCTGGATCAGCAGCAAGGTCACATCCACCTCCTGGCAAACCACGGATGCATCGCTGATTCCCAAAACCGGAGGGGAATCCACGACAATCACGTCATAGTTCGAGCGACAAATTTCCAATAAGGAGCCAAAACGAGCGCGGCTAAAACCACCCAACTCATCCGGCCCAAGACTGCCCGCAGTGAGCATTTCCAGATTTGGGGTGGACGTGGTCTGAATTAACTCATCCAACGAGGCCTGTCCCACTAACCATTCCCCAAGGCCAAGTGTGTTTTCGATGCCCACGGCCGAATGCATGGAGGGGCGGCGAATGTCTGCATCAATGACCAGAACCTTCATACCACTTTGCGCACAAACCCATGCCAAATTAAATGAGGTCGTGGATTTCCCCTCCCCCGGTCCCCCGCTGAGCACAGTAATAGAACGGGCCGATTCCCTGGATCCCGTTAGGTTTAGCTTCGCACTTAAAATTCGATAGCCTTCGGCAAATCGGGAACTGGGGTCGTCCAAGGAAAGAAACTTCGCCCCTTTGGGTATCACCGCCAACACACTGATCCCAAGATACTTTTCCACATCATCCATCGTCTTGATGCTTGTATCGAGGTACTCAATAAAGAAAGCCAAGCAGAGCCCCAAGACGAGCCCTACCACCATACTCAGGGTAAGATTGAGTTTCAGATTGGGTTTGATCGGCCGAACAGAAGGCTCAGCCTTATTGACGATTTGTACCGGCCGCGTCTCTATTTTGGATTCCACGGATTGCTGGCGGTAACGGGAAGTCAACACATCCAGAAGTTGGCTCTGCGTCTCCAAGTCCCTCCGCGCCTCATTGTAGGGTGCCAACCGATCGGTCCGGTCGGTGCGCAGTTTCTCTCTCAGCTCGGCAACTTCCTTCTCCAATGATTCTACCTTGGCTTGAGACACGCTGAGATCGATGGACAAAGCCCGACGAACTCCAGAGATCAGCTTATTAAGCTGATCTCTGCGTTCAGTGACCACCTTGATGGCCGCCTCCATCTCGGGATGCTTCTTTCCGTACCCCTGCTTTTGCATCTGGGCCACATTTTGCAAGGCCTGGAGATACTGTTGTTTGGTGGAAGCCGTGGTCGCATCCTCCAAGTTCAAGGCGGGCAAGGTGGACTCCAACTGTTCAATGCTTAGGTCGGCGACTTTTTCTAATCGCACCTTGCGGGATATCATATCCGCCCGGAGTTCACTCAATTGCGACTCCTTCCGCTGAATCTCCATATCCGCTAAAGTGGTCGATTGGACTTGAGCGGACGAACCGGGTAACTCGTCGATTTTGAGCTCTTTACGTAACTTTTCGATTTTCGCGGCTGATTCGGAGACCAGTTTTTTTTGTTTCTCCACTTCGCTCTCCAAAGCCTTGAGACCGGCATCGCTTCTTCCGGTAATTTCACTTCGCCGGGTTTCCTCATAGGCATCGGCGATAGTATTGGCAAAGAGCGCAGCCTCTTCAGGCTTCTGACTAGTACAAACAATTTCAATCAGTTTGGTGTTTCGAAAGGGCCTGACCTCTAAATTACTCTTCCGGAAGATCTGGAAGGCTTGATCCTCACTGAGCGATCCCTCGGGAAGTTCCATGGACTTGGCTAGCCTTCCAGCGATATCCAGCTTCTGAATGACGGGATAAAGCACCCTCTTGCTCTGGATCATTTCAAATTCGGTTTGAAAGAAGATAGGATCAAATCCATCCATGGAGGCCTGAAACACCTGAAGATCCCGGTTTTCTTTTTCCACCCGGAGAACCGCAGACGATTCGTATATCTTGGGCTGAAGTTTGGTCACCACGTATCCAGTGGCCATGACCAGAACAAGAATGGTGACTGAGGTCGGCCACCGGTTTTTGATGACCCTCCAAAGATCGTTTACATGAAAAGAGGATTCGTTGGAACTAGCTGCCCCATAACCATATCCATAGCTGGAGTTGCTTGAACTTGGTTGTCCGCTATTCACGATTGCAACTTACCCCGCGGGGTGTCATTCCGCAATCAGTAGGTTCC
>CAZZMY010000058.1:0-4579 GCA_964655385.1 uncultured Akkermansia sp.
GGTTGAACGCGGCGGTCTTGAAAACCGCAGACGCCGAAAGGCGTTCGTAGGTTCGAATCCTACCTCGTCCGAAACTCAACCCCGGAGGTGATAATGGCCGGGGCCAACCTTGCGCAGGCCCTGGATCTTTTTCACGTTCTGATAAAACCAGGTGTCCAGCCTCTGCCTCTGGATGTTCAGCTTTCCAGCCAGATCCTTGATTTTCAGACCTGTCTTGCCCGCCTTTTTCAAGTGGGACAGCACCACATCCCTCAAGCCACCGCGCCGGGCAAACTTGCGTCCGGTGGCACGACGACCCGCCGGACGACCCCGCTTGGCTGGACGACCGCGACGACGCCCGCCCCGGGCGATTCGGTTGGCCCCACGGGCCACGGCTGAAGCACCGGCTCCCACCACCTTGGCTACGGAGCGCTCCACCTTTTGCAGCTTTTTTTCGAGACTTTCCTTTTTCCGCAACAACTTAATGATGCGGCCGAATTCTGTCGCAGTAAGTTTTGTTAGATCCATATGTTAGAAAGGCTAACGCTATTTCTGACGAGTGACCATAAAAAAATGTCCCGTCGGGGATATTCCCCCCGACGGGACAAAACGGTTTCTTCCCCCGGAGGTTGAATTCCGGGGTGGAAAAACTTATTTAACGTGTTTGCTGGCGTATTTCGTCAGCTCAAACATGTTGGCCGAGCTTTTTCCTCCAAAGAGGGGCTTGAACAATTCGTCTGCGTGGATCATCCGCTTGTTCTTTTTGTCCTGCAGACCCTTCTTCTTGATGTAGGCCCAGAGTTTTTTGGTGAGCTCGGTGCGAGGGAGGGGTTTGGTCCCCACGATGGCACCCAGGATTGCGTCCGGTTGGACGGGTTTCATAAACGCAGCATTCGGTTTTCTAGCCATGTTGTCTGTATCTCCTTGGTTTTTGGTTTTGGGTTTCGTTAGCGAATCAGAGGCGAACATGCCCTCCCACGGACGCCTGACAACTCTTTTTTCCGAGGGAAAATGGGTTTTTCACAAGGCCATAAAGCGTGTGTCGAACCCGGGGCTCCTTGCCCGTCGATCGGATCACCTTCTCGATTGCCTCCGGATCCATCCTTTCACCGTGCTTCCCTCCACTCGACCGGGTGATTGATTCCTCATACAAGGTTCCCCCGAAGTCATTACAGCCCCAAGAAAGGGACTCTCCGGCCCGCTCGGCCCCAAGTTTCACCCAGCTGGTCTGCAGGTTCGGAATCACATCCCCCAGAACCATCCGCGCCAAGGGATACAATCGCCTGGCTCTCCTTTGAATCCTCGCCTCCAATCGCGCCATCCCCCCCCATTTTCGGGCCAGCAACGTCCCGAGACGGTTTTGGTAAGGAATGAAGGCCAAGGGAACCAACTCGGTAAATCCCCCCGTTTCCTCCTGTACCCTGCGCAAGACCTCAAAATGGGCCCGAATCTCGTCCCATTGCTCCACATGCCCAAACATGATCGTCGCACTCGAGGGCAGCCCCGCCCGATGCGCCGCCATCACAATTCGCACCCAACGCTCCGCCGGGAGTTTGTTGCGGGAAATTTTTCTCCGCACTTCATCCACCAGGATCTCCGCCGCTGTGCCGGGAATCGAACTCACTCCAGCGGCTCGTAACTTCGCCACCATTTCTTCAGGCTCACATCCCGTTTTTTCGCAAAGCGATTCAATCTCCATGGGGGAAAAAGCGTGCAGATGCATTTGGGGAAAGGCCTCGCGCAGGGCCCGCGCCAGGTCAAAATAGTATTGCGGCCTCAAGTCCGGATCGATCCCCCCCTGCAGACAAACCTCGGTCACCCACGGGGTTTGTCCCACCCGGGCCACCACCTCGTCGATCCGATCCGAGCTGGCTCCGGCGGTTCCCGGCCTCCGTCCAAACCCGCAAAACGAACATCCGACATTGCAGGCTCGGCTAAAATTGGCATTTCGGTTCACCACATAAGTCACCACGTTTCCATTTTGCCGCCGATTCCGGGCATCAGCCTCGGCCGTCAGCTCGGTCAAATCCATCTTCCACGGATCCTTCATGCTTCCTTCCTTTGATAAAATTCCCAGACGACGGATAGCCACGCTGGATCCAGCCACTCCGCCGAGGTGTGACTCGCATAAACCGGCAACCGCTCGACCAACTTTCTGCCTGCCCGTGCACAGGCTTGCTCATATTGCTCCACTCTGGCCCATGGCCGGGTCGGGTTGACCTCATCCCGTGCCCACGAAATTCCACCTAGGTCATCCAACCAAGGAAGAAGAGATTCCCATCTCGGCTCCAAATTGGGGGGAATCTGAATCGCGACCCCGGGGGCCCACTCCCTCCAGGCCAAAATCATCTCCTGATACTCCTCCCGCGTCGGAACGGGACCCGCCGGCCACCGCGATCCCTCATTGGGCACATAGCGCTGAATCAGAATCTCCTGGAGATGACCGTGGGTGGCCTGCAAGTCAGCCAAAACCTTCAACGACCGGAGGCGCGTAGCCTGATTCTCCCCCCACCCCACCAAAATCCCGCTGGTGAAGGGAACCTTGGCCCGACCCGCCGCTTCGAGCCCGGAAATTCGGCCTTCGGCTTTTTTTTCCGGAGCCATTCCCGGTTCGTCCACCACACTCTCCAACATCAGACCCATGGAGACGAAAGCCGGGCGTAATCGCCGCAACTCTTCCTCCGTCATCCGGCCAAAATTCCCGTGCGGAAACAGCCCCTCCTGACGGCAGCGTTCCGCCACTCGTTTCGCCATTTCCCAAAAATCCCCGTATCCCCGGCGATTCAGTTCCTGCGCGATATGCGGCAGGCCTCCGGGACGCTCCCCCGAAATCATCAACACCTCCCGCGCCCCTCCCTCCACCGCGGCAACAATCAGCCGGTCAATCTCCGCCTCGGAAATCAGCCCCTCCCGATCCGACCGGAATCCACAGTAGCCGCAGTGCCACGGGCAATCATGGGTCAAAACCAGGGTGATGGACCGGGAATAGGTGACCGGAGCGGCGGATGGTGGATCCGCCAGGCGCCCAACAGGTTCTTCGCAAACGGCTTTCAAGAGGGAGGCTTTGCCTCTAAAAATCGACGATGGCTTTACGTGAAGCAAGACCCTTCCTCATCGGTGCGGCCGCCCTTTTGGGAGCCTCCCTTTGGCTGGCTTGGTGGATTCCCGCCGCTTTTTCCTGTCTGCTTCTGGTCGGCCTGTTGCTCTTCTTTCGCGATCCCGAGCGCACACCCCCAGCCGACCCCCTGGCTTTGGTCAGCCCGGCGGACGGCAAAGTCATCTGTGTCGACGAGGCCGAAGATCCCTGCTTTGGTCAGGGAAAGTTCCGGCGGGTGGGCATCTTTCTCTCCGTGCTGGATGTCCATGTGAACCGCAGCCCCTATGCCGGCACCTTTGAAAAAACCCACTACTCCGCCGGGGAGTTTCTCGACGCCCGCCATCTGGAGGTTGACCTCCGCAATGAGAATCAAACCTGGTGGCTTAAAACCTCCCGCGGAACCGTTCTGGTCCGCCAGATCGCCGGCCTGATCGCCCGCCGGATCGTCGGCTGGAAGAAACCAGGTGACTCCGTCCAGACCGGGGAACGTTTCGGCATGATCCGCTTCGGTTCCCGCACCGATCTCTACTTCCCAGCCGCCTGCACCCCCAAGGTCCAACCCGGCCAAAGGGTGGTGGGAGGCGAAACGGTAATCGCCACATGGCCCGCCTAAAAAATAAACCTCTGCTCAAGGCCCCCAAGGGGGCCGCTTATCTGTTGCCCAGCCTCATGACGGCGGGAAACCTCTTTTGCGGATTTTTGGCGGTGTTGCAGATCATTCAGGGAAGCCTCCTTCAGGCCTCGGACGACGCGGCTTGGACCCAACATTACGAAACCAGCCTGCTGTGGATTCTCGGCGCTTTTATCTTCGACATCCTCGACGGTCGGGTCGCCCGCCTGGGCGGACACGAGAGCGCCTTCGGCCGCGAATTCGATTCCTTGGCCGACGTCATCTCCTTCGGCATCGCTCCTGCACTCTTGGTGTTCAAAATCGTGCTGGCCGAACTTCCCGCCCGTTTGGGCTGGATGATCGCCTTCATCTATCTGGTGTGCGGAGCCATGCGCCTGGCCCGATTCAACGCCTTGGCCCTCCAACCCGCCCCGGCCAACCGCTCCAAGGATTTCACCGGTTTCCCCATCCCCGCCGCCGCCGGGCTGGTCGCCTCGGTTACCTTGCTTCTTTTGCAGTACTACGAATCGGACCGGGTGATCGGAGACTGGAAATACCTTCTGGCCGGTCTTCTTCTCTTCCTGAGTTTCATGATGTTTAGCAAAGTCAGTTATCCCAGTTTCAAAACCATCGACTGGCGCACCCAAAAACCTGTCCCCCGCACGCTCCTGATCGTCGCTGCCTTGGCCTTGGTCGGCATGACCTATCGCTACTCGTTGGCCTTTCTTTTCACCGCATACCTGCTCTACGGCTTTGTGCGCCCCAGGTTGAGCCGCAAACTTCGGGAGGAGTTGGAAGAGGAATCCGGCAGACCGACCGGATGATTAATGGAGCCCCAAACGAATCAAAAGATTCGTGAAAATCGGAAGCTCCAACAGCAGACAGTAGGTAAA
>CAZZMY010000058.1:4679-7568 GCA_964655385.1 uncultured Akkermansia sp.
GCTGCCACCGCTCCGCTGACCAAAGCGGTGGAAGCGGAAGTGCCGCTGACTTCCACCATCTTTCCGCCCGGCCAATCGGCGACCACTTCGAATCCCGGGGCGGCCACACCCACGGATTTTCCACGATTCGAAAAGTAAAGTTGTTGCCGGTCTCCGTCCACTGAAGCTACAGCCAAAACCCCGTCGTAAGCGGCGGGATAACTTACCTGGTTGACCGCCTCGTTGCCGGCCGCCGCCACCAACGCCACTTGTTTGCCCAACGCGTAGGCCACCGCGGCCCGGACGACCGGGCTGTCCCCGTTCGAGCCCAGACTCATGTTGATCACCCGGGCCCCTCCATCCACCGCCTGCACGATCGCCTGGGCCAAGGTAAAGCTGTCTCCTTTGCCTTCGCCGTCCAAAACGGGAATATTCTTGATCACGGCCCCGGGCGCGGCCCCCTGGACAGGCCCGGAGGATCCGGAAATCAACGATTTCATGGAATAGCCGTGGGCTGCCTCGGCACCACTCTGGGTCTCCGCCTCCCCCACATTGGTATCGAGCAAGGCCACCTGGATGTTCTTTCCCCAATTCGCGGTCACTGCTTCCGCCCCGATCATGTCCATCGCTTTGCCCCCCACCACCCGGTAAACCGCGTCTCCCATCTTGCGAACCTCGAGAGGAACGGAAGGCACCCATACCTGATAAATACTCCCCCGCGTCGTTCCATCGCCTCCTTTCCAGGACTTCAGCCACTCTCCGTCCCGGACCCGTACCGCCCGCAGTCCTTCGATCTGCCCCAAAATCACCCCCGGGGGGGCCGCGCCCAAAAATTCTTGATACGCCGAAGCATCCCGGAAAAGCAGGACTTTCTCACCGGGAATAGCCCGACCAGCCCCGGTTTCCACCTCGCCCAAATCCATCGGCGCCTTGGGGGTCGGATTGGTTTGGGCCGTTGTGGGAACTATCTTTTTAGGTGCTGAAACTTTTTTTGGTTCCGGGGACTCGGCTCCCCCCTGGATTTTTCGGGGCCGTTGCAGAAACCACTCTGGTTGGGTGACCCACGCCAACAAGAACAGCAAAGCCGCCCCAGTAATCCAAAGCTCCCACCTTTTCACCCTCCCAATCTACCCCTTTCTTCCCGCAGGAAAACCCCTTGTCACACCCCCGTTGGATCGAGGATGATTTCCTCTCTCAAGCCGGTGTGGCGGAACTGGCAGACGCGACGGACTCAAAATCCGTTGCCCGCAAGGGCGTGTGGGTTCGACCCCCTCCACCGGTAGATCAATCTAGATCCCTGACCCGTAAGCCCGGATCAGCAGAAACTCCCCCGACCTGCCAACCACCTCCCACCTGGAAGGGTCGAACTCTTCCCGGAAGATATGCCGCAGGGTAATTCCCTCCACCCGCTGCCCTGGAGCCAATCCTTTCGTCAGCTCTTCCGGCTTTTCAAAAAATCTTCCCTTGGCCTCAGCCGAGGGCTCGACCACGACATCCGCATCGCTTCGGTTGATCCAGACTTTCCGATCTGTACTGAAAAGCAGTCCCGCCGCCCGGGCCCGATAGATGAAAAGCCTTTCCGGTTGATGTTCCTCCACCAACCGGGCCAACGGGCGAACGCTTGCCTGCCTTCCCAGGAGATCGTTAATCCTCTCCATCTCCAAGCAAGCCCCATGCCATGCCACCAGGGTCAAAAAGGCCAATCCCGCCACGCAGGCCAAAGGCTTTTCCTTCATTCTCCAAACCACCAAGCCAGTCCCGACCACCGCGATAGGCACCCCCATCAAATAAAGTAGAGAGGGAGAAACCCCTGCGGCCTCCGACCAGAAGAATGGAACGCTCCAAAGTAACGGACTAAAAACCAGCAGGACGCCCCAGGCCGTTCCCCAGCCGATTTTTTTCCAAATCCCCGTCTTTCCATGTTCCAACCAGAAAGCCAGGGCCAGGGCCAAAGATGGGTAGATGGGCAGAATGTAAGTCAGGAGCTTGGATCCGCTACAACTCACAACCCCAAACGGAACCAACACCGCCGCACCCAAAGCCCATTGGGCGGGAGAGAGCGTGCGCTGCCGAATCTTGCGCCACGCCGCCCAAGTCAACCCCGGCAAAAAGCCGGTCCACGGAATGGTTCCCACGGCCAAAATCGGAAAGAAAAACCAGAACGGCTTGGATCGGCCATGGGTGGTACTGGCAAACCTCTCCACCAATTCATAGCCGAGAAAATATTTCCAGAGCTCAGGATATTTCCAGCACACCGCCACAAACCAGCTGAGAGAAACCCCCACCATGAGGAGCAGCCCTTTCACCCAAGGGAGTCCCAGTCTTTGCCCGTCGCGCCGCAAAGCCACCGTCCAAGCCAGGGCGGCCGTGAGGGGCACCACCCAGGCCATCGGGCCCTTGGCCAAAAAACCAAGGCCCAGACATAGAAAAAAAAGAAAACCGGACTTCTTGGCCTGATCTCCGGTCGCCACACGAACCAGGCAGGCCAAGGCCGCCGTCACCCAAAACGTCAGCGTCGTGTCCAAAGTGATCTGTCGCCCCAAGGCGTACGGCTCCAGCATCGAGGCCAGAATCAGGGCGGCCGCCCATCCCAGCTTACGCCCCCCTAACCTCCACCCCATCCAACCCGTCAGCCAGATGGTCCCAAAGAAAGCCAACGCCGAAGGCAAACGGGCAGTCCACTCCGAGACCCCAAAAACCCGATAGGCGATGGCATTGACCCAATAGACCAGCGGGGGCTTGTAAAATTGCTCAATCCCATTCAAGCGGGGCACCAGAAAGTCCCCCCCCGCCATCATCTCCCGGCCGATCTGGGCAAATCGCCCCTCGTCCGGTTCCAATAATCCAAAGGATCCGAGAAACGGGAACGCCACCAAGGCCGCAAAGATCAACAACCTCCAACGATCCTTT
>CAZZMY010000059.1:0-2950 GCA_964655385.1 uncultured Akkermansia sp.
GGCCCCGGAAGTAAGGACCGTGGGGAGCCAGTTTTGCTTACGCAGGAGATCGAGACTTGATTCAGGAATCGAGGGTTGTGGGTCGACAAAAAAAAGCCGGGCTCCCCCGCCTCCAGAGGGAAAAGCGAGCGGCAGCACGCGGGTGAATAGGTGGCCATCTCCCGAGCCCAGATCCACCAGGCTGGAGGGAGGGCGATCCGGAAACATCTTCCGGAGCCAGTGGCGCCATAGATGGATTTGGCCGAGGGTGGAGTGAAGGCGCTGAAGATCTCTACGACTGGCCACCGCGCCGGGGTCGGTGGGAGGCAGGGAGTCGAGGATTTCCGGGGTGAGTCGACGAAACTTCATGAGCGGACTTCAAGAAGTGCCCCGTAGCTTGAGAAGCCGGCCCCGAAAGAAGCGAGCCACCAGAAGCCATCGGGAACGCCGTTTTCGAGAGCGGATTGCAGGGCGAACAGGCAGGAGGGACTGCTCATGTTGCCATGGCGACGCAGAACTTCCGTGCTGTGCCGGGTATCGTGCTCCTGGAGCGAGAATTCGGCGCGCAGGGCCGTGAGGACATCGCGACCGCCGGCATGCCAGATCCACCCGGATATATCTTTTTCCCTTAGGTCGGCTCGATCGAACACCGTGCGGGCATGTCGAGCGGCCAAAGTGGGAACCTCGGGGGCCAGAAGATTGCGGAGAAGGCCGTCCCGGTGGTCGAAGCGGAGGAAGTCGCGGTGTTCGGGTGCCAAATGAGAGGCTGTCTTGATCCACCGAACCGTTCGGGGGACGGTGGGGGAGTTTTGGGAAACTATGGCGGCAGCCGCACCATCCCCAAAAAGGCAGGCACTGATGAGCACCCCGGGATCATCATCCAGGTAAGAGGCAGCGGAGCAAATTTCCACACAGACCACGAGGGCGTGGCGAGCCGACCCTGAAGTGACCAGAGAGGAGGCTTGATGGAGAGCGGGGAGAGCGGCCCCGCAGCCTAACCCCACCAGATCGAGAAAAGTGATCGAAGGGGCGAGGCCCAATTTTTGGGAAAGGTAGCTGGTTAGTCCCGGACAAAGATATCCCGTGCAGGTGGCGACCAAGATGGCGTCGATCTCGGAGATTTTCAGGCCGGACTTCTGGATGGATTGGAGGGCGGCGGCTTCGGCCAGAGCAGGGGCGTGTTGGCGAAAGCGGGCCATCATGGAATCGGGCTCGAAGACAAACGCATCCTCCACGCGATCGAGCGCGAGGTGGCGGGTTTCGATGCCGTTGCGGTTGTTGAGAACTTTGCGCAGGAGGGCGCGGGAACGAGAGGTCAGCTCATGGAATTTGGGAGTGTTCTGCAAGGCTTGAAAAACCTCGGCCTGAGTGAAAGCCCGTGGCGGGGCGGCCGTGCCGATGGAGTGGAGATGCATGTTGAATGGGGTGGGAAGTTTCGGATGAAGAGGCTGTGGCTTTCGCGTGGGGAGATTGAGAGTAGTCTGAATTGGGGTCAGAGCAATTTACGGAGGGCGGCGAGAGTGCGAGTGTTCACCACATCCTTGGCTCGCAGCCAACCTTTGCGGGCCAGGGTGACCCCCAAATCCAGAAAACCCAGATGGGAAGTTTGGTGGGCATCGGGGTTGATGCAACAGAGGACCCCGAGATCGCGGGCTTTGTGCCACCAGCGCCAGTCCAGATCCAAGCGCCAGGGATTGGCATTGAGTTCAATCCAGGTTCCCGTGGAGGCGGCGGCATCGAGAATTTTTGGGATGTTGAGGGCATAGCCCTCCCGCTCGAGGAGGAGCCGTCCGGTGGGATGCCCCAGACAGGTGACGAGCTCGTTCTCCATGGCGCGAATGATCCGTTCGGTCATCTCTTTTTCGTCCGAGGTAAAGCCGGCGTGGACTGAGGCGATGACGTAATCAAGTTCCTGGAGGACGGAGTCGGGGAAATCGAGTTTTCCTCCTTTCAGGATGTCGCATTCCGTCCCGGCGAGGAGGGTGCATTTCGGCTTTTTGGAGTTGTAGGATCGGATTTCCGCGATTTGGGATTCCAGGCGTTTTGCGTCCAGACCGTGAGCCTGAAAGGAGGACTTGGAGTGGTCGGCAATCCCAAGCCATTCAAGGCCGAGATTGGCGGCCGCCGTGGCCATGGCCGCAAGCGTGTCTTGTCCGTCGCTGGCGACGGTGTGATTGTGCAGGCATCCGCGAATTTCATCCCGGGTGAGAAGGTCGGGTAAGTTATTTTTCTCGGCAGCGGCGATTTCGCCGCTGTCTTCCCGAAGTTCCGGCGGGATGAAGGAGAGTCCTAGAGCGGCATGAAGATCCTTTTCTTCTTTTAGCTTGATGGGTGTTTTGGACTGACCCTTGAAGAGTCCCCATTCGCTGAGGTGGAGACCGCGATCGATGGCCCGTTGGCGGAGGGCGATGTTGTGTTCCTTCGATCCGGTAAAATGGGCCAAAGCCGTAGCCCAAGCATCGGGAGGAATGACGCGCAGGTCGCAAGGAATTCCGCCCTGAAGAATCACGCTGGATTTGGTTTCCCCATGGGCCACGACCTTTTCCACGTTAGGTCCCGAGACAAAGGCCTGCATGACTTCCTTGGGTTTCTTGGAGGCGGCAATGAGGTCGAGATCTTTGACGATTTCTTTTCCCCGGCGAAGGCTTCCTCCAATTTCAGCCTGAAGAACAGAGGGGGAATGGCGAAGATGTGACAGAAGAGTCTGAGCAGCAGGAAGGGCGTCACCGAGGCGGTGAAGTTTGCTGTAGCTGGCCCGGCGATCGATCGCTTCCAAAAGATTTGTCGCCGTCTTCTCCCCAAATCCATCCAAGGAGGCCAGACTTCCGTCTCGGCATGCTTTTTGAAGCGCCTCGAGGGATTCGATTTTCAGTTTTTCCCGCAGTGCCCGGAGTTTTTTTGGGCCGAGCCCGGGGAGATCCAAAAGGGCGAGCAGACCGGATGGGATCGAGGAGCGCAGCTGCTCGAGATA
>CAZZMY010000059.1:3050-6927 GCA_964655385.1 uncultured Akkermansia sp.
CCGGATGCCCCGGCTTTGATCCGCATTCATGGCCAATTGGTGCCCTTGGAGGGAGCGGGTGCTCGGTATCTAACCAAGGAGGAGACGGAGCAATTGGCCCGCTCTTTCCTGACGCCCAAGCAGACGGCGAGGGTGGAGGAAATGGGGTCGATTGACTTTTGTTATGATGCGGTGGGTTTGGGGCGTTTTCGGACCAGTGTGGTTCGACAGAGAAGGGGGTGGGAGGCCGTCTTTCGAGTGATCTCCAGCAAGATTCGGTCGATGGATGAGTTGGGCCTTCCCGGGGTGCTCAAGACCCTGACCCGCTATCACAATGGCTTGGTCCTAGTGACCGGGGCGGTGGGAAGTGGGAAGTCCACTACGCTGGCCTCGATGGTCGACCACATCAACAAGGAGCGCAAAGACCATATTATCACCCTGGAGGATCCGATTGAGTATGTCTTTACCCCAGCTGGTTGTCAGGTCTCCCAGCGCGAGGTTGGAAGCAATACCGCAAGTTTTTCCAGTGCTTTGCGGGCGGCTTTGCGGGAGGACCCGGATGTAATCATGGTGGGAGAAATGCGGGACTTGGAAACGATTTCTCTGGCCATCAGCGCCTCCGAAACAGGTCACTTGGTTTTGGGCACCCTGCATACCAGCACGGCGGCTCGCACCCTGGACCGGTTGCTGGACGTCTTTCCTATCGAACAGCAGTCGCAAATTCGGACGATGGTGAGTGAGTCTCTGCGGGGGATTGTCTGTCAGCAGTTGATCCCACGAAAAGATGGCCACGGCCGGTGTCTGGCCTTGGAAGTTTTGGTCAACACGCCGGCCATCGGGAATCTGATCCGTGAGGCCAAGACGTTCATGTTGCCCGGCGTCATGCAAACCGGAAAAAAGTTGGGAATGAAGCTAATGGATGACAGCCTACAGGAGTTGCTTGATAAGAATCTCATTTCTCCGGAGGAGGCCTATCGGAGGGCCGAAAACAAGAAGCAGTTTGCCGCCGCTTTTGCCGGACAACTTAAATGAATCATCCGATCGACGAGCTTTTCACCACGCTGGTGGAAAAAGGGGGAAGCGATCTTCACTTGCTGGAGACTCAGCCCCCGAAAATTCGCAGACATGGCGAGGTGGTGCCGATTCGTGACGCGCCCCTGACACGGGACGATATGGTTCGGCTGCTTCAGCCCATCTGCTCACCGCCAGCCTGGAGAAAATACACGGAAACTGGAGATCTGGACTTTGCCTATGAGATGGATGAAGCGAACCGGTTCCGGTGCAATTTCTACAAGCAACTTCACGGCTACGGAGCGGTCTTCCGGATTATTCCTACCAAGATCAAGACCCTGAAAGAGCTCGGGGTTCCTCCGGTAATTGAAAGCTTCGGCAATTATAAGTCCGGTTTGATTCTCGTTACGGGTCCGACGGGCTCCGGAAAATCGACGACTTTGGCGGCGGTGGTGGACTCGATCAATACCAACTACGCCCGTCATATTGTGACGATTGAGGAGCCGATCGAGTTTGTGCATCCGAATAAAAAATCGGTCATCACCCAGCGGGAGGTGCCGAATGAGACGCCGAGTTTCGCCACGGGTCTAAAAGCGGCCCTGCGTGAGGATGCCGATGTGGTGTTGGTGGGTGAGATGCGGGATTTGGAGACGATCGCCCTCGCTTTGACGGCGGCGGAGACCGGATTGCTGGTTTTTGGTACTTTGCACACGAACAATGCACGGAAGACAGTCGACCGCATCATCGATGCCTTTCCCAGCGATCAGCAGGAGCAGATTCGCACGATGTTGGCAAATTCCCTGCGGGCCGTGTGTGCCCAGCTGTTGTTGAAGCGCTCGGATGGGGGCGGACGCTTGGCGGTGAACGAGATCCTCATCGCGAACAATGCGGTCTCGGCCATCATTCGGGAGGGGGCGACGATGAAGCTGAGTGATGTTTTGAAAACGGGAAAGTCGGAGGGGATGCAGCTGATGGACGATGCGATCGACGGCCATTTGAAGGCGGGGAGGATTTCCCCGATGGAGGCCTACATGAAGGCGATCGACAAGCTGAGGTTCCAGGAACTTTTACCCAAAGACGCAGGGATCGGATGAGCTGCGAGGTGGCGGGGTCAATGGCTTTGACCCGGGCGATGGCGCATTGTCGGGAGGGTCGCGAAATGACCGCCTTGGAGGCGGAGGATCTGGTGGCTTCGTTGGCCGATCCTCAAGGGGCCGATCAGGCGAAAGCCGATTTTCTCATCGCGTGGGCCGCCAAGGGGGAAACGGCGGGCGAGTTGGCTGGGATGGCCCGGGCTTTTCTGGCGAGAGGCAAGGCAGCGGGTTTGACCGGGCGTTGGGGAGGAAAACCGTTGGCCGACTGTTGCGGAACCGGTGGAGGAGGGAGGCCCTTAGTGAATATCTCCACGGCGGCCGGCATGGTGGCAGCGGCGGCTGGATTGCCGGTGGCCAAGCATGGAAACCGCGGAATCACGCGAGCCAGCGGGAGTGCCGATGCCCTTACGGCCCTGGGATTAAGGGGGGTAAAGGATGCAGGGGAGTTGGCCGATTGCCTGGCCGAGGTGGGGTGTGCCTTTTTGTATGCACCGGACTTTCACCCGGCGTTTGGCGGAGTGGCGGGAGCGCGAAAAATATTAGCGACCCAAGGAAAGAGAACGGCTTTTCATCTTCTGGGGCCCCTGGTGAATCCAGCCAAGCCCGAGGTGCGGATGGTGGGCGTTTTCCGGGAGGAGGATATTCCCAAGCTGGCGGGCGCTTTGGAGGCCTTGGGAGCGGAATCTTTTGCCATTGTTTACGGAGAGGATGAAAAAGGCGCTCCGCTGGGGGAGTTGTCGCCCTTGGGAAGAAATCGGCTGGTAGGAAAAAAAGGTGGTCAGAAATTTGATTTGTTGGAGGAAGGGGGGATGAATGGTGCTATGCCGGCGAAAGATTTGGAGGTGGCCAACGCTGGAGAGAGCGCGGCCAAGATGGAGGCGGCTCTAGTTGGGGATGGATCCAAAGTGGTGAGCGGGTCGGTGGCTTGGAATGCTGGGGTGTTGCTTTGGCTGGCTGGCACTGCGGCTGACTGGTCGGCAGGAAGAAAATTGGCTGAGGAGACGATGAGAGGTGGAGGGGCGAGAGCTTTACTGGGGCGGTGGAGAACGTGGAGTCGCGGGAAGTCGGTTGAGACGAAGTAAGGCGAGGGGCTTGGGTGAGAAGGTGAGGTTTTTAGTCTGTAGTCATGGAGGGGAGTTCAAAGCTTTCTGGCTCCCTACACGACTGAGGGCTAACCGCTAAACAGCTTCCCCCAGGAAGGGGTTGGACTGTTTTTCTTGTCCCACGGTGGTGGATGGGCCATGTCCGGGGTAGACGATGGTTTGGGGAGGGAGTGGGAGGATCTTTTTCCGAATTCCATCGAGGAGAACTTCGCGACTGCCTCCGGGGAGGTCCCAGCGACCGACGCCATCGGCGAACAGCACATCCCCGCCAAAAAGTTGGCCGCTTTGCGGAAGGAAGAGGCAAAGGCTGCCTGGGCAGTGGCCTGGAACATGGAGGAGTTGGGCTTTGGGCCAATCAGTGGGGAGAGGGGTGGTTTCGTCGAGAAGTCGGGTGGCGGAGACGGGGCGAAGTTTTTTGGGGAGGCCGAAGGCGAGCATGGCGTCCGGCTGGAGGCAGAGAAAGGCGGTGTCAGGGTGATAGTAAACGGGGCATTCTGCCCACTCAGCGAGGGCGGCCGCATCCCAGATGTGGTCCCAATGGCCGTGAGTGAGAAGGAGAGCGTGGGGCTTGAGCTTTTTCTTTTTTAGAAATTCGAGGAAGCCTTCCGGGGCATCGATGGCGAGAAGATGGCCTTGGAGATCGAGCAGGTAGGCGTTGGTGGCGGCCAGGCCGCCGGTGAAGATCAAAGG
>CAZZMY010000060.1:0-6924 GCA_964655385.1 uncultured Akkermansia sp.
CCGTTTTGACCTTGGTAAGATCCTTGCTAAACTAAAATTATGAAGGTTTTTTTAACCTTTTGGGTTGCCCTTAGCTGTTTTGCCAGCCTTCTTCCCGTTCAGGCGGAAACTCATATCCGATGCTGTTGCGGTTCTGATTCAGGCATGGTCCACTGCCCCAGTTCCTCCCCCTGCCAAACACCCACACCGAGAGGTACCACCACATCAAGACTGGATGCCGACCGGTCAACCGCGCTGCCTTTCCGTCAAACCAAGCAATGTTCGGTTAATAGATACCAGAGTGAACCACCCTCCAAGACGTCCATTTCGCACCCAAACCTCTGTTCCACTGCCACTGCCTCGCCAATTCTTCGCCTTCCCACACATGTCCGGTTGGCTTATCTCTGTTGCTGGTTAACCTAGACCTCCCTCCCCTTTTCACCTCCCATCCGGTGCCGGGTGGGTGCTCGTCACGCATCTCTTTCGTTAACTAAAATCAAGGAGGTCACAGTGAATCATTTTGGACAAGAAACAGAGTTCAGAAATCAGTTCCCACCAAAAACGGGGCTCTACGCCCTGCTTGCCACCACTCTCTTGGCGGCGTTGATTGGCCACACCCTTACCGGGTGCAAGGGTCACCCCGGCCATGCCGATGAGGAAAAACAGTCCGAGGGTCAGATTTGGACTTGCCCCATGCATCCCTCGATCCGCTCCCCCAAACCTGGTTCCTGCCCCATCTGTGGGATGGATCTTGTACCCACCGGTCCATCCAAATCTTCCGGCACCAGTAACAGCGAGCAACAGGCGGGCGCCACCAACCCACCGATCCAAGCCTCCCAAGATAAGGCCTTGGCCCCGATGGCCGAGGGAGGACAGATCTTTATCGACCCGGCCAAACAGAAAGCGCTGGGCGTCACCTTGGCCGAAGCCGCCGTACGTCCCCTCAGCCGAGAGGCACGTGCTCCGCTCCGCCTCGAGGCCGACCCTTCCGGTCTGACCGAGATCAGCATCAAGGGAGGCGGTGGGTTTGTCGTGGGAGTCGATGTTGGGTTTCCCGGCCAGGACGTAAAGAAAGGTCAACGCCTTCTTACCGTCCTAAGTGAAGGCTGGATTCAGGATCAATTGGATTATATCCGTGCCGTTCAATCCCTCGTTCGCAAGCCGTTTGACGAGAAAAACGCCAACCTCAACACCTTGCAGTACGCCCTCAACCAGAGCCGAGCTCGCCTCCGTCTTTGGGATCTCAGCGAGGAACAGATCCAGGATCTCGACAAGGTTGCCAAGGACGCTTCCGGTTGGGATACCGATCTAAAGCGGCGGATGAGCAGCAACATTGAGATCCGCTCCCCCATCGACGGCTATGTCCTCGAAAAGAATGTCGTCAAGGGGATGCGCTACGAAACCGGTCAGAAACTAATGCTCTTGGCCCCGCGCACCCCGCTGTGGGGCATGGCTGCTTTTACACCTGAAGATGCCAGCCGGATGAAAGCCGGCGACCTGGTCACCTTTTCCATCGATACTCTCTCGGGGGTCGAACTATCCGCCCCGATCGACCACATCGATCCGATCACCGATCCCCAGACCCGCCGGGTGATCGCCCATCTCAAAATCGCGGATCCCCAGACCCAGCTTCGGCCCGGACAAACCGGGGCGGCTTCCCTCAAACTACCCTCCATTTCGGTGTTAAGCGTCCCCTCCTCCGCTCTTTTGCCTCTTGGCCGCGATCACGTCGTGTTCGTGGACCACGGCATGGGACATCTCGAACCCCGGCGGGTGAGGATTGGGGAGAGATTCGGCGAGGACGTCGCCATACGTTCAGGACTAAAAGAAGGCGAAAAAGTAACCACCTCGGCCAATTTCCTGCTCGATTCCGAAGCCAGACTGAAGGGAGTACTCCCTGTGGCTCCCGCAATGGATCAACCGTGAACACCAGCCCATTGAGCCCATCGAAAGACTGGGTTTCGCAAATCATCCGAGCCAGCGGGAGAAATCCGGCTCTCGTCATCCTGCTGACGGTATTGGCCGCCGCCGCTGGTTGGGTCGCCCTTCGACAGGTTCCGCTGGATGCCCTGCCCGACCTTTCCGATACCCAGGTCGTGGTCACCACGGACTGGCCCGGCAGCTCCGCCGACCTGATTGAGGACCAGATCACATTCCCTCTCCAATCGCGTTTTCTGGGTGCTCCCCGGATCAAGGCCGTCCGCGGGGAGTCCGTCTACGGCCGATCCTTCCTCTATATCATCTTCCAGGAAGGTACCGACCTCTACTGGGCCCGTACCCGCGTGGGCGAGGTTCTCTCCTCTGCCCGCACTGCCCTACCGGCCAATGCCGACCCGAAAATGGGGCCCGACGCCAATGGCCTCGGCTGGGTCTTCCAATACGCCCTTACGGACCCATCTGGAAAACAGAACTTGGGACAGTTGCGCACGATTCAAGACTGGGTGCTTCGGCCTGCGCTAGCCTCCGTGCCCGGAGTGGCCGAGGTCGCACCTTTGGGTGGTTTTGTGCGGGAGATCCAGGTTCAATTGAATCCCGACCGACTTTCCACCTCCGGCATCACCCTTGCCGAGATCGCCGACGCGGTTCGCAAATCCAACCGGGATGCCAGTGGTCGATCCTTGGAGGTAAATTCGGCCGAAATCGTGGTCCGCGGCCGGGGACGTCTTCACTCCCCTGAAGAGCTTCGACAACTCACCATCCGGAACAGCCGAGCGGGTAGCCCGCTCATGCTGGGGGACGTCGCCACCATCTTGGAGGGCGGAGCGCCTAGGATCGGGGTGGCCGAACTCGATGGCCGGGGCGAAGCGGTCGGTGGAATTGTCATAATGCGGGATCGCGAGAACGCTCTCCAGGTCATCTCGGGAATCAAAGAAAAACTCGAGCAGGTAAAAACGGCTCTCCCGCAAGGGGTAGAGATCACCACGGTTTACGACCGCAGCGATCTCATCCTTCGGGCAATCCACAACCTTCAAAGCAAACTTCTGGAAGAAGGCCTGGTGGTGGCGCTCGTTTGCCTTCTTTTTCTAGGTCATGTCCGGAGTTCCTTAGTCGCCATTCTCACCCTGCCTTTAGCCCTGCTTCTCTCCTTTCTCCCTTTTTCCCTGCTGGGATTGTCCGCCAATATCATGTCCCTGGGAGGTATGGCCATCGCCATCGGCGCCATGGTCGATGCCGCCATCGTGCTGGTGGAAAATGCCCATAAGAAGCTGGAGGAATCTGGCCCCTTGGATTTCCACCAAAGGCGCGAGCTAATTTTGGATGCCGCCTGTTCCGTGGGTAGACCCCTCTTTTTTTCCCTCCTAGTCATCACGGTCTCCTTCCTGCCTGTTTT
This sequence comes from uncultured Akkermansia sp., assembly GCA_964655385.1. Classification (GTDB taxonomy): domain Bacteria; phylum Verrucomicrobiota; class Verrucomicrobiia; order Methylacidiphilales; family Verrucolacustridaceae; genus Verrucolacustris. Next base: position 3,311 of record CAZZMY010000060.1, read on the forward strand.
TGCGCTTACTGGCCAGGAAGGTCGCCTCTTTCATCCCCTGGCTTACACCAAGACCTTTGCCATGGCCTTTGCCGCCCTCCTTTCCATTACCTTGGTTCCTGTTCTTCTCCCTTTCTGCCTATCCGGCAAGCTTCGCCCCGAATCGGCCAACCCTCTGAATCGGTTTCTTGGCAGGATCTACCACGCACCCCTCGAATTCGTCCTTCAACACCGCGGGAAGGTGCTCACCCTCGCGCTGCTTCTTCTTGCCTCCACCGTTTTCCCTTTGGTCCGCATGGGGACGGAGTTCATGCCCCCGCTCAACGAGGGAGACATTCTCTACATGCCGACGGCGGCACCTGGGTTGGCGACTCCCGAGGCCTCACGCCTCCTGACCCTACAAAACACGAAAATCCGGGAAATTCCGGAAGTCCTTTCGGTTATGGGAAAAGCCGGAGCGGCGGAAACCGCCACGGATCCCGCTCCTCTCTCCATGTTCGAAACGATCGTTCGCCTGAAACCCCGGGAGGAGTGGCGGGATGGGCTTACTTGGGACTCCCTGGTGGCCGAGATGGATGCGGCCACCCAGACCCCCGGAATGGCCAATGTGTTTTGGATGCCCATTCAGACCCGCACCCAGATGCTCACCACAGGCTTCCGCTCCAATCTCGGCATCAAACTGCATGCTCCCAATCCCCAAACGCTCGATCAGGTCGGGGCAGAAATGGAACGCACCCTGTCAGCATTCCCCTCTACCCGGGGAGTCTTTGCGGAGCGATTTACTGGAGGTCGTTACCTCGATCTGGATTTTGATCGCGAGAAACTTTCCCGTCAGGGACTGACCGTCGAGGATGCCGCCACAGCCTTGGAATCTGCCGTGGCAGGCGAGACGGCAACCGAGTGGATTGATGGTCGGACCCGAATCCCTGTGACCATCCGCTACGCGCGGGACTTTCGCCAAGACCCCGAGGAGTTGGCACGGGTCCTCATTCCCCTGCCCGGTGGCGGTCATGTCCCCTTCTCTCAAGTGGCCCAGATCCAGAGTCGCGAGGGACCGACCTCCCTCCGCAGTGAGAACGGGCAGCTTGTCAGTTACATCACGGTGGACAGCACTGCAGGGGATATATCGGGGTATGTGTCCGCCGCCGACCGCTTTCTCAAGGAAAAGATCCAGTTCCCGCCGGGCACATGGTTTGAGTGGGGCGGAACCTACGCCTCCATTCAGCGGGCCCGGCAGACCTTCGCCCTCGCCATTCCCGCAACCTTGGGCCTCATCATGGTTCTTCTTTTGCTCAACACGCGTTCCATTTCCCGCACCGTGCTGGTCATGCTCGCCGTCCCCTTTTCGTTGGTCGGGGCTTTTTGGTTGCCCTGGCTGCTGGGCCACCATTTTAGCGTCGCCTCAGCGGTGGGTCTGATTGCTCTCGCCGGGCTCGATGCGGAAACCGGCGTGGTCATGCTCCTGTATCTGGATCATGCCGTGGCCGACCGCAAAGCCAGACAACAACTCCGCAGCCAAGCCGACCTTTTTTCCGCCATCCATGAGGGGGCCGTAGGTCGTTTACGCCCCAAGATCATGACCATGTTCACCATCGTGGCCGGGTTGCTACCCATTTTCATCGGGCATGGGACGGGTTCGGACGTGATGCAGCGCATCGCCGCACCCATGTTGGGCGGTGTGATTACCTCCACCCTTTTGGAGCTACTGCTCTATCCTGTCCTCTACACCCTTTGGTTCGGCCGTGGGTTGCCGAAAAGCTGATTGCTAACTGATCCCGCCAAGCCCAATTCGAAAGATATGCTATTAAGGTCATTTAATATTAAGTGACCCGGTGACGATCTAACTCTTTCCAATCCAATGGTTGGGGATCCATCCCCACCCCCATTGTCTTGAGAAAACAGGCCAACATTTGATAAAGCCCCGCTAGAAGCGTGGCTTCTGCAATCTCTTCCGTGGAACAAAGGGAAGACAACTTTGCTAAAGTAGAATCAGATACCTCTCCATTGTGGAAACAGTCTTCCACGAGCTGAATCATGACATCGAGTTTTGGATTTAGACCTGAAGGCTTCACGGATGTGATGGCTACGATCTCCTGCTTACTCAATCCCGAAAGCTCAGCCGCTGGTCTGTGATGGGAAAGTTCATAAGCACTGCCACACAGGGAGGCCATCCGCAAAATGACACCCTCCCTCATCTTAGGGTCGAGATTTCCCGAGCGAAATGAAAGGGCGAAATCAATGAAGGATCGCACCATCTTTACAGGACAGTGGAGCAGCATGTGTGTGAGATGAATCGGCACCCGATCAAACTGCTCCCGTTGCTCTGCAGTGAGCTTCGACAAATCAGGATACTCGGCCCTTATCACTCCCTGATCCTGATGTATTTTTACCTACAAACAAGATCCATGCGATCCATGGAGGTGCTCGAACTACATCGTAATGACCCATCAAAAAACAAGGGGTCAAATTCAGTTTTATCGACGCTCAGTGCTCGTTGCTCTCCATGCGATACTTCTCGTGACCTTCCCGCTGAATTTGATTGATCTGATTCACCAAGGCTTTGGCCTCATCCCACTTTCCCGCTTCGATGGCCTTTCCCAGAGCATCAATTTCATCAACCAACTCTGCCATCTTGTTTTTGTAGCCCTCCAAAAAGGCCGCCTTTTGATCTGACGTGATCTTGGAGGTTTTTTCAGGTTCCAAAGTTTCCGAGGCCTCGGCTCCTGCCTTCAAATCCGCCACCCAGGCCAGGTACTTCTGCTTCTCAGCCTCTACCGGAGCCACCATGGCTTTCTTGAGCTCCCGAAAGCTTTTCCGCATCTGATTCATCTTCTTTTCCAGAGGACTGTCCGCTTGAAGCCTTGGGCATGAGACAAGAAACACAAACAAGGCTAAAAATAGTAAGGGGCTTTGAACCTTCTTCATATTAGGGGTATGCCGAATCGATTTCGATAAGGCTAGAAACAAAAAAATTGTGAAGGGTGAGCACCCTAAAGCAGCGGCGGTAATGGCGCATAACCCCCTCTCATGAAGGGAATATCGCATAGATCCATGGGAGGGGGACCAAATGAGCACACCACCGGCCGGACGTTTACCGAGAACCCGACCGAGAATCCTAATTAAATAGCCTTAAAATGACCTGAAATAGGATCATTCAGGAATCAGACTCTTGAGTGCTCATTGGGGAACATTGGCCTGAATTTGAATAAAACCCCGTTGACCGTCTGTGGGTGCCTGGACTTCTACCCGCTCATAGCCGGGAGGAACCCCGGTCTGGTCGGCGGAACGGACCGGCGTCAGAACCGTGCCACCCGTGAAACCGGAAGACAAATCCGTGAAAACCCGCGCCTGATAACTGGCCTCAGCAGAGGAAACTCGTTTGAGGAAGGTTACCCCAAGTGTTCCCGAGTCGACCGGAAGCATTTCACAGGTCTTGCTTTCACCCCCACCACCAGGATTGGTTCCAAAGGCAAATTCGGTGGCGTTGTTCAACCCGTCCCCGTCCGGATCTGCCGTTGGCGCCGCCGCCGCGCCCGTGAGCCCGGACTCCTCCGCCCAGCTCGTCACGGATTTTGCCTGAATCTCCAAGGTGGCCGTGGCCGTTCCTTCGTAGTTGGCATCCAGGACCGTGGCCA
>CAZZMY010000061.1:0-6731 GCA_964655385.1 uncultured Akkermansia sp.
GACAACGTCGGATGATAATGAGGCATTTCAGCCAGGTCCCTGGCTGTGCCTCGATAACGCATCACCGCCATCGGTTCATGGATGAGATCCGAGGCATGGGGGCCCACCACTTCCGCCCCCACGATCTCCCCTGAAGCACGAAGGGCCAAGAGCTTCACATATCCGTCCTTCGCTCCCATCACCATTGATTTCCCATGATCGGCAAAAGGATAACCGGCCCGCACCACGTCCAATTCCTTCTCCTGACACTCCTTCTCGGAAAAACCAACACCTGCCACCTCGGGAGAGGTGAAGATCACCTCCAGTTTCATCCGGTAGTCCATCTTCTCCTTCGGCTCTTTTCCCGCCACCAAAAGGGCCGCATTTTTCGCTGCCACCTCCCCCTGCTGGATCGCCAGATGAACCACTTCGTACGGACCACAAACATCTCCTGCCGCCAGGATGTGACGCACGTTGGTCTGCTGGGTAGCCTGCGTCACTACCCTACCTTGTTCCGTTTTGACTCCGGCCGCCGCCAAATGTAACCCCGCCAGATCCGGCTCCCGACCCAGAGCCTGCAGAATCTGTTCCGCCTCCACGGATTTTCTTTTCCCCCCTTCAAGGAAGGTGATGCGTTTTTTGCCTCCCTTTTTTTCCACCCGCTCGATTTGGGTTCCACAATGAACCTTCATCCCCTCCCGTTGAAACACCTCGGCCATGACCTCGCCCGCCTCCGGATCGGATTCAGGCAATAACCTCTCGCTTCTCTGGATGACCGTGACCTGTACCCCTAGGTGAGAGTAATACTGGGCAAACTCCATCGCCACCGCCCTTCCCCCCAGCACGATCAGGCTTTTCACCGGCTGGGAGGCCTTCAGGCAGTCGTCACTTGTCCAATAGCCTGCCTCCTCCAACCCCGGAATCTGCCGCTTGGCCGTTCGGGACCCCGTCGCCACCAGAAAGGTCTTGGCCTCGATTCTGGCCGGAACACTTCCGCCCCCCACCGCTTCCAACGCCAGATGATGCGGATCCGTAAAACGCCCCAAGGCCCGGTAAAAGGTGAACTTCCCCGCCTCAAGCTGTTCCCTTCGATAGTCCGCAAACTCCGCGATCAGCCGGTCTTTTCTTTGCAAAATCGCCTTCCAGTCCGGCTTCGGTTTTCCCACACGAATACCAAACTCCCTGGCCCGCCCGATTTCATGGTTTCGATGAGCACTCTCCAGCATCGCCTTGGTCGGCATGCATCCCCGCAAAATACACAACCCGCCCACCTTCTCCCCCCCTTCGACCACCGCCACCTTCAAACCCAGGGCACTGGCAGTTCGGGCGGCTGCATACCCGGCGCTTCCACCCCCAATTACGGCCAGATCAAAGGCCGAGGCCATGATTTTGGATTAGCTGGCCTTCACGGGAACAGTATCCAACGGGGTGGATTTCCCGCCAAACTTTGGATACAGAAAGCGGGCGGCCGTCACTCCTTCTCGGGTGATCACCGACGCCTTTTCCAGCCCCCGATCCGCCAGGTGCCGTAACGAAGACTGCAGGAGAGCGGTCCCCAAACCCCTTCGCTGATACTCGTAATCCAGAACCACTCCGGAGAGAAGTTGCACCGGCTCCTCCGCCTTGGGCAACAGGGCACTTACACCCACCACCCGCATGCCATGCTGCAGAACCAAAAGCTCCATCTCCGCCAGTGGCTTCCCGTCCGGAAAAATCCTCCGACGCAACTGATCCAGATGCGCCTCCAGCTGGATGATCCAACCTTTTTCATTCAAAAAAGCCTTCTGCATCCCTTCCCATAGGGTGTCGACGACGGCATCCGTGGTGACCTTGATCTCGTGCTTGGGAGGGAGGGGCATGGGCTGGATCGGCACCTTGGCCAAATCCCAATCAAAACGCACATGCTGGATCAGCTTCATCATGCATTGATTGGAACGCAGAAAAGAGCCGAGGCCAAGCCAGAATCCGCTTAACGACTGCCCGGCTTGACCGCCGGAACCTTTTGCAAATCCGCAGGCAAGGCGGTGGGCTCAAATGTCTCCACCAGGAGCTTCAGCAAGGAGCACAGGGGAACCCCAAAATCCGGACTCTTCTCACTGCGATCCACCAGACAGGCCACCCCCACCACCACTCCCCCGGCGGCCTGGACCAAAGCCACCACTTCCTTCACCGCACTTCCCGTCGTGACCACATCCTCCACCACCAGGAACCGCTCCCCTGGTTTCACCTCAAAACGCCGGATCTTCAGTTTTCCCTCCTCTTTTTCCGCAAAAATGTGCCGCCTCCCCAGATGCCTTCCCACTTCATGCCCCACCAGGATTCCGCCCATCGCCGGGGAGATCACCGAATGAAAACTCCAACGCTCGACCTTCACCTTCTCCACCAGGGCTGCACACAACTCGGAAGTCGCCACCGGCTCCTGCAGCACCAGGGCGCATTGGAAAAAAGTCCGGCTATGTCGACCGGACCGCAAAACAAAATGACCGTGCAACAGAGCCCCGCATTTGCGGAACACCTCAAGAACCTGCTCCTGCGTCACGGACGCCGTGCCAACAGCTCGATCTCCACCGCACCTCCCTTGGGCAAGGCCGCCACCTGGATGGTGGATCGACTGGGGGGATCCTTGGGAAAGAACTCGGCATAAACCGTGTTCATTTCGGGAAACGTCTTCAGATCCGTCAAAAATACCGTCGCTTTGACCACATCCCCCAGACTCAATCCCCCCTCCTCCAGCAGGCTGCGGGCCCTTTCCAGGGCTTTCCGCGTTTGCTCCGCCACCGTGCCATGCAGCAGGTTGCCTGCCTCATCCAGCGCCAGTTGCCCGGAGAGATAAACAAAACCGCCAGCTTCGGTGGCCTGCCGGTACGGCCCGATGGCCGGCCCGGCCAGCTTGGAAGTCCATCCCTTGTGTCCCATAACCTGCACTATTTCCGAATCCCCCCTCGCCGTCAACCAACACGGTCCTACTTTTCCACCTTACCACGAGGGTCACCCTCTCTTTGATTTATGCTTCTCGATTCGCTCCACTCCGCCTTAAATAACCCGATGCGATACATCCTGCTTCTCCTTTGTCTTTTTCCTGCCCCGCTCTTTGCCCATACCGGACACGATACCCTTGGCTTCGCCAACGGATTCACCCATCCCGTATTTGGACCTGACCACCTCTTGGCCATGCTCAGTGTGGGGATCCTGAGCGCCCAAATGGGAGGACGTGCCATCTGGACTGTGCCCTTGGCTTTTGTCTGCTTCATGCTGGTGGGCGGGCTCTGGGGGATGTTCGGCATGCCGTTGTTTTCCGTGGAAATCGGGATCGCCCTATCCGTTCTTGCCTTGGGTTTGGCCATCACGACCGAGAAAAAGTTTCCCGTCCTCCTCACCATGGCGGGGGTTGCCTTCTTTGCCCTCTTTCACGGCCATGCCCACGGTTCTGAAATGCCCGGCTCCGCCCAACCGGCCCTCTATGCCCTTGGCTTTATTTTAGGCACGACCGCCATTCACCTTCTGGGGGTGGCCATGGGTTGGGCCTCCACCCGTCATCCTGGCGGCGCCCTCCGCCTTCGTTGGGCCGGCCTTTGTATCGCTCTGCTGGGAGTCTTTTTTCTTTGGCAGGCCACCCTCGGAAAGTCGGTCGGTTCAACCCTTTCCTCCACGGCACCCCTCAGCGTAACCTCGTCGTGTGCGAACAATCGTCTTTAGTAGTCGCAACTATTTCAAAAAAGCCCTCACCGCAGTCCGCTCCGTTCACGAACTGCACTTTCTCGAAACCCGGCTCGACTCCCTGACGGCCCCCCTGGCGGCCGGCTACCCTGCAGTCGTGGTCTTTGTGAACGATCGGGTGGACCGCCCCACCCTGCAAATTCTCGCCCGGGGAGGAACCCGACTCGTGGCCACCCTGAGCACCGGCTTGAACCACATCGATGTTCCCGCGGCCCGGGAACTCGGCATCACCGTCGCCTCCGTCCCTTCCTACTCCCCCCACGCCGTCTCGGAGTTCACCTTGGGACTGATGCTTTCTCTCGCCCGCCACATTCCCCGCGCCTGCCAACGCGTCCGGGACAACAACTTCGAGCTTGAGGGCCTGGAAGGATTCGAACTGAAACAGAAAACCATTGGGGTGGTGGGCACCGGCGCCATCGGACAACAGGTCGTTCGCAATCTCCACGGTTTCGGTTGCCGGATCCTGGCCCATGATCCCTCCCCCGACCCCTCCCTTAACCAGATCGCCCGCTATGTCAGCCAAGAGGAGATACTGCGGGAATCAGATATCCTCACCTTCCACGTGCCACTCCTGCCCACCACACGCCACCTGGTCAACCCTTCCACCCTTACCAAAATGAAAGAGGGGGTCATCCTCATCAACACCAGTCGGGGTGCGATTTTTGACACCCATGCGATTATTTCCGGCCTGAAAAACGGTCACATCGGTGGGCTGGCCATTGACGTCTATGAAGAGGAGGCCGGCCTCTTTTTTGCCGACCACTCCTCCGATATCCTTACGGACGACATCTTTGCCCGCCTCCTCACCTTTCCCAACGTCCTGGTGACCGGCCATCAGGCCTTCCTCACCGACCACGCCCTGAACAAAATTGCCACCACCACCCTCCACAGCCTTACAGAGTTTGAAACAAAAGGTATCTGCATCCACTGCGTGAAAGAGCGATAGCAAGACCTGTAGTCTCGCGTCTGCACCCTTACTTCCACACCTATGCTTCCAATGCTTTGGTAGGGCGGGGTCGATGACCCCGCCTGCGCTGAGTGCCCAAGCTTGGAACCCACAACTCAAGCGACCTCATCGAGGTCGCCCTACCTAATCGCCGAACATCCAGCCACCGGTAGGGACGGCTATCCCTAGCCGTCTATGTTGAGCCTTGCACCGTTGTGGAACCGCCATGGACGCGTGAGGACACGCGTCCGTACCAATAATTCAGGCCACGAAACTTCATCTTCATCTTCATCTTAATCCTCATCCCTGCCCCCTCCCGCCCTCCACATACCACGTAAGTCCTTTTCTCCTTTGTGGTATGCCGTAAATTGAATTCGAACCATGTTGATCGACACCCACTGCCATCTCGACTTTCCTGAATTCGCTTCGGATCGTGACGCCGTGATCCGCCGGGCCTCCGAAGCCGGGGTAACGCGTCTCATCACCATCGGCACCAACCTGGAGACCAGTCGGGCCGCCGTGGCCTTGGCCGAAACTCACCCCAATATCTATGCCACCGTCGGGATTCACCCCTGCGAGGTCGCCGAGACCCCGGAGGATGCCTGCGACACCCTCGAGGAACTGGCCAAACACCCCAAGGTGGTCGCCCTGGGGGAATGCGGCCTGGATTACCATCATCTGCCCAGCCGCCAAAAATCAGCCTTCACCAACACCGCCCAATCCACCGGAGGCGTTGCCCCGGGAACGGAGGAATCCATGATCGCGGATGCTGACCTGAAAAACCGTCAGGCCATCTTTTTTCAGGAACAGCTGGATCTGGCGGTCCGGCTGAACCTCAATGTCGTCATCCACCAACGGGACAGCTGGCAGGACACCCTGGCCACCCTCAAACCCTACGCCAGCCGCCTTCGCGGGGTCTTTCACTGCTTTTCCGGCACCCAGGATCAGATTCGGGAATTGCTGGAACTCGGTCACGCCGTCTCCTTTACCGGCATCGTCACCTTCAAAAACGCCCGGGATCTCCAGGAGTGTGTTCGTCAGGCTCCCGCCGGATCCTTTTTTGTCGAAACCGATTGCCCCTACCTCTCCCCCGAACCCCACCGCGGCCAACGTTGCGAGCCCGCCTATACGCGGTTGGTGGCAGAAAAGATCGCCTCCCTGCGGGGTCTGCCCCTTGCAGAAATCGCTCGCGAAACCACCGCCGCCGCGGAAAAATTCTTCCGGTTCCCCGCCATCGCATGAAATCCCCCCATCTCCACCTCCCCTTCTGGATCCGGGTGCCGGCCACCTCGGCCAACCTCGGGCCTGGGTTCGACGCCTTTGGCCTCGCCCTCGACCTCCACAACTACATCGCCGTCGAGCCCGGGGCCCCTGAGGTTCCGGACCCCTTTGCCGCCGAGATCGTGGATGCCTACCACAAGGCCCGTGGATTGGCCTCCAAGCCCTACCGCCTGGTCGTCCGCGGCTTGGTCCCCCCTGCCCGTGGTCTCGGCAGTAGCGCCACCATCCGCCTGGGGATGCTGGCTGCCCTCGATAAGCTGAATAAAAGGAACCTGGATCTTCCCTGGCTCATGGAGACCGCCACCGCGCTAGAGGGCCATCCAGACAACATCACCGCCGCCGCCTTGGGTGGATTTGTTGTCTGTGGAGGGCAAAAACCGGCCCGGGCCAAGATCTCCTCCAAATTGAAGTTCGTCGCCGCCATTCCGCGAATCGAAACCTCCACCCGCACCGCCCGCTCCCTTCTTCCCCCGAGCGTGGCGTTTCAGGATGCAGTGCTCAACCTCCGTAACTCCGCACGGATCGCCGCCGCTTTCTTACAGGAAAAATACGAGGAAGCCCGTGGCGCTTTCGCCGATCGCCTTCATCAACCCTACCGGGCCGCCCTTGTTCCAGGCCTGGAGGACGCCATCGAAAGCGCAGAGAAGGCCGGGGCGATCGGAGCCTTTCTAAGCGGGGCAGGTCCCACCGTCATGGCCATCTGCCTGAAATCGGAAACCGCGATCGGCCAAGCCATGACCAAAGCCCTGCACAAAGCCGGCCTGGAGTCCGTGGATGTTAAAGTCCTCCAGGCCGATAACAGCGGGGT
>CAZZMY010000062.1:0-1058 GCA_964655385.1 uncultured Akkermansia sp.
TCGGTGGTGACCTGAATCTCCACCGGACCGGGCTCCAACGTGATTTTCCCTAGATTCAACTCCACCCCCTCTCCCTGCTGTACCACCTCCCCCTTGAGTTTCTGGTTCCCAATTTGAAGGGTGAAGGTTCCTCCAAAGGTATCCTCGCTTTTGGCCGTCACCGTTCCTCCCATGGTCTCCAGCTTGGCTTTCCCATCCGCTCCGGGCGCATCGTAACGCACCACCACCTCGAAATCGGACTTTTGGTTCAGACGGGTTGACCATCGCACCCCGCACTCTTTCTGGCTCCAACCCGTCACATTCGCCGAATTGGCCGTACCCCGGCCCAGCCGCCATCCATCCTTCTTCTGCGTCCCCAGAATCTCGGCAAAGAAGACGCTCAACCGGTTGGGCGTATGATTCTGCAACAGGAAGACAGGATCACCTTGAGGAACCTCCTTGCACTCGACCAAAAGCACGCTGTCAGCTTCATCCGGAGCTTTTTCGGGAAGGGCAATCTCCACATCCAATCCCGTCCGCTTCACCTTCAGAGTCTTCTCCCGATCCGCCAGTAAAGCCGCTTTTTCCACTTCCCCCTTGAGCCCGCCCACCACCAATCTGCCGTCGGTGGGCCAGTCGAAGACATGAAGATAGAGATTCTTTCCCTTCAAGGTCGAATCCCCCCAAGCCTGCCGCATCAAGGGAGTTCGAGTGGTCCCGCGGATGGATTCCCCGTTCACGCTCCACCATTTGCCGGTGGCGTGCAGAATCGACAAATCCTCCGGCGCCATCTTGCCGTTCCCCATCGGTCCGATGTTCATCAGAAGGTTTCCACCCTTGGCAGCCGCCTTGGCCAATAAGCGGATGAAGTGGGCCGGCGGCTTATGCGACTTATCCAGTTTGTGGTAGCCGTAGGATTCGTTGGTCGTCGGGATGGCTTCCCAATCCTTCTCCTCCGGCTTGGTCATCGGACCAAACTCCAGTGGCCGGTCGGGGCTGGATAGATAATCCGCATAGATCGCCCCCGCCACCCGGCCGTTGATGATCAGGTTCGGATCCTCTTTCCGCAGGAAGAGAAA
>CAZZMY010000062.1:1158-4071 GCA_964655385.1 uncultured Akkermansia sp.
TCCCTCAGCGGGTCCCGGCCAAACTTGCTCGTCTTGACCACGTTGTAGTCATCCGTCTTGGAATCAAACATCGCCACCCCGTCGTGATGCATCGAGGTGATCACGATATACTGCATGCCGGTGTCTTTGACCGTCTTGACCCATTCTTCCGCATTGAATTCGGTCGGATTGAAAGGCTTCACCACCTCCTCCAGATACTCCTCCCGCTTGATCTTCATGATCCGCTGCAAGTGCTCGGCATACCCCTCCACCTTCTGGCCTTTCCATTCGCCACCAAAAGCTGAATACACCCCCCAGTGAATGAACATGCCAAACTTCGCCTCCCTCCACCAAGCCAAGCGAGCATCCTTGTTGGGATCCTGCGCGGAAGGGACCAGTTTGGTGGGGGCGTTGGTGGCGGTCTGTGCCACCAACCGAAACACCGGAGAGAGGGATAGCAATCCCGTCAGGACAACAATCAACCTCATGGAAAGTTAATCATAGCTCAACTGAGCCGTGGCTGTCGTGTCCTGATTTGAAATAAGCCTCACCCAATAGGCCTGAAACCAGTCCGGGAAATCATGTCGATCCCCCTCTCCCGGTTTAAGAATAAACTCTTTAACCGGCATCCATTTTCCCTCTCCCGTAACGTCGGCTTCGAGGGTGAATTTGGCCGACAGACTTCCCTCATTGGAAAGCTCCAATCTCTTCCGATCGTAACCTGTCATGAGATAGGGATCGGAGGGCTCATTCTTTTTTATGGGAGTGTGTAGCCATGGTCCACCCTTACCCCGTGGTTTTCCCAGCCTCCACAAATCATCCACCACGCCCACCCAGACATTCGCCCGACCATCGTTCGACCGCCGGAGGTGGGGGTTGCCCCTACCACCCGAAATCCCGGTCATGACCAGAAGACCGCGGTACGAGCAGTAGTCTTGGATTTTCAAACCGTGGGTGGCAATCGGTCGCACTTTGGCGATCCCCCCCGCATTTTCCGCGGGTAGTTCGTAGAAGGTTCCATGACAGTTTAACAAATCCCTCTCTGTGCAGACCTCCCTGACAATTCTCATTTCTCCACGATGACTCCCATCGTCAGAAATCGGATCGCTTTTCGGGAATCTCCAGCGAACCCCTTTTTCATCCCGATAGATCGCCGAGGCCGCATCGGAATCCACGATGCCGGAGGGAATATTTTCAACGGCCTTTATCTCCTCCACCGCTTGAGGGTCGGTGGACGGAGCCAGATGGAGATCCGCATCCAGTTCGTAGACCTCCCCGAGACTCGTTTCCTGCTTCTCCAATAATGTAGCTTGGATCGCCAGGGTCTTCCTGCCCTCTCCTCGGGTGCGCAAATACCCCCCGAACGAAAGCGCATCGCCCCATTGGCTGATCCCCTCAAACTCCTGACTGTTTTCCCATCCTCTTTTGTCTTCCGCCGACATATTGAAAAAAGCAGTGGTTTTCGGACAGTCCCGGTCCGCTCGGATCCGTACCCATTCCCCAGCGATCTCCGGACCCAACTCGCTCCACACTCCACCTTGGGCCGGAACCACCATCTGGCGCAGAGGTTGCCATTTACCTTTCCCGTCCGGATCGATCTCCAGATCAAAACGCACCGAGGAGCCGGAACCTTGGGAAAGAAAGAGGGACCGCTTGGGAAAGCCGGCAATGAGAAACGGATCGGACCACTGCCCCCCTCGGACGAAATCCTCCTGCCAAACTCCTCCCCTGCCCAAAGCGGGTCCCAGATGGTCAGGGGAATCTCCATAGGTGAACCAAAGATTGGATTGGGACTTTCCGGGTCCACCCAGTTTCCCTTTGGCCGCCCGTTGATTCAAAAACTCCGATTTCGCCGTGTCGTCACAGCCAAAAACCAACCGATCTCTCCATCGGCAAAAGTCCCCAATCACTTTCAGGTAGGTGGAACGGGGACGAATTCCATAAGTGTTTTCCGCCGAAAAGGTCTTGGGAAAGCGCCAAAACAACCCGTGCATGGTCATCAGCAGGTCGGGCTCCCCAATTTCCCGAATTCTTGGCCACTCGGTATTCCATCCATGGGCCCCGTCGTAACTGTGGCTGCCCTTGGGCAGACGGTAGCTGTGCCATTTCCCCTCCGATAGGCACATCAGGATCAGCGACCGATGATCCCACCCCATCGACCAGATGGGATCGTTCTCAGGATGGGCATTTCCCTGAATCCCTCCCGGACCGGTGACCTCGGTGAACTGATTCCGCCGCACCAGTTGCCAATCGCCGCCACTTTTCCACTCCGCCAACGCTCCGCTGGGCGTAGCGGGGTTTACCTCCGCCTCCTTGCTCCGCTCCCCATTGTTCGCATAAATCAGCCGACCTTGGCCGGAATAAAGGCCCTTTCCGTGATAGCCAGGGAGTTGGGAAGGCAAGGCCTGGGGATAATCCTCCACACCAGTAGGTAGAGGTCCTGGATTTCCATCCCGAATCAACGGAATGACCCCGAGGCCTTTGAGTTCCACCTCGTAGAGCCCCTCCTCCATCGTGGCGAAATAGACCTTTCCCGCCGGATCGGTCAGATGACGGGCCACCCCCGTCAGCCTTCCCGGCATTTTTTCCCACGGAATCGCACGCACTCCCCCGCTCCGGTCGACCAGATAGGGGCCGATGATCAGCTGCTCCGATTCCGGGTGAATCATTCGATCCGCCACCGTCCCCCCAATGCTTTCCGGACGAACGACCTGTTTTAGATCAGGCGTGATTTCGTACAGTTTGTCGGAGGATCCATAGGGTCGATGCGGACCGTAGGTCACCACCCACAAACGATCGACCCAAGGCACCACGGCACCCACGCCGCACTCCCCCTCCTCATTGAACATCGCCAAGGAAGGATAGATGCCGGATATTTCCAGCGGCTGCCGGGAACAGCCTGCGAACCCCAAAACCGCCAATCCGATGGCGAGG
>CAZZMY010000062.1:4171-6713 GCA_964655385.1 uncultured Akkermansia sp.
AGGATCGGCCCATCGACCAACTGCGTCCAGGTGGAACGCGAAAAATCGGAATGGATCGGAGCCGCAGCCACCCCGACAAGCTGCACCTTGTACGCGGGATCCCGACTGGCAAAAAAGAGCAACATCCGGTCCCCATCCGGCACCACTTCGGCATCGATCGCCCTGCCACACGTCCAGTTCCCATGCGGATGAAAAACGGGATTGGAGGGTTCCCGCGTAAAATGAATCGCATCATCCGACCAGGCATGACAGATCGCATCCTTCTCCTTATTTCCGTAGCTCTGATAAAAAAGATGCACCTTGCCCTCCCAAACGATGGCTGCCGGGGCACAGAATCCCTTGGCTTCGCTCGGATGCTCGGAACTCATCTGCGCTTCTTTCTTCCACTTTAACATGTCGTCACTGGAGGCGATCCCGATCCGCCAACCGTTATTCCCGTCATGAGTGGGCACGGAGTAGTACATCCAATACTTGCCCTTGAACCTCACCACGGACGGATCCTTGGCAAAGGGCTCCCCGCCCAAAGAGGTGTCCCCATACATCATGATTCCCCGACGGTTGAACGACTCGACGTTCACCCCACCTCCCGCCTCAGTTTTTTTGCAAGAGGAGATGGCAAGCGCATAGCCAAGCAGGAGCAGGGAGCTAAGGGTGTTCATCAAATCTTTTTTAGCGTAGAACAGATAGGGTGAAAATGCGGATTCCCGGACTCCTTGTGATTGGTTTGGGCTTGGCCACCTCCCCGATGATCGCAGAGACCCAATCCCTTGCGGGTAAATGGCAAATCCGTCTCGACCCCAAGGATCTTGGGCTTAGCCAAAACTGGATTGATCCCCAGACACGTTTTGACGAGTCGATTCCCCTGCCAGGCACGACCGATCAAGCCCACCTGGGTACGCCTTGCCGGGCGGAACCGGAAATCAGCAAGGCTGGGCTGGCAGGGTTGGTCCGAAAGTATTCCTATATCGGCCCCGCTTGGTACCGCCGCACGATTGAGATTCCCAAAGATTGGAAGGATCAGCGGATCACGCTCTTTCTCGAGAGGGTCATTTGGGAGAGCCGGGTTTGGTTGGACGGGAAAGAGATTGGCCAACAGGATTCACTCAGCACTCCCCACGAATTCGACCTCTCCTCCGCCACGCCGGGGAAACATGACCTCCTTCTCCGTATCGACAACCGCCAAAAGTTCGATATCGGCCGCTCACACGCCTACATTGAAGATACCCAGTCGATTTGGAATGGGGTGGTGGGAAAACTCGAACTCCGCGCCACTCCCCAGATCTGGATCGACCAGATTCACCTCAATCCTGACCCCGCCAAACCCTCCGTTGAGGTGCGGATAGGCAACCGCACCGGAAAAGCAGGTCGCGGAACCCTCCTCCTCCGATTGGCCAACGGCCAAGGGACTGCCGAAAAATCTGTGCCGATCCAATGGGATGCCCAAGGAGGTGCAATGTCCCTTCCGTTGGACTTCGCCGGGTCTCTTCCTCCTTGGAGTGAGCTCCATCCCAACCTCCACCCACTCAACCTCCTCTTGAGCTCGGAAGCCGGCCAAGATTCCCGCGAGTTCTCTTTTGGGCTTCGTAAGATCGCCCGGGTCGGCATGGGCATCACCCTCAATGATCTGCCCATTTTCTTCCGGGGCACGCACGAGGGCTGTTCTTTCCCGCTCACTGGCTACCCCCCGATGGAGGTGGAGGGATGGAAACGGATTTTTAAAATCCTGAAGCAGTGGGGACTGAATCACATGCGCTTCCACTCTTATTGCCCACCCGAGGCCTGCTTCATCGCTGCCGATCAGGAGGGTATCTACCTCCAACCTGAACTCCCCCTTTGGACCGGTAAACTTGACGCTCCAGGCGATGATAAACGGGTCGCGTGGGTTCGCGAAGAAGCTCGCAGGGTAATCGAGGCCTATCGCAACCACCCCTCCATGGTGCTTTTTTGCCTAGGAAACGAACTTCAGGGGAATTACGGGTTTCTTCAGGACCTTTTGGGGGAGTTGAAACGATCGGATCCCTCCCGCCTGTACACCATGACCTCCAACCGACTTTGGGTTCTCGATGCCCCCGCCAAACTGGGTGAGCCGAATTTGCCCCCGCTGATCGACGACTTCCTGGTGGAGCGAGCCTTCTGGAACAAAAAGGAGAAAGACGGGCTGCGGGGCCAAACCTTTTTTGCCGAATCCCCCAATACCTCGATCGACTTCAGCCAGACGTTGAAACGCTCCCCCCTTCCTCTTCTCACTCACGAGATCGGTCAGTGGAACGCCTTCCCCAATCTGGCGGAAATCCCCAAATACACCGGTGTACTTCGTCCCATCAACCTGGAGGCGATCCGGGAGGATCTCCGAAAGAACGGTCTCCTCTCCCAAGCCTCCGACTTCACCCGCGTTTCCGGAAAGTTCTGCGCCGAGTTGTACAAACAGGAGCTTGAACTGGCCCTGCGCAGCACTCCGCTGTCCGGCTACCAACTCCTCGATCTCCACGACTATCCCGGCCAAGGCACCGCCCACGTCGGACTCCTCGACTCTTTCTGGGAT
>CAZZMY010000063.1:0-6577 GCA_964655385.1 uncultured Akkermansia sp.
ATGTTTTATGTCTGGGTTCTTTATCGTTGGCTTAGGGCTCCTCAGTGGACCAATGGGCTGGCTTGGTCAGCCTTCTTTTTCTCCCTCGGAATGAGTGATCACCATTTGATGATCTCGATGGCCCCGCTTCCCGTGATGGTGATGGTGTTGCGCAGGAGGGATCTGCTGGCGGAGGGAATGTTGTATCTCTGCATGGCCGCAGCTCTGGTGTATTGGGGTTTTGGTAGTATTTCGGGCGATCAGCCAACTTGGCACTCCTCCATCCGTTTCCTTTATTGCGTGGGCGTGGCGCTGATCATCTGGATGCTGGTAAGGCGAAGCCTGCCCAACTGGCGAACAGGGCTATTGCTCTTGGCCGGTGTGGCGTTGGGTCTTTCTCCCTATGCCTACATGCCCATGGCTTCCTCGACCAATCCACCGATGAATTGGGGATTCACCAGTACCAAGGAAGGTTTCTTTTACTCCATCAACCGTAGTCAATATTCAGGCAAACTGTCTGACCAACTCTTGAAGACGGTGGGTCGAGCCATGGGGGCGGCTCCCCAGGAGCTGCTAAATCCCCCCGAACCACCGCCGGGGACACCCAAACCACCCTCCTTCCGGGAAACTTTGGGTAAATTCGCCCAGTTGTATTGGCGGAAAATCGTTGAGAACTTTACCCCGCTTTCCATCCTCGCCTTGGTGGCGGCCGTGGCGTTCCTGGGGGGCTTGCCTCCTCCGGTGAGATCGTGGATTCAGATAAGCGCGATCGGATTCCTTTTGGCCGGATTTCTTCAACCGGCCTTCGACCAGGCAGGTGCGGATGAGGCGGCTTGGCTGCTGGAAATGCCGTATCTCGGCTATTCTCATGCTTTCTTTGTTCTATTGGCGGGATTGGGTTCGGGTTTGGTCATCGACCGTTGGTTAAAAGGTATCTCCGTGGCCGCAGGCGCTTCGGCCCTGCTGGCTCTATTACTGAGCGCGTTTAGCTTCCGGCAAAACCTGACCTTTTGCAGCCAGAGAAACCATTGGTTCGGCTGGATGTATGGCCGTGACATGTTGGCGGATCTCCCAAAAGACAGTTTTGTCTACGGGGGAACCGACCCGGGTCGTTTTGTGCCCACCTATATGATTCTTTCTGAGAGTTTTGAGCCCAAAAAATTCAAACGGGACAAAAACTTTGATCGCCGAGACCTTTACGTCATCACCCAGAACGCCCTAGCGGATGCTTTTTATAATCAGTATATCCGCAACCATTACTCCACGGAGCGACCTGCTCCTAGAGGATGGGTGGATAAGTGGCTTGGCCGCGACAAGCACTATCCCAAAGCGCCCCTAGTGCTTCCGCGCCAAGAGGATATTATGGCCATTTACCAGTCGGCGATGGAGCGGCGCCAACGGGATCCAGGTGCTCCGGATCCTAATTCAGATCCCACGGTGCTGAATTCCATGGTCGGGGAGTGGATTTGGCAGAGGAACAAGGATCAGCGTCACTTCTTTGTGGAGGAAAGTTTCCCCATGGAGTGGTCGTACCCCAACGCCGTGCCCCATGGCCTGTGCTACGAGATTAAACGAGATCCCGTCCCTGTCCTGACTCCTGAGCAGGTGGCTTCGGACATGAAGTATTGGAGGGAGTATATTGATCACCTCAAGGCTGATCCGGGTTTTGAAGATGATATCGATGCCCAACGCTCATTTTCCAAGCTCCGCAACACGGGGGGAAACATTTATAAATGGAGAAAGATGCCGGAGGCCGCCGAACAGGCCTACCGTCAGGCCTTGGAGCTATGGCCGGGGAATACTGAAACTCTGAACAACTTCTCCGATTTGTTGATGCAGCAGAATCGAGTTGACGAATTGCGGGATATTTTGGCCAAAGCATCCAAGGCGGATCCCAATAATGGTCTACTGACCATGTTGCTGGCCAATTGCGAGCGGCGGATTGCTCTCAAGGGTGAGGTGGCCGCATTGGAAGGTCAGAGAGGCACGAATCCGAAAGATCCGAAACTTGTACAGCAGCTTCTGGGCAAATATGCCGAGCAGGGGAATCGGGAAAAGGCTGATAAACTGGTGGCCGAAGCTTCCACCCTTTTCCCCACCAATGCCGAGATTCTTCGGGATGCCGTGAACTATTTTGCCCTACAGAACCGGGTTCCCCAAGCCATGGAGTACGCCCGCCGCTTGGAGAAGATCACCCCGGAGGATCCTGAGGTGAAATTTGGCATGGCGAAATTCAGTATGGTGATGGGCAACCGACCTGATTTTTATCGGGCTCTGGGAGATGCGGTCAAATACGGGGGACTGCCGATGCGGGAGAAGATTGCCACGGAACCCATGTTCCAACAGGTTCAGGCCGAGCCGGATTTTCAGAAGCTGATTAAGCCCGCGCAATAATTAGTTAATGGTTGAAAGCAGATAGAGGTAGGCGGGAGCAATAGGGAATAGGAGTTAGCAGATAGAAGATAGGGGAACTCCCTATATCCTATCTCCCATCTTCTATCTACTTCCCTGCGGCAGCAGCCGGCGGGGAAGGCGGAAGATCAGACGGAAGAGCGAGGAGCTCTTTTTCGCTCCAAGGAGAGGTCCGGGCTGCTATCTCCTTGCGTTTGGCGGCAACATCAGCCACTTGGATGGCATCCGCGGTATTGCCCCACTCGCTACGGATATAGGTCAGGATGGCAGCTATCTGTTCGTCTTTTAACGGTACGGGGGCTCCGTCACCCCAGGCAGGCATGTTGTTGTTGTAGAGGGCCCCCTTGACGTTGATTGGTCCGGCTATGCCTTTGTGGAGAATAGATATGAGACGATTTTTTGAGCCGGTGACCCATTCCGAACCTGCCAAGGGAGGATATACACCCGCTTGACCCAAGCCGTTGGCTTGGTGGCACTGGGCGCAGTTCGCGGTGTAGAGACGTTTTCCAATCACCTTGGGATCCGGGGGAGCCACGGGTCCGGTGCTGACCGGACCCCAAGTGATCTGACCTGGATCAAAAACATCTCCCCGGAACCCGCCACTGTAAAAGAAAAGATAACCGCCCGCCCAGAAGGCCAGGATCACCCCCAGGGTGAGGAGCCAACCCGGGATCGGGGCGTGCCGCTCAGCAGGGGGCTGTGTCAAATGATGTGGATCGTGGGAATTCATGGTTATTTCAGGGGGGCCTCGGGAAGTGGATAGCCAAGGTTCAGGGACTGCAGATAGGCCACCAGGGCTTTTGCTTGGTATGATGGAACTATCTGCTTCCAATCTTGGGTGGTAACGGGCATGGCATCATTTTCAGGTCTCGGTCCAGCAAGTTTCACATCAAACAGCCAAGGGTGGGGTGGGCAAGTGGAGGTCGGCTTGAGCTTTCTGGGGTTGAGAAGGTGGGTCAAAAGGTCGTTGGACTCCTTCATTCTTTCCCCGATGTCGGAAAGATCCGGGCCAATTCTTGAAAAACCGATCAAGGCAGGTTCCCGAAAGAGATAATCACGAGGGACAGAACGGCGAGGTCCCCACCCACGGGTCAGGTCGGCAGATCCAACTGGGCCACGCACCGATAGGCTGTGGCACTCGATGCAGCCCTCCGAAGCGAAAACCCTGGCTCCGGTTTGGGCATAGCCGGAAGGAGTTGGTGGATTCGGAAGATTCGTTTCTTCGTTGATCACCGGCTCCAATTTGCCGACCTGGAAATAACCAAGGGCCACTTGACCTAACCAGGTAAAGAGCAGGGCCAGGAGGACAAGGGCCAGGGCGCGTGTGGGTTTCATGTAAAGTTAGTGTTGGACTTGGGCCAAGTTGCCTCCCTGTACGCGGGACGAGGGAAAGACCGCCATGGGGGCGGTGAAGGGGAAAAGTTTGAGCAGGGTGGCAAAGAAAAGGGAGGAGAAGGCTAACTGACCGACAAGCCAGAGAGCCTGGCCGATCAAGATCACCACCAAAAAGGGGCGGAGGTAACTGGCCACGGTGGAGAAGGGAACCCCAGGATCGTTCAAGGCCAATCCCTGGAGGACGCCCGCCAAGGCATAGCCGACAAAGGTCATGACTGCCCCCAATGCGGTGCACCAAAAATGCCAAAGAAGGGAGGAGTGGCTTGGCCAACCCAGATTCTTGATGACCGGAAGAAGGGCATAAATGGAACCCGCCAAAATACTTCCCAAGAAAGAGAAGAGAAAAAGGCTTTGGTTGGCATTCCAGGCAACGGTGAACGCCGTGTTTTGTCGCACCCCAGGAATGCTGAGGAACATCATCCAAGCGTAAGCGGCGACATAGGACCAGGAGCCCAAGGTCAGGAAACGCAGGGCCACATTGCGCCGGATTTCATCCATTCGTCCTTCAACCAAAGGTTGAAAAAGGACTGTATTTCCCAAGGCAGCGACAAAGAGCAACACGGCGGCAACGACTCCCGTGCTCTGCAACCAGGAGGGAATGGGTCCCTGGCTGGCGAGACTGTTCGTGCCCCATCCACCCAGCGTGAGAAGAAGTCCCCAGGCGAGTATCCCCAAAGGCATGCTGGTGACGGCTCGACCGGTGAGCGTGGGGAGGAGTTGGAAAATCAGAACCAAGGCCATCGGAGCCAGCCAGAGATGGTGCACGAAGGAGTGCCAAACCAACTGGGTGATGATCTGCACGGCTCCCGGAGCGGTGCCACAGCGCAGGAGGAGTTCGGCGGTGCCCAATCCAAGTGGGAAGGCCAGAATTCCACCCAGAAGATAAAGTCGGGGGAGAAGAGGACCGCTTTTCCAAGTGCCACCCAGCCCACGGGTGATTCCAGTGCCCAAAACCAGAAAGGAGACAAAGAAGATCAGAGTCACTGAGCGACTAAACGGCAGGGAGAGAAGTCCCGAGCCTCCGGACATGAGGATTTGGGTCAGTCCGGTCAAAACCGCCAACTGCCAGGCAATGGCACCAAAAGAAAGAAGACGGCCATGCCGGAAGGGGATACCAGAGAAACGGGGAACAAGGATCATGAGAACCCCCAAAAGCCCGGAACCAATCCAGCCGTAGGTCAGGAGGAAGGTGGAGGCGGGGACCAGTCGGCCAAAACCCAATACGGGGAGGGGCTGAAAATAGGTCAGCAAGGGGACCAGGAGTTGCAGGTTGGCCAGAATCTGGAGGCCCCCGCCCAAAAGCGACCAGATGATGGAACCAGCAATCAGGATCTGGGAAGCCACGGAGGATTTGGACGGTTGGTTGAGGTTCATGGCTTTTTCGCGGGGGAGTTGGCCGAGGTTTTCGGCGCGGGTGGATTGGCGGCATTGGTCCCCTTGCCGCCATCCGCAGCCAGTGCCAAAGGAATGGCATCCGCCTGTACGGGAACCTCTGGGTAGAGGGGTGCTCCTGCCGCCGTAATTGCGGAGGGGGCAATCGTGGTAATAGCGTAGGCGGCGTGAGGATCGTTGGTACGAAGTTTGGGTAGAATCATTTGCACGGCCTTATCGAGCGGGATATGGGCAATTCCTTTTTCCTTATCGACCCAGCCGTAGGAGTTGAGGGCCTTGTCCTGCTCCTCACGCAACTTGGACAGTTTTTCCAGTCTGGTTTTGGCGGCACTCTCTAAAACCGAGTTTGGCGTGACACCGGCTGGACGGAGAAGAAAGCCCAAGCTGGCCAAGCCAAGGAAACCAGCAGCCAGCCAAATCCCTGGCAGGTAGGGATGTTTTCTCTGACTGAGGGAATGGGAATGTTCGCTCATAGCCAGTTGGTGACCGCAAGGCTTTCCCTTAAGCGGGGATCGCGGTTGGGGAAGATGGATTTCTTGGAGAGCAACCAAAGGAAAGTGTGGGCGACCAGACCAATGACTCCGACAAGAGTGAGGAGGTCGAGCAGATGGGGGTGAAATCCGGTGGTGGCGGCCTCGTGTCCCGCATGGCGGGACTCCTGCAGCTGCAGATTGGGCATCACGATCCAATAGATATCCACGCAATGCATGAAAAGAACCCAGCAGGCGGCGGAGCAAATCCGCCAGGGAGTCCGCTTGGCGGGTTGGGTAAGGAGCAGGAGGAAGGGGACGAAGAAGTGACCGACCACCAGAAAGATGGAGTACCAGAACCATGTACCGGTGTTGCGATAGGCAAAGAACCAGGTTTCTTCCGGGATGTTGGCATACCACTGCAGGAAGTATTGGCTGAAAGAGATGTATCCCCAGAAAACGGTGAAGGCGAAAAGGAGCATGCCCATGATGTGATTGTGTTCGACGGTAAACAGGCCCTTGAGATGTCCGGTGCGAACGAGGCCGTTCGTGATCAGGATGAGCAGCGCCATGGATGACTGAGCCGCGCCGGCAAAGAGGTAAACGCCCCACATGGTGGAGTACCAGTGGTGGTCGAGTGCCATCAGCCAATCGAATCCCGCAAACGTCAGGCACAGCACAAAGAGGGGGATGAATCCGTAAGCCGTATGGCGAAGGCGCAAGGTGATGCGGGGGTCCCCGTCCTCGTCTTGCCGAATGGAAAGTCCCCGATAAAGGAGACCGGCTAGAGAGAAGAACAAAAGGTAAAAGGCGCAACGGATGTAGAAGAAAGGCTCGTTGAGGAAGGGGCGCTTCCAGGCCAGCAAGGGGTCATGGCTGAGGTCGGTGGTCATCCAGTGCCAGAGTTCCTTGGAAAACAGCAAGGCGAT
>CAZZMY010000064.1:0-6555 GCA_964655385.1 uncultured Akkermansia sp.
CGGAATATTTCCGGGACGAGAAGAACCAGGACGTGTTGCTCTTCATCGACAACATTTTCCGGTTCAGCCAGGCGGGTTCCGAGGTGTCGGCGTTGCTGGGTCGTACCCCGAGCGCCGTCGGATACCAACCAACGTTGGCGGCGGAAATGGGCGATTTGCAGGAGCGGATCACCTCCACAAAGAAGGGTTCGATCACGTCGTTCCAGGCGGTGTATGTGCCGGCCGACGATTTGACCGATCCGGCCCCGGCCAACACCTTTGCGCACTTGGATTCGACCATCGTGTTGGAGCGGTCGATCGCCGAGTTAGGAATTTATCCCGCGGTGGATCCGCTGGCCTCGACCTCCAAGGCGTTGGCGCCTGAAGTGGTGGGCCAGGAACACTACGAGGTGGCGCGTGGCGTGCAGCGGGTGCTGCAGAAGTACAAGGATTTGCAGGATATCATCGCGATCTTGGGCATGGACGAGTTGTCGCCGGAGGACAAGTTGACGGTGTTCCGGGCCCGGAAGATTCAGCGTTTCCTCAGCCAACCATTCCATGTGGCCGAGGTGTTTACCGGAACGAAGGGTGAATACGTCCCCGTGGCGGAGACGATCAAGGGCTTTAAGGAGATCCTGGAAGGCAAACACGACGACGTGCCGGAGGCGAACTTCTATATGAAGGGCGGAATCTCGGCCGTGGCGAAGAGCTAAGGAAAACCCGACGATGGCAGGCAAATTGCGGCTGGTGATTGTGACCCCGGAAGGGAAGACCTTCGACGGCGACGTCGAGCAGGTCGTCATGCCCGGGGTCGAAGGCCAGCTGGGGATTTTGCCGGGTCACGTGCCGTTGTTGACCGCGATTCAGCCCGGCGAACTCGATTTGAAAGCCGGTTCGCGTGGGGACGAGATTGCGGTGGGGGGCGGTTTTGCCGAGGTGACGGGGGAGCGGGTGACCATCCTGACCGATATGGCGGTGAAGCCCGAAGATATCGACGAGCATGCTGTGGAGAAAGCGCTGGAGAGCGCCAAGAAAGCGTTGTTGGAGAAGAAGGCAGGACCGGAAGCGGCGGAGTTGATGGCGTTGATCCAGCGGTCGACGGCGCAGCTGAATTTGAAGCGGAAGCGGAAAAGTCACGGTTGATCGGTTAAGCGAGATGGATCAACTCCATCCCTTTTAGGATGGATTGAATGCCTAATCTAGAATAGGGTTTCGTCCATGTACGGCATGGTCAACCAAGCAGTGAAGGGGTTCGTGGAGGAGAACCATGGAGCGGAGATGTGGCGCAAGATTCACACCAAAGCAGAGGCTCCCGAAAGTTTTGCGGCGATGAGTCCTTATGACGATGCGATCACCTACAATCTGGTGGGAGCAGCTTCGGAATTGCTGCAGGTCCCGGCGGAAAAGATTCTCAAGGGTTTCGGCGAATATTGGGTCGATAAGGTGGCCACCGTGCACTATGAGGCAATCATGACCCGCTCGGGGCAGAATTTCGTGGATTTCGTGAAAAATCTGGATCACATGCACCAACGGATCCGCGTAACCTTTCCCAACTATAATCCGCCCTCCTTTCGGGTGAAGGTTCTCGCCCCCGGCAAACTCCAGGTGGACTATTATTCCGACCGGGCCGGTCTGCTTCCCTTTGTGGAGGGTCTTTTTGTCGCGTTAGGGCGCTATTTTAAGGAAGGGGTGGCGATTGAATATGTGGACGCCGAGAAGCTGGGATTGCCCTGCAAACGAATGCTGATTGATCACGCACCGCAGACTTGAGCCCGCAGTTAATCTCCCTGGCCGCCAAGGTTTTTGAGCGGGTTGCGCCTTTCTACATCCTTTGGGATTTGGAGGACAAGGTGGAGTTGGTCTCCGAACCCCTGCGCGAATATTGGAAAATTCCTCCGGAGGTCAAGGCAGGAGCAATCCATCTGATCCGTCCCTTTCGGGGGGTGCTTCGACCGGAACTGTTTCCGGAAATGACGGAGATCATTCTAACAGTGTATTGGGAGGGGCGGGAGAAGGATCCGCTACGGGGTGAGTTGATTCCCGTGGGGGACGAGGACCGATGGATTTTTGTGGGATTTCCGCCCGTATCTTCCTTTGCCGAGTTGCAGGCGCGGGGATTTACCCTGAGCGATCTGCCGCTGAATTCCGGGGTGGGGGATTCCATCATTGCCATTGAGTCTGCCCAGGTCTCGTTGCAGCAAACGCAGAAGGCTTTGGCGGAGCTTGAAAAATCCAACAATGTGCTGAGTGACTTGAATCAGGTGTTTGGCCGATTCGTTCCCGGGGCATTTTTGGAATCGCTGGGAAAAAAGAACCCTGCCGAGGCCCAACTGGGCGACCATGCGAGTGACCAGGTGAGTGTCATGTTTGCCGATCTGCGGGGCTTTACGGCTCTGAGTGAAAAGATGTCCTCGCAGCAGATATTTTCCTTCATCAACCGGTTTTTGGCTTTTGTGGCTCCGAACATCCGGAACAACGGCGGTTTCGTCGTGCATTACATGGGGGATGGATTACTTGCTCTCTTTCCCGGCGAACCGGACCGGGCGGTGAAGGCCGCGGTGGAAATGCAGCGCAGCTTGGCGGACGCAATGGCGGTCGGGGGATTGGGAGATTTCGTCGAAAAATCCAATCCACCCCGACTGGGTATTGGGTTGAGTTACGGGGCCGTGGAGATGGGCATCATTGGGGAAAGTGGGCGGTGGGATCCGGCCGTCATTTCCGACTCGGTCAATGTGGCGTCCCGCGTGCAGGATCAGGCCAAGTTGCTGGGAGCGCAGATTCTGATGACGTCTGAGTTGACTGTGGGGATGCGAAACCGGGAATCTTTTCATACGCGGCGGGTGGGTCAGATCGAGCTTCGTGGACGAAAGGAGAGGGTGGAAATTTGTGAGGTGTTGGATGGGCTGCCTTTAGCGGACAGAACCTTGAGGATTCTCAATCGCAAGATGCTGGAAGGGGCGATTCAGGATTTGGAGCGAGGTAATTCCGCCAAAGCCAAGGAGACACTGAAAAAATATTTGCAGATTTGTCCGAACGATCCTGCGGCACTTTATTATCAGAATTTGTAGCAGGGAGGTTATATCGGATATCGGAAATGGGATATCGGATACAGGGTAAGGGGAGATGGCAATGGGACTGAAGAATGCAGGCTAAAGGCTTAAGGCTTAGAATCGTCATATATTATAATACATTGGTCATGAACTATTAATATTAAAAAGAGTAGATATTGCTTTAAGCAGTACATACAGCTATTAAAGATGAATGAAGACGACCATTGATGTGCCGGAGGATGTTTTGCACCGGGCGAAAGTCGTGGCGGCCCAAAGAAGAACGACCCTTCGGGAGATGGTGTTGAAAGGGTTGGACCAGGTGCTGGGTGAAAAAGAGGAGAAGGTCAGCACGGTGGGAGCCATGGCGCGATTGGAGAGGGGGATTCATTTGGGGGGAAAGTTTCTTTCGCGGGAGGAGATCCATGCCCGGAGGTAGTCCGAAACGTTTTGTCGACACCAATGTCCTGCTGTACGCCTACGATCTAGAAAGTCAAAAAAAGAGGGCTCAAGCCAGGGGGATCGTTGAGCGGGGATGGGAATTGTTGGGGGAGTCGGCGATCAGTGTGCAGGTTCTGCAGGAGTTGCAGGTGAATCTGGAAAAAAGAAAAGTTCCCAAGGGGGAGGTTCATCAACTGATCTACGATTTGTCCATCTGGCCGGTCGTGGACAACACCCTCATGATTCTGAAGATGGCACTGAACGAGCAGGTGCGGTGGCAGTTGTCTTTTTGGGATGCGATGATTTTGGCGGCGGCAAGAAGCTGTGGCGCCAGTGAGTTGATTTCGGAAGATTTTAGCCACAATCAGGATTATGACGGGGTGAAGGCGGTTAACCCCTTTCTGTGAGAGAGGATGGGATATCGGATATGGGGGAGATTACGAGGAGACTGAAGGCTTCAGGCTTCAGGTGTGAGGGGCGGGATTAAGATTAAGATTAGGTTGAGGCTTGCGCTGAACACGAGGTATTGGGCCTAGAGATTTCTTCTGATGCAGAGGATAGCAATCGCAGGAGAAGTTAACGCTAGGTTTTCGTTGTAAGCAAAGTGGGTAGTGGTGGTTCGCCTTGCACGGAGAGGATAAGGGGCGAAACTAGAATCTATGGCTACGAGCTCTCTGTTTCTTTCGGTTGCCGAGAAACTGGTTCGGCACCCCAAACGGATTGTTTTTCCCGAGGGTACGAATGCCCAGGTGGTGCGGGCGGCAGCCCGTTACGCCCACTTGCGGCTGGGACCGGTGGTGCTGCTGGGCAAACCGGAGCTGATCAAGCGGCAGGCCAAAATCCAGAAAGTGGATCTGGACCGGGTGATGGTGCTGGACCCCGTCGAGGGACAGGACCGGCAGATGTTTAAGGATCATCTGCGCACCGAGCCGGGTGGAGCCAAACTGAAGTTGAGCGCCATCGACGACTATATTTCCGACCCGATCGTCTATGGGACGCTGATGTTGCGCTTCGGACAGGTGGATGGTCTGGTGGCCGGGGTGGGGGCCTACTCGGGAAGCGTGCTGCGGCCCCTAATCCGGATGATTCCGCGACTGCCCCACATTTCGAGAATTTCAAGTGCAACGATTCTGGAGTGTCCGGACAAAACCCTGGGGGATGGGGGGCTGTTGGTGGCCGGGGACGCGGCGGTGGTACCGAGTCCCGAGGTGGAGGAATTGGCCTCCACGGCGGTGGGTTTGGCGAGGTTGAAGATGCAGATCACGGGTCGGCGAGCCCGGGTGGGACTGCTTTCCTATTCCACCAAAGGCAGTGCGGCGTTGAATGAGGAGACGGGAAAGGTGATCCAAGCGGTAAAGAAGGCACAGCATCTGGCGGAGCGGATCGGGTTGAGGGCGGATTTCGACGGGGAGATGCAGATCGATGCCGCCTTGGACCCTGTGAAGGCGAAATTAAAAGCGCCGGGTTCGACGGTAGCCGGCCGGGCGGATTGTCTGGTATTCCCAGATTTGAACGCTGGAAATATTGCCATTAAATCCATCCAGAGATTTGGGTCAGTGAAAACTTATGGGAACATCCTGCTGGGGTTGCGTCTGCCGGCGGCGGAAATCAGCCGTGGGGCGGACGAGGAAGAAGTGCTGGGCGTAGCGGCCATCATCGGCCTGTTGGCGGTGGAGTACCGGAATCTCTATCCCGAACCTGTTTCACCGATCGTGGCTCGCGGGAGATAGTCCGGATGGAACTCAATCTCGTCACGCCACGGATCTACGTGGCGGCGACCCGTCAGGACGACGGCAAAACCACCTGTTGCGTGGGTCTGTATGCGGCGCTGCGGTCCCGGTTTCCGAGGATCGGTTATACCAAGCCCGTGGGGCAACGGTTCGTTGAGGTGGCGGGCAAGAAGGTGGATGAGGATTCGGTGTTGGTCAGCAACACCTACGGGGTGGATCTGCCGATCGAGGCGATGTCGCCGATTGCGGTGGACCGGATGTTTACCCGGGATTACCTGCAGAAGGGGAATCTGCCTGCGATGAAGGAGACGATCGTTTCGGCCTTCAATCGGGTGGCGTGGGAACACGATTTTGTGCTGATTGAGGGAACCGGGCACGCCGGCGTGGGCAGCGTGTTGGATCTGTCGAACGCCCAGGTGGCCAAATTATTGGGGAGCAAGGTGGTGATTGTGACCACGGGAGGTGTGGGCAGGCCGGTGGATGAGGTGAGTTTGAATCTGGCTTTGTTTCAGAAGCACGGAGTGGAAGTCATCGGGGTGATCATGAACAAGGTTTTGCCTTCCAAGATGGAGGCGTTGCAGCCCTGGGCGGAAAAGGCTTTCCAACGGATGGGGCTGCCGGTTTTGGGGATGATTCCCTATCTCGGTGAGTTGCGCCGGCCGACCTTGTCCCAGGTATGTGAAGAGCTGGGGGGCGAGTTTCTGTGCGGGGAAAATCTAAAACGGAGACGGGTGCGGACGGTGGCGGTGGGGGCGATGACAGCGGCGCGGTTGAAGGAGCAGTTGATGACGGGGGCGCTCCTGATCACGCCGGGAGACCGCGAGGATCTTTTACTGGCGGCGATGGAAATTCAGAATCAGGGGGGAGCGGAACTGAAATTAACGGGGATCGTGCTGACGGACGGGTTGCGGCCGCAGGCGGGGCTCTTGCGGATGATGGGGGATCGTGGGTTGCCGGTGATAGCGGCGGCTGGGGACAGCTATGCGGTGACGGCCAAAATTGAGAGGATGACCGTGAAGACCGATCCTGGGGATGAGGAGAAGATCAAGGTGATCCAGCAGGTGGTAGCCAAGCATGTGGATCTGAAAGCGATCGCCCCGAAGATCCCGGCATCGAAGAGAGGGTAGTTGCGAGTTAGGCGGTAGCGGAAGTGGCGGAGTGGTCCGGGCGAAGGGGGGACTGGATACGGGGGATCTCGGCCGATTCAGGGGTATAGCGGAGCAGGAATTCCTCCTGAACGCGTCGGCGAACCTCCCCCTCTGTGCGAACCCGGCGGGTGTAGCTGCCGTCGGAGTTGAGGAGCCGGGTTTTGACGTTGTCGGCCAGATAAGCGGGGATGATGGTTTCGATGAACTGGC
>CAZZMY010000065.1:0-6437 GCA_964655385.1 uncultured Akkermansia sp.
CCCGCCTCCATGCCGTGCAGAAGGCACAGATCGCGGGCCTCCAGGAAATCGCGGTCCGGCAAGCCCAGCTTTCGCCGGGCGGCCTCCGTCAACATGGAGTCCGGCGCCGGTCCCCGCGGCAGCAAGCCCTCGTTCATTCCCGGCATGATGAGAACTTCCGCATCCTCCCCGGCCGCATCCAGCCAACCCTCGATTTCCACCGCACCCCTTTCCTTCTCCTCGGTCCATGAACCGCCGAGCGAGCCCAACAGCTCGACCCATCCTGCCAGACCCAGTCCCTTCCCCGTGCCCGCCTCCGCCTCCTGCAGAGCCCCGTCGATCGATTTTGCCGCCTCCACCTCCCCGCGGTTCTCATGCAACTCCCGTTCCCCGTACACCGCCAATAAAAGTTCCCGCAACTTTGCCGGCCAGTCCTTTCCGGTCAGTGATTTTCGCAACCGTTCCAATGCCCGCAGCACCGGAAGCACCGATCCCCCGGTGGTCTCCGGCGGCATGTGCAGGGCGGTTTCCAAATCCGCCTCCATCGTCGCGTAACCCGACTCCGACCATCCACCCAGCCACCGGCTCACACCCTCGCCAGACTTCACCTCCTCCAAAATCCACCGCAGAAAATCCGGCTGATGCAACAGCACGTCCATGGAACGGAAAGATCCCTCCCTGCAAAATTCCGCCAGATTCCGCAACAGTTTCCTCATCGAATGCTCGCCCAGCGGGCGGCCCGCCGCCAGGTACGCCTTGCCGCCCGCCCGCTCGATTCTGCCCGCAAGGTCCCGTCCCAAAGCCGCATCATCTGCCACCACCGCCGCCTTCCCCGGGTTCTTTTGGGAAAGCAGCTTCGCCAGATGTTCCACCGTCGCGCGGGCGAGGTCTGCCCCGTCCCGGCGCAACTCCGGATCCACCCCCGCCAACATTTCCCTCCTTTTCCAAAATTCGGCCCGGGCCCGGCCCACACCGTCAAAAGCCTCTTTCGCCTCAGGTTCCGCAAGTCCGGGCGCCCACACCAGGATCTCCACCTCTTTTTCCTGTTTGGCCAAGGACTCCATGGCTGTAATCGCCAAGAGCGAGGCATCCACCACCCCGGCCAGGACCACCCGCCGGATTCCCTCCGGAAGCACCGGCTCTTTCGCCGCCCTCAACTCCATCTCCTGCGGACAATGCTTTCCATGATCCTGCAACCACCGCAGGTACCGCCGCTCCAGCTCCGCCCAGGCTGTCCACCGCTCCACGTCTTCGGGCGCATCGATTTTCTCCGCGGCCGCCGCCAAGGTCAGGCCGGCTTTGGCCGTCTCCGTGGCCAACCCGTAAAGACCCAGCCCCAGATCGGTCCGACCCCCCGTATCCTTTCTCCTCCATCCGGCCTGATGCACCAGCTCCTCGCTCGCCGCCAACACGGTCTCCATCCAGGCGGCCGCCGACTGCAACGCCGTGGCCACCCCGGGATCCGGCCTCTTCGTCAGACCCGCCGGCGTGCCCGTGCGGGGAGGAAGAAGAATGGCATCCTCGTGACGGGCGGCCTGGGCGAGACGATCCACGATCCGTCGCCCCGTCTGGGCGGTCATCGTGAGGATCATTGTGTCCTCAAAGGAGAGCAGGCCGCCCTCCGGCTTCCGCCCTATCAGCAGACGGGATGCCACCGCCTCCGGCAACGTCTCCTTTCCCGTAAGAAAAAAAATCCGGCTCATCACGAAAAGACTACCTTAGCACCTGGGACATTGGCGGTCCCACTGTTTGTGATTGTTTCCCACCTCCGTTTCTTTTCATCCTGTTCATCTCGTGCCTGTTCCCCCCGCGCCGCAAAGGCTCCGCGATCTTTCGCCCACGCAGTGGAAATCCGGCCTCGCCGCCTGGCTGGGCTGGATATTCGACGGTCTGGACATTCACCTGTTCACACTGGTGGCCGTTCCCATCGTGGCGGAACTGCTCCACACCGATCCCCGCCATCCGGACGTCAGTCATCACGGTGCCCTCATCCAGGCCGCCTTCATGGTGGGATGGGCCCTGGGTGGCGCCGTCTTCGGAAGAGTCGGCGACCTCATCGGCCGCACCCGGGCGCTGTCCCTCACCATTCTTTTTTACGCCGGATTCACCGGCCTGAGTTTTTTTGCCACGGAATGGTGGCACCTTCTCATCTTCCGTTTTCTCGCCGCCCTCGGCATCGGCGGCGAATGGGCGGTGGGTGCCTCGCTGCTCGCGGAAACGTGGCCGCGCCGCTGGCGCCCATGGATCGCCGCCACCCTGCAGACCGGCGTCAATCTCGGCATCCTGATCGCCTGTTTCTTCGGCTGGCTTCTGCAGAGTGAGCCGCCTCGCACCATTTTCCTCGTCGGCGTCCTCCCTGCTTTGCTGGTGCTCTGGATCCGCAAGTCGGTTCCTGAAACCGAGGCCTGGAGCACGGCCCGGGAAACCCACGGTCCGACCCCCGGCATCCTCGATCTTTTCCGCGGGCCCGTCGCCCGGATCACCTGGCTGGCCCTGCTGGTCTGCGGAATCGCCCTGACCGCCCACTGGACTTTTATGTTCTGGCAACAGGCCCATGTCCGCAGCCTCCCGGAAATCGCCGCCCGGGATGCCGCCGGCAGGAATGAAGCCGTTTCCACCGCCCTTTTCCTTCTCATGTTTGGCTCGATTGCCGGCAACTATGTCGCGGGTGCGATGGCCCGCTTCCTTGGCTACTCCAAGTCGATCGCCCTGCTCCTGCTCGCCTACGCCGGACTTATGCTTCTCACCTACCGCGGGGAACCCACCTGGCACGAGCTGCGCTGGGCCTTCGTGGGTATCGGTCTTTGCCAGGGGGTCTTCGCTTTGTTCACCATGTCCCTGCCCCCGCTGTTTCCGGTTCTTCTCCGAACCACCGGAGCTGGATTTTGCTACAACTTCGGCCGGATTCTCTCCGCCGCCGGGGTGGTTTTCTTTGGCCTCTTTTCCTCGGTGGGAGACTTCCGCTCCGCCCTTTTTCATTCGGCCTTTCTCTTTTTCCCGGCAGCCGCCTTGGCATTTTTCCTGCCGGAGCCGCAAGACACAGATTCCCCGGATCAACCTGCTTAAGGGTCGGTTGTTCCGACCCAGTCGGGATCGGGGCGTGATGGACGCGGGTTTTATGGCCAAGCTCAACCCCCATGCCCGACCTCACCCCCCACGCCTGGGTCATGGCTTCCGCGGCCGCCGTCTGTGCCGGGCTCTCCAAATCAGGTTTCGGCCCTTTCGGCCTTCTCACCATCCTCTTCATGACGGAAGTGGCTCCCGCCCGGGAGTCGACCGGATTGGTGCTCCCGCTTCTTCTGATGGCGGACTTTCTCAGCGTTTTTTCCTTCCACGAACACGCTTCCTGGAAGGTTCTGCGGGCCCTTCTGCCCGCCACCCTCGTCGGCATCGTCACCGGCTGGTGGATCATGCCGCGGATCCCCGCCGATTTTTTCGGCCATACCCTCGGCTGGATCATCCTCGGCCTGATCGGGATCATCCTGTTGCAAAGGATCCGTCCCCAACTTCTTGCCGGCATCACCGGCCATCCGGGACTGGGCCTGACCTGCGGATGGGCGGCCGGCGTCACCACGATGCTCGCCAATGCCGCCGGACCAATCACCGCCTTCTATTTTTTATCCCAGCGCTTTCCGAAGATGATCATGGTTGGAACCGGCGCGTGGTTTTACCTGATGATCAATGCCGCCAAACTCCCTTTCAGCTGGCAGCTCGGCCTGCTGACGGGTCCTTCCCTTTTTTTGGATCTGCTGCTTTTCCCGGGAGTGCTGCTGGGTTTCTGGATCGGCCGCACCTTCTTGAAAAAAATCTCCCAAAACCTTTTTGAATGGATCCTGATTTTGATGGCTATGGCGGCTGCCCTACGGATGATCCTGAAGACCTGAGGAACCGGCTGCACGGACAGAATCCGCGTCATCCTCTCCCGTGAACATCATCATCTCCACATACTGCCGCCCGAACTTGCTCAGCCTCATGCCCCCTTTTCCATCCGGCTCGACCAGTCCGCGGCAGTAGTACTTCCCCTCGTTCGGGCGACCGGGGTTGGCCACCAGCTCCGGCCCGGCCACCGGGATCGCCGAGCCCTTCACCTTCAGCGGCAAACCCCAAGGCGTCATTTCGATCTGCCAGGCCTGTGCCCCGGTGCAGTTTTCCTCGATCATCACCCAATCGGTCCAAGCCACCCGTTGTTTGGGTGCCGGGACATTCACGACGAATCCGCCCGGCTGGACTGCCAGAGCCTCCCGCCAAGTCTTCGGTTTACCCTCAGCCGCAACCAATAAAAGGGGGGCCGGATCGATTCCCATCAGATTCAGTCCGTTCCAGTCCCCATGGCGGTTCGGCTCCCAAAAACGGCCGGGTTTCACGGTTTTCACCCACTCGTCGAACCTCGGGCTGATCTGAAAAGTGATTTCCAAATGCAGGTGAGCGCGTGATTGCTCCAAACCCGGCCCGGTCCAGCCCATGACGCCGAGCGGATCCCCCGCTCTTACCGTTTGCCCTACCTGGGCGTTCGCCGAAGCGAGGTGGCCATAGACGGAATACACCGGCAAATCACCCCATCGGTGTCGCACGATCACCTGCTTTCCGTAATCGGAAATCTTTTCGTCCAGATTGACCCGCACCACCACGCCGTCCGCGACGGCCCGAACCGGGTCGAGCGGTTCACCGCGGCTATCCCGGCGGAGCGGCTTGATGTCGATCCCCTTGTGGAAACGCTCAAACACCCGTGCCGGTTCGGGATCCGAAGTGCGGACGAAACCGAACATGCCCGATTTGAGCCGCCGACTGATCGTGGGCTGAAAAAACTTTTCCGCTCTGTCCTCCAGCAGATACCGATTTTCTGTCGGAAACTGCCAGACGATTCGATCCGTGATCGAATCGGACGCGTCGGAACGCGTCCCTACAGAAGTTGAAGCGGTGGGGGTGGTTTTTTCAGTAGGGCCCCGCTCCGCCGGTGCCGGGACCGCCATGATCAGGAAAATGCCAAGCCATGGTAGAGCCGATCCTCCGGATCGGCCGATTGAGGTTTTTGGCGCTCGAGGAACCGAGTTTCCATCGGACGAGACGCACGGCTGCTCGTCCCTACCGGGCCTGAAATCTTCCGGATTCAATCTCCCCTAATCCTAAAACCTAATCCTAATCCGGGCGCGCGTTAACGGGCTTTCAACGTTACCGTCCCGCTCTTTAATGCGATAAAGTTACCCTGTTTCATCGCCCCCAACACCGTTACCTGGACCTGTTCGCCCCCCTTCAGTTGCCGAACCTTGCGCGGCAGTTCCTCCAAGGTTCGCGCCGGCACCTGCCCCAACCCCACCACCAGCATTCCTTTTTGGATTCCGGCGCCGGCGGCGGGGCTGTTTTTCTCCACGCCCGTGACCAGCAGACCGATGCGACCCTGATAACCGAGCTGGAGCGATTCATTCGGACTACAGTCCTTTAACTCCAGCCCGAATTTTTCCCTGAGAGCCACCGCTGCAGACCGCTCCGGCGGAGCCTTGATCTTTCCTTCGACAATGGCAATGGCGTCCTCCACCCAGCGTTTCACCCGTTCCCCGGGAATGGCGAAACCGATGCTTTCCACCGGCAAATTCTGGGCCACGGACATCTTGGCTGAGCTCAGCCCCACCAGATCGCCCTCCGCGTCCACCAGCGGCCCGCCGCTGTTGCCCGGGTTGATCGCGGCATCGGTCTGCAACAAGCCCTCCATGGTCAGATCGCCGATCGTCAAAGTCCGGTCCTTGGCACTCAGAATACCGGCGCTCACGCTGTTTTCGTATCCAATGGGATTGCCCAACACGAGAACCGTCTGGCCCAGCAGGTTCGGGGAAAGCTTTTCCAGGCTTAAAAAGGGCAAGGGTTCCTTGGCATCGACCTTGAGGAGCGCCAGATCCTGCAAGTCATCGTCGCGGAGCAGGACGGCCTCATAGTCTTTCCCGTTCACCAGCGTGACGCGGATCTTGGGATTCACCTCGCGGTTGGCCACATGTTGGTTGGTGATGATGTAGCCATCCGCGCTGACGATCAGCCCGGAACCGAGATTCCTGACCGGGGTTTGCAGAATCCGGTTGCCCCGCGACATCCCCCCGCCGAAATAGCGCTCGAAGAAAACATCGCGCGGATCCCGCACTTCCTGGGTCACCACTCCCTCGGTGTAGATGTTCACCACCGCCGGCCGGACTTTTTCCACCGCTTTCACAATGGGTTCGTCCTGGGGGGGCAGGGCATAAGCCGATGCACAACCCACGACGACCAGAAGCAAGCCGAAAGACCTCATTATCAATGGATAACACGCCTCAAGGCGGGAACAAGCGCACTTTCAGCACCAATCTTTTCGTGAAGGTGAACGTGAATGTGAATGTGAATGAAGATCGTTATTTTATACGATCATCCAGTCGATAGGTCCGTCCATTCTGGATGGAACGAATTAGGCCTCCGAGCATCTGGGATACGCGGACAGA
>CAZZMY010000066.1:0-6255 GCA_964655385.1 uncultured Akkermansia sp.
GTGGAGACTGATCTCTTTCTTCAAAACTACGATCCCACCCGAACCTTTTTTGTTCTCGGACCATCTTTGAGAGCCTTCTATCAGGCTGACGGGCGCTGGGAGCCGATTCCACTGGAGGACGGCTCTGCCAGCGCGGAGACCATTCGGGAAGTGCTGCCTACGAAAACCCAAGTGCCGCTCGCCTTCACTCTCCTACCAACCAAGTATGACGAACTCATCCGCGGCTACTTTCATATCCGTTTCACCAGCACGATGGTCGTGAGCGAAACCCGTGACGCCACCGGCGACCTGTTCGAACGGCAGGACGATTATTACATTTACCTCAAGGATCCACGCCTCACGGACGACCAGGTCCGGCAGCGCAACGACTGGAAACCCGGCAGCGTGGTGCCACCTTGGATGGCCATGCCCGCCCATTAACTTCCGTGAAAACTCCCTGGCCCATCGCCCTCACCCTCGTTGCTTTGGCTGCGCTGCTTTATGGGCTGACACGCCCGTCGGTCAAAACCCCTGCCGCATCCAGCGCCAAGATATCCCGCCGTCATCCATCCCCCCCTTCCGACCTGCAGACCCTCAACCAGTCGACCGGGCAAATCATTAACCAAAGCGTCCTGCTTCGAATGGATGGCCAAGCCGTCCCCTGGGCATCCCTTGCGGGAGCAAAACCCGTGGTGCTTGTTTTCTTTTCAGACGACTGCGATTGCAGCCTCGAGTTTGCCAAATACTTTTCCGTTGCCATGGAAAAGAGCAAATCGAGCGCCTCGTGGTTTTTTCTTTTTTCAGGAACACCAGAAAAGATTCATGAGTTTATGACCAAAGCCGGAACAAACCTCCCTGCCCTGAGGGATCCGGGTTCCCAACTCAGCCAACGACTGGGAATCACCAAATCCGGATGCTTTACTCTGGTCCAAGCAGATGCCTGCGTCTCCGCCATCTGGCCGGGAACCTCCCTCGCGGGTCTGAACGATCTCTTTTCCCGACTCCACCTCCCCCCCCTCTCAACCGACCTGCCCGACCTTTCCGGAATTCCCCAAGCCCCCACCGCTGGTTGCCAACTTTGAATATTCAGAGAACCTAGTTTGAAATTTATTTTTTAATAAATTTTCGAATCGAACTCGTGGTTCGATTAATTTTGGGGGACTTTGTTGTAACTTTTCGTTGTAACTGGGGTCAATTCCCGACCCCGTTAAGAGCACATCTCCTTGCAAGGGAGAGATTAAGAAATTTTGGAGGCGAGGGTCGGAATCGAACCGACGAATACAGCTTTTGCAGAGCCGTGCCTTACCACTTGGCTACCCCGCCCAAAATTCATCTTCATCATTCTCCCACTTCTCCTCTCCGTCAAATCGCTCCGCCTCAGTTTTTGATGGGCGCCACCAGCACCTTGTCCAGTCGGTGCCGATCCATGTCGACCACCTCATATCGGTGACCCCGATATTCAATGAAATCCCCCTCCTTGGGCACCCGCGCCAGATGATGAACAATAAATCCCCCCAAGGTCTGGTAATCCCCATCGAGACGGAAATGATCGGCGCCCTTTCCGATTTCCTTGGCAAAATCCTCCACCGGCAGGGTCGCATCCACCAACCAAGAGCCGTCCTCCCGCTTCACGGAACGCGCTTTTTGCCGGTCCTCATGGGAAGGCAGATCCCCCACAATCGCCTCCAGCAGATCCAATAAACTGAGAATGCCGGTGATGCTGCCAAACTCATCACTGACCAAGGCCACCCTTTGCTTGGCCTTTTGCAACTGCTCCAGGGCCCGCAGGGCCGGAATGGTCTCGGGAATGATCAACGCTTGGGTTGCCAGATCGGCTGGCAAAGCCGGCAACCCCGCCGCCATGTTGGCCCAGAGGGCCTTGACGGAAACCACACCCATAATATTTTCTCTGGTTCCCCGATAGACCGGAAAGTGCGAATGCCCGCTGGCCACCAACGCCCTCCAGGTCGTCTCCGGAGCGTCCTCGGCATTGATCCAAACGATCCGCACGCTGGGCGTCATCAACTCCTCCACGCGCAATTCATCCAACCGCAATACCCGCTCCACCATTCCCTGCTCGGTGGAACTGAAAACTCCGGCCCGTTTCCCCTGTTCCAAAAGATGGCGAAGCTCCTCATCGCTGACCGGAGCCGTCTCCCCTGTGGTTCGAACCCCAAACAAAGCGGCCAGCGCATCGGTGACCCAGGTGAAAAGTTGGACCACCGGACCCATGCCCCGTGCCACCGCCTGAATCGGACGGGAAAGCCGTGAGGCGATCGTTTCGCTGTGGGCCAAAGCCAACCGCTTCGGCAAAAGCTCCCCAAAAATAATGGAGACCGCGGTGATCACCAAAACCACCAAGCCCAAGGCAAGAGGATCGGCCACCGAAACCGGAATGGAAATCGATTCCAGCTTGGCCGCCAAAGGCTTGGCCAAAACCGCCCCCCCCATCGCTCCGGACAAAATCGCAATCATGGTGATGGCGACGCTCACGGTCGAAAGCAGCGAACTGGGCGAGGAAGCCAGTTCATAAGCCGCCTTGGCCCCCCCATCCCCAGCTTCCGCCCGCTGGCGCAGCTTGCTCCTCCGGCTCGAGACCACGGCCAACTCCGCCATGGCAAAAAGCCCATTCGCCAGAATGAGAATACTAAGTATAAAGCCTTCCATATCAGTATTTTATATATAGATTATATGGTTAATTTCCGTTTCCTAAACGGAAATCATAGGATAAATCCCTTCGCGGAGAAGCCTGCGTCTTAAGACCAGAAATGGCTGATCCAGGCCCAGATTTCCGAGACCGCCTTCGGACCCAGAAGATATAAAGCCCCAAAAAATGAAATGCAGGGGATGGCCGCCAAATATCCGGCAATCATGAACACCCCATCGTCCTCCAGCAGAGCCAAGGCCATTAATAAAATCGGAATCGCCGCCAAAAGATTGCTGAAGGGAATCGGCAACGGCAGGGCAAGGAGGATCGCCAGGAAAGCGATCAATACGCCGTGCATGCGATGCAGAAAGGGGTTCCGACACAAAAAAGTTAGGCGGGGATGCAGAACTTTTTCAGCCGGAACGGCAAGTTTACGCAAACCCTCCAGCAAGCCTTCGGCCGTGGAAGACGGAATTTTTCGGACCAGTAGCCACCCGGGCAACCAAGGAGCCTGACCGAAGGAGATTCTCAGTCCGGTAAATATCAAAACGATCCCGAAAGGAGTGGAGAGACCGGGAATCTGGACCGGGAGGCAAAACGGCACGGCCAAAATCGCGATCATGGCCGCGTGGCCCTTCCCCTCCAAGGCCAGCATCAATTCCCCAATGCTGATCCCCCGGTTTCCCAGCCTGTGCTCCAAACGTTGCACCACCCCCGAGATGGCGCCTTGGCGATCCAAGACCCCAGCCCCTCCCCGCTTGCCTTCCTTCACGGTTGACCGGAAAAGGAACGACCGAGGAGGTGGGAAAGGTAAAGGCCATACCCAACGAGCAGGGCGACTCCAATTGCTTTGCGTCGCTTCTCATCCGCCCGCAAAAGCGGAAGGACCATAAAAGTGGCCAAAAGCATCACCGTAAAATCCAGCTGATTGACGTTCGGCGCTGAGAGAGGGCGAAAAAGTCCGGCAAACCCTAAAACTCCAAGACAGTTGAAAATACAGCCCCCGATCACGATTCCTCCCGGAAGGTTCTTTTCCTTCCTGACTAGGGCGGAGCCCACCGCAAATAGTTCCGGTGCAGAAGCAGCCAAAGGAATCACCGCCAAGGCGAGTCCGGAGTTGGAGATGCCCAACATTTCCGCACCCTTCACACAGGACTTCACCAAATAGCGGGATCCGGCAAAAAGCAGGACGATTCCTCCGACCAGCTGAATCAATTCCACCCATTTGGATGGACCTGCAGGCGGCAAATCCTGCTCCATCCGGTCAATCACCCGGCTATCCGCCTCCACCTGCGAGGAAAACCAGACGAAGACGGCATACACCGCCAGGGCAAAAACCAACAAACTGGCCTCGAACCGGCCGACCCAGCTATTGCGTAGCAGGTAAGCCACCAAGGCGGCCGCCGCCACCAGGATGGGCGCCTCGGCCTGAAAAAGCTGGGGCCGGAAACGCAACGGCCGCGTCAAAGCCGAAAGACCCAGTATCAGACAGATGTTGGCCGTGATTCCACCCACCGCATTGCCCACCGCAATGTCCCCTTGCCCTTTTCCCGCAGCCCAGAGACTGACGAAAAGCTCGGGCGCAGAAACGCCAAAAGCCACCACCGTGGAACCCATGACCAAAGCCGGAACCCCGAACCGGCGCCCCAAACCCGTGGCTCCACCCACGAGCAACCGCGCCCCGTAAACCTGCAAAAGAATTCCCGCCACCAAAACAACCGCCACTTGAAGTGGATCCTGAGTATCGAGTCCGATCGGGTTGGAAAAAATAACAGCCAAAGGAAAACTCATAGGACGACATTACTCCCTTCGTAACTTCAGGCCAAGACCGCCCAAACGGCTCCAAACAACAACCCCGCTCCCAAGGCTCGTGTGCCCAGAACCCTCCCAGGCAGTCCCGCTTCCCGGTTCCCTACCCAACTCCCGAGCCAAAAGACCAACCCCACTGACCAAAGACCCCGCAAGGCATAGACCACGTTCACCCCGATCGGATCCCCGCTGATCACGATCCCCGCCAGCACCCCCACCGACTGGACCCCGACAAAAATCACCCCGGAAACCAGCCACTGCCGACCCAATCCACGCGCCAATCCGCCCCAAACCCAGACGGGAAGCACAAAGGCGGACAGAACGGCCAATCCGGACATCATCAATGGACCAAACAAAGCCAACCCAATATGCGGCGCGGCTTTGGCCACCAGAACATCCGTAAGGGAAAAGCTTGCGGCCGCCAGCAAACCCCACCCCACCGCGCGCAAAGCCCCATGATTCTTGGCCCCGCCACTCCAACTCAGTAAGGCCACTCCCAGGGAGCAAAGGGCCGATCCGATCCAAAACTTTGCCGGCACCCGTCCCGGCAACAGAAACGCAGTGCCCACCGCCGTGAGTACCACCTTGCTTCCCAAAACCGGAGTGGCCACCGAAACATCTCCTCCCGCCAAGGCCCGGAACGTCCCCACCTGCCCCAAAAAAAACAACAAGGAACACAAGGGGGGCACCAACCACATCCAGACCGGAAAAGTTTGCTGGGGAATTTTCGCCCAAAGAAGCAAAGGCAGGAAACAAAGCCCCATCGCCAGGTTCGACCCCACCAACACCCGTCGGGGCGGCTGTCCCAACTCCAAAGCTCGTTTGAGAAAAAGCGTCCCCGCCGCATAGACCACGGAGGAAAAGAGAGGCAGTATCAAATACGCATGGCCCGTCATCCCAAGAAACTGCCTCAAAAGCCTACCCCGACCCAAGAACGGATCTGGACTGGCACGGTTCAACCCGGAGACACCTACGACCGGGCGGATGTGGTGCTCGCCCGACTCAGTGGGGAATCACGCTCGCGCATCCAGCAATGGATGAAACAGGGATTGGTCACCTTGAGTAAAAAACCCGTGGGCCCGCGGGATCATCTGGCGGCGGATTCCATCGTCACGATCCGCATCCCTCCTCCTCCCGCCCGGGATGTCACCCCGGAATCGATCCCCCTTAAAATTCTTCACGAGGACGCCGACCTCTTGGTCATCAACAAGGCGTCGGGCATGCATGTCCATCCGGGCGCCGGCCGACCGACAGGTTCCCTTGCCGCTGCCCTCCTTTACCACTGCGGGGAAAATCTCGCACCGGGAAGCGGACCCGACCGCCCGGGGATCGTTCATCGTCTCGACCGCGAAACCACCGGACTCCTGGTAGCCGCAAAAAATGATGCCGCCCACCGGGAACTTAGTCGCCAGTTTCGCGAACGCGAAACGGAGAAAACCTACCTGGCCTTTGTCCTCGGCCGCCCCCGCGGCGATGCCGGCACCTGGGAGGGATCGATCGGTCGCCACCCCGTCATCCGTCAACGCATGGCCGTCCGCACCCGGGGTCGGACCGCCAAAACGGACTGGAAAATTATCTCCAGCTGGCCGGGAGCCAGCCTGCTGGAACTCCAACTCCATACCGGTCGCACCCACCAAATTCGGGTTCACGCCTCCGCCGCCGGTTGCCCCGTCGCCGGAGACTCGGTTTACGGCGGCACCAACCCCCTCACCCGGGTCGCCAAAGTTCCGCGACAGCTCCTGCACGCCCACCGTCTCTCCTTCACCCACCCAAAAACCGGTGAATACCTTTCTTTTGAAGCTCCCCCTCCGGCCGATTTT
>CAZZMY010000067.1:0-1236 GCA_964655385.1 uncultured Akkermansia sp.
ATTGGGTGGGCAAAAGGTAGAAGTGCTTGGTTTGGAATCCACTCTCTGCAGTGGACTCACGAAGGCCTGCTTTGCGCAGAAGGATCGATTGCTGTCCTTGGGCGATGGCATCGCAAACGGAGGACAGTTCCTTGAATCCCATATTCATCAACGGCGTCTCCGGGCGGTGGCAACGAGGAGAGGGTAGTTGCTTTTGAGATAGTAGAGGCCGGAACCAGCCGTAATGACGGCTGTGACCCAGACGGCCAGGTCCAAGAGATTGCGCCCGTACGGCATGAGGGGATCGACGGCAAGGAGTAGCAACCCAATGATGGCGGTGACCATCTGGGTCACCGTCTTGTGTTTACCGACATTTTCCGCGGCCAAGACCACACCTTTTTGACCGGCGACCAGCCGGATTCCGGTGATGAGGAACTCCCGCGCCACCACCAGGGAGACGAACCAAACCGGGAGGAGTCCGGCCCCAAGGAGGCCGATAAAAGTGACCGCCACCAGCAGTTTGTCGGCGAGGGGATCAAACAGGCGGCCGAAGTCCGACTCGATTTTCCACAAACGGGCAAGATGCCCGTCGAGCCAATCGGTCAGGGCGGCCCCCACAAAGAGGGCCACCGCCAGCCAGGCGGTCCACACCGGAACGGGGGGGTGAGCACAAGCCTGGAGCAAAATCAGAAGCACGAAGGTCGCGAGCACGCGTCCGATCGTCAACCAGTCGGGAACAGTCATGGTTGCTTAGTTTAAGTTGAAGTT
This sequence comes from uncultured Akkermansia sp., assembly GCA_964655385.1. Taxonomy (GTDB): domain Bacteria; phylum Verrucomicrobiota; class Verrucomicrobiia; order Methylacidiphilales; family Verrucolacustridaceae; genus Verrucolacustris. The sequence continues at coordinate 748 of CAZZMY010000067.1, forward strand.
GAAGTTGAAGTAAACGTACAGATGCCAGCGAGTCTATGCCACAAGGTCGTAGATTTTGTGGCCGGTAATGGTGACCTCGGCAAAGGTGCCCGGGGTGAGCGGCTTTTGCAGAAGGACTTTGCCGTCGACCTCGGGGGCGTCGGCTTGGGTACGGGCGGTTTCGGGGGTGTCGACCAGCACGCGGAGCTTTTTCCCGACTTGGGCGGAGGCGATCTCTTTGGCGACTTTTTGTTGGGCAGCCATGGCTTTGCGGTAGCGGGCTTTCTTAACGGTGGCGGAAACCTGATTTTCCATCTTGGCGGCCCGGCTGCCCGATTCTTGGGAGTAAGTAAAGACCCCCATCCGCTCAAACTTGGTCTCTTGAATGAAGTCGAGAAGGGTTTCGAACTGGGCGTCCGTCTCGCCAGGGAAGCCGGCAATAAAAGTGGTGCGGATGGCCAGGCCGGGGATGCCGGCGCGAAGACGTGTTACCAAATCCCGGATGTGCGC
>CAZZMY010000067.1:1336-6053 GCA_964655385.1 uncultured Akkermansia sp.
TGGGCGCGAGGGCCACGGCCCTCGGTCCAGCGGTCCATGCCGAAGTAGGTCGTGTCTTGGGAAATAAGGAGAAGTTCCTTTACCCCCTCGCCCACCAGTTGCTCCGCCTCACGACGAACGGATTCGATGGTGCGGCTACGGTGTTTTCCCCGCATCTGGGGAATGACGCAAAAGGAGCAGGGGTGGTTGCAACCTTCGGCAATTTTCACGTAGGCGTAGTGTTTCGGAGTAAGCCGCCAGCGGGGAGTGTTAAAATCCGGGATGTAAACGGGGAGGTGGTCGGGGACGAGATCTTCCGGCGGCGCATCGGGGGCGCGGGCTAGAACACGACGAACTACCGGGGCCACCTCCTCCAGCTGATCAAGCCCGATGAAGGCATCGACTTCCGGCATCTCTCCGGAAAGTTCGGAAGAGAAGCGCTGGGACATGCAGCCGGCAACGATCAGGCGCTGGCCTTTACGGCGTCGATGCAGGCCACGATCGCGATGGGCTTCCAGGATCGCCTGAATACTTTCGGTTTTCGCGGAATCGATGAAGGCACAGGTGTTGACGATCAGGACGTCGGCTTCGGCTGAGTTGGCGGTCAGGTCCATCCCGGCGGAGCGCAGATGTCCAAGCATAATCTCGGAATCGACAAGATTCTTGGCGCAACCGAGGGAAATCAGTCCGACTTTGGCCGGCATAGAGGGTGGACGGGCGCAGACGCGGGCGTCAGCGGGCCGGGAGGCGAAAGGTCTGGTTGCCGGGTTTTTCGTAGGCGCCGAAGTTGGAGTCGTTGAAAATGATTTCCGCATCGGCGGCTTCCCGGGTGGTGATCACGAAGGATTCGCCCGTCCAGGCGGGATCGTGCTTTTCCGGCATCATGTCGTCCTCGTCAATGGTGTCCTCGAACACCTGGACCTCTTTTCCGTCGCGGATGGCAACCACCCGGACCCAAGTGTCTTTTTTAGCCCGGATCCTGAGTTGATTCGGAGTCGCAGTCTTGGGTGCAGGTGTATCGGAGGTCTGCACCGCGGGGAGCGAAGAGGTGGGAGCGGAAGAAGTTTCCGTTTTGGCGGGCTCAGTAGGCTTGGCTGGAGTGGCAGTTTTCACGAATTCCTCGTTGGAGTTGGTGGTGGGAGCGGGGGGGGTGGCCGTTTCTGTTTTTTTGGAGTCCGTGTTCCCGATGGGGGCGAGGCGGTTCGGATCCTTGAGGGATTGGACCGGCCAGACGCGATACACTTGTATTCCAACGACGGCCAAAACAAAGGCTCCGGCCACGGAGAGAGCGCCAAAGCCGAGCTTTCGGGAAGTAATGATCGGTTCGGCGGCGCGGGTAGGCAGGGATTCGAGCATTTCCGGCCGCAGGTCGAGGATGGAGTCTTCGGCCTCAGCGGATGGTTGAAACTGTTTGAGAATGGATTTTGGGTCCAGACCGAGCTCGCGGGAGTAGATCCGGAGAAATCCTCGGACATAGGCCTGGCTGGGTAATTTTTCGAATCGGTTGGCCTCCAGATTACGAATGACATTCTGGTGGAGGCGGGTCCGTGCGGCCGCTTCCTCGACGGTCCAGCCCAAGCGGGTCCGTGCGGCGCTGAGTTGGCCGCCGACAGAGGCTTGATTGGAAGAAGAGGGGGCTTCCTGGGTTTTCATAATTGTACGGTATCAAGGTCGACGAGAATCTCCCGATCCTTGGCGCCATCCTTTGGCCCAATAATACCTCTGGACTCAAATTGATCAATCACCCACGCGGCCCGCCCGTAGCCCAGTCCCAACCTCCTCTGCAGCAACGAGGTAGAGGCTCGTTTCTCCTGTTTGATGACCTCCAGAGAGCGAGACATCAATTCCTCGTCTTTTTCGGAAAGCTCGGAATCCCCGGCAGAAGGCTTGACCAGTTTGGCGTGGATTTCCTGTTCGTAGAAAGGTTTGGCCTGGGCGGCGATGAAGTCGATGACCCGGGAAACTTCCTCTTCGGTCACGAAGGCTCCCTGGGCCCGGATCAGTTTGCTGGCGCCGGGACGAAGATAGAGAAGGTCTCCCTTGCCCAAGAGGTTTTCGGCCCCGGATTCATCCAGGATCACGCGGGAGTCGACCCCGGAGGGAACCTGAAAGGCAATGCGGGCGGGCACGTTCGTTTTGATCACGCCGGTGATGACCGCAGCCCGTGGGGTTTGGGTGGCGATGACCAGGTGGATGCCGGCGGCACGGGCCTTGGCGGAGAGAAGGGCGATGGCGTTTTCCACCTCAGCCGGAGCGACCTGCATGAGATTGGCGAGCTCGTCGATGATCACGACGATATAAGGTAAGCGATCGGGCAACGGCTCCTCCGCGGAGGGGGGCGGGGGTTCCTCGCCTTCGAGTCGGGGCGCCAGATCGAGTTCCTCCACACGTTTCGGGGTGCGGGTCCGGGTGTTGAAAGTGACAATGTTGCGGACGCCGGCCTTGGCCATGTAGCGGTAACGCTTTTCCATTTCATTGATGACCCAGCGGAGGGCGAGAAGAACTTTTTTTGGCTCGGTAACCACAGGAACGACGAGGTGGGGTAGCCGGTTGTAAACCTGGAGCTCCACCACCTTGGGGTCGATAAGGATGAGGCGAAGATCGTCCGGACTAAAGCGATAGAGAAGACTCAGGAGCAGAGTGTTGATGCAGACCGATTTTCCCGATCCGGTGGTGCCGGCGATGAGGGCGTGGGGAAGATCGGCCAGATCGTCGATCAGGGTGGCTCCGTAAACATCTTTACCCAGGGAGATGGGGAGATGGGCACGGGAGGAGTTCCACTCCTCGGATTCGATCAGATCCCGAAGCAGGACTTTCACCTTCGAGGCATTGGCGACCTCGATGGCCACGGTGTCGCGTCCGGGCACGGGAGCCAAAATGTTGATGCGTTCGGCCTTCATGGTGCGGGCAAGGTCGCGCTCCAGATTGACGATTCGTTCCACGCGGACGCCCGGGGCGGGATAGAGCTCGTAGCGGGTGATGGTGGATCCGCGGGTGATGTCGCCGGGGCTGACCTCGATGTCAAAGTGGGCGAGGGCCTCGACAATGCGCTGTTGATTGCTTTTGAGTTCGTCCTCCGTGTAGGTCGGGCGGGTATCTTTTTCCGACTTCTGGAGAAGCTCGACCGAGGGAAGTTTGTAGGAGTCGTAGGTGGGGCGTGTTGAGGCCGGGGCAGGAGCTGGCACCGCCTTGGGGGCAGGTTTGGCTTTGGGGGCAGGTTCCTCGGAAAGAGGCGGGAGGGGAGATTCGGCCGGGGGAAGGGTTTTAATGGCTTTGTCCGATTTTTCGTTTTTTGGCGCTTTGGTTTTTTCCGGGGTGGGGGAGACAGGAAGGGACGAGGCGAAGGGGGTTTTCGTGGTGTCCACAATTTTTGGGGCGGGACGATTTGGGGCGGGGGTCGGGGCGGCCGTGGTTTCCTTGCTTTGCGCGGCAGATTTTTCCCGGGCGAGGCGGCGTTGGAGGCGTTTCTGTTCGATTTCGAGTTTCTTTTGCTCGAGTTCGATGCGTTCCGTGGGTGGGGCTTTCCGAATGCGGTAGTCCCAGTACTGGTCGACAATGGCACGGCCGGCTTCCCCGAAGGCGCGGGCCAACTCGGCTGGGCGAAACTCGAAAAGGAGAACGAGAACGACAAGGTACGAGAGCCCAAAAACGAGAACGGCTCCAACCTGGCCCAGGATCGGTGCGAGGAATTTGTCGTTGAGGAAGTACCCGATGTAGCCACCCGGCATTTTGCCGGCGGCGGAGGGGGCTCCATCCAGCCCTTGGGCGCCGGAGAAGAGGGGATTGGCCAGGGAAGGACCAAAGACGGGAGCGGCGAGTTGCAGGAGACAGGCGCCGGTAACCAAAAGAATGCCGAGAAAGAGGAATTTTTGGGAGTAGCGGACCTCCTTGGCGAAAAAGAGAAGGAGTCCCCCAGTGATGAGCACCACGGGAAAGAGGTAGGCGCCCAATCCAAAAAGAAGAAAAAGAATGCCTCCAAGGTAGGCGCCCGCCGGGCCCACAAGATTGGCTTTGGGCTGCTGGGCGGGCTGGGAGTAGAAGGAGAGATCCTTGGGATCGAAGGAAAAGAGGGAGAGCAGAAGGAGAATGCCTGCCCCCAGAATGGCCAGAGCGATCACCTCCTGGCCGAGGCTGGGGCCGGTGGGGGTTGTTTTGGGTTTGGCCATGGTTGGGAGAGAGAGTCTAATTGAGCCTAAGGATGGGTTTTTCCAAGGTAAGTTTATGGGGGGCAACGGCTCTGTTGCTAACAATCTGGGGTGTGGGGTGCAGTCCGGATCCAAGGGAGGAGTTCCGGTTGGAGGTGGAGAGAATGGTCGGCGTGGCCAACGAGAGAAAATATCAGGATTTGGAAAAGGAGATGTCGACCCGGCTGAAGGAGAGAATCCGGTCGGAGGGTTGGGAACCGGGGCAGACCCTGTTGGCCGTAGCCAAAAAGGATCGGGAAGATGGAGCCCACTATCGATTGTCTGACATCCCCAAATTTGAGGCTGGCATGTATGCGGAGGTGGAGATTGCGAGGCTGAAAGCAGGGGGAGAGAAAAGATTCGTCGTTCCGTTTGTCCGGGAGGAGGGAAAGTGGAGGGCGGGAGCGGCGTATCGGGACGGAAGAGAGTGGGAGGAGCCGGAATTCTGAATCGGATAGCGGATATGGGAGATGGGATATCGGGAGTCTTTCATCGAGGGGCGTTTCAATCTAGGAAGAGAGTATGGCGATTTGGGAATTTGAGCCGCTGGCCCA
>CAZZMY010000068.1:0-6002 GCA_964655385.1 uncultured Akkermansia sp.
AGAGAGGATTGAAGGCGGTCTTTGCCGAGGGATTCCGGGTCACGGATGAGGGGGCAATGGCGGTGGTGGAGGAAGTGTTAGATCAGAGGGTGAATCCGGGGATCGTGAAGAAACTAAATGAGTTTGGGGGGAATGGCCGGGGCATCAGTGGGCGGAAAGTGTTTCAGGCAAGAAAAGCACCCCAAGCGGGCGGAGTGGATTTGGGCCGGGTGGGGGAGGTGGAACGGTGTGAGGTGGCGGAGGTGAAGAGGTGTTTAGAGGCAAAAGAGACGGCAGTGGTGAGTCCGGTCGGGCAGGGCAACGACGGTGGAGCGATGAATCTGAATGCGGATGTGGCGGCGGCGGCCTTGGCTGGGGGGTTGCAGGCGGAACAGATGATCTTTTTGTCGGACGTACCAGGCCTGATGAAAGACGTCAAAGATCCCAAGTCGCTGATTCGTGAAATTCGGGCCGGGGAACTGGAAAAGCTGGAGAGAGAGGGCGTGATCGGCGGGGGGATGATTCCGAAGTGTCGGTCGGCGGCTGTAGCCCTGAGGCAAGGACTGAAAAAGGTGGAGTTTGTGGATGGTCGGGTGGCGGGCACTTTGACCAAGGTGGTGAAGGGTATCGAACGGGCAGGCACTACCCTATCCGTGTAATCTTCAGCTTTTTGGAAGCCGGTCTTTGAGTCGGAGTTGGGCGGCGCGGCCGATGGGAATCGGTTGGGAGACACCGTCGAGGACTAGATTGGCTATATCCCGGGATTTTCGATCCAGACGAATTATCGATTTGAGATTCACCAGATGAAATCGATCCAGTCTGGCAAAAGGGGGTGCGGGTAGGATTTTTTCGTAGCTCTGCAGGGGGTGACAAATCATGAGCGGAGCGGCCTTGGGAAGATGAATTCGCGTGAAGTCCCCGTCCGATTCCAGCAAGGGGATGGAGCGTATGGGGAGAACCACTGTCTGCTGGGGTGTCTGCAAGCAGATTCTATCGTCCATGGAGTAAGGGGTGTTCTTAGGGGCACGGACATGGGCGCAGGCAATTTCCAGTCGATGGAGAGCTTGGGCGAAACGTTGGGGGCTGACGGGTTTGATCAAATAGTCGACGGCTTCGATATCGAAGGCTTGAGTCGCGTACTTTGCGTAGGCAGTGACCAGGACAGTTTTTGGGGGAGGGTGAAGGGCTTTCAAGAGATCAAAGCCGGTGGCGCCGGGCATCTGGATATCCAGAAAAAGGGCATGGGGCTTTTCTTTTCGGATGATCCGGAGGGCGGTTTCCTTGGAGTTAGCCTCGCCAACGATTTGAAATCCGGGGTGGGTGGAGAGGAGTTGACGAAGCCGCTGCAGGGCAAGTCGCTCGTCGTCGCAAAGGACTACACGGAGCATGGTTCTCCCTCCAAATCGAGCGTTGCTACCACAAAGCCCTTTTCCTCGGTCAGGGTGAAACGATGACGATTGGGATAACGGAGGACAAGACGGCGGCGGACGGCGTCGAGACCCAAACCCGAGCCTTTGGGTGTAGAGGAGAGTTTTCCTGAATTCTTCACCCGGAGGATGAGATGGCCAGCTTTGGATTGGGCGGTGACAAAAAGCGTCAACCGGGCAGAACCTTTTCCGGGACCGCATTTGAAAGCATTTTCCACCAAAGGCTGAAGGATAAAACTAGGTACCATAACTCGGCGTGTGGTGGCCGAGGCTGTGATTCGGGCTTGGAGTTTCTTTCCAAAACGGGCTTTTTGAATCCGCAAATAGGAGGCCGTGGCATCGAGTTCAACGGCCAGGGGGGTGACCAATTCGTTCCGGTGATCCAGGGAGTATTTCAGATAGGTGGCGAGTTCATCCACCATGATGGAGGCGACCCTCGGGTGGGCAGGGATTTCCGCGGCGATCCCATTGAGGGAGTTGAAAAGGAAATGTGGATCAAGTTGGAAGCGGATGAGCTGCAATTCCATCTTTTGCACTTCGGCTTTGGCTTTCAACTCCTCGACTTTTTCCTTCTGAACGAGGAGCTCTGCTTTGAACCAAAAATAGGCGAACGACCAGGTTAGGTAGACGAACCACATGAGGACGGAAAAGAGGGTCCACCGTTGCCAAGTGGGGACTGTTTGTCCGAGGCCTGTGGCGGGCCCAGTCAGATCGAGAAGGGAGATGAGGAAGACTTGCAGAATAGCGGAGTGAAAGGCGGCAGTCAGACCGGTGATCAAGAGGGCTTGAAAAACGAAACTGGAGCGATGCGTGCGAAGCGGCCCGAAGTGGTGATAAATCCGGCGGAGCCCTCCGGAAAGGGCAAATCCGAGAAGAGTGGCAGCAAGGGTGATTTGGAGACCTCGGAGAAAGTCTTCCCGCATGACTGAACGGATGAGAAAGGCAATCAGGCCGAATCCCATCCAAAGGATCAAATTGATACGCCAGAAGCGGGGTGGGTGAAACAGGCGGTTCCGCAAGGGCTGCAACATCTGGATAACGTGGAGGAAAAACAGTGATGGTCAACGCGAGAGAAGATGCGCGTGGTTTAGTTAACGCATTATATGATCTTTTAACCCGATTCGCCGAGTTTGCGGGCAGGTTCACCGATTTTCGGGAAAAAACGAAAAAAAGGGGATTACGTTCCCTCCATGAAAATAAAAATAAAAATCATCGGATCTTTCTTGCAGGGATTGATTCTGGGTGCGGTGTCTGCTTTTGGGCATGGTTCGATGGCGGATCCGATCAGCCGCTCGTACGAAGTCTTTCTCGAAAACCCGGAAACGCCTACCAGTGCAGCGGCGAAAGCGGCGATCGGGGTAGGGGGCACCCAGCCTTTTTACGATTGGATGGAAGTTCGGCGCCAGATTCCCGACTACAACTATCCGGCCGTCATTCCCGACGGAAAACTACCCGGCGTTGGATTGGACAAGTATGCCGGGTTGAACCTAATTCGAACCGATTGGCCAGCCACCAAGGTGGTGCCTGGGCCGAAACTTTGCCGGTTTTATGCCACGACCGTTCATGACCCGAGCTTCTTTAAAGCCTATATCACACGGGAAGGTTACAATCCCCGGGAGGCGCTCCGTTGGGCGGACTTGGTCGAACTTCCCGGAGCAGAGGCGACGACTCTGAGCGGCTCAAACTATTATATGACCCTAAATCTGCCCGTCCGGACTGGACGGCATATTCTCTACGTCATCTGGCAGAGAATCGATCCCGTGGGGGAGGTGTTCTTTTCCACCAGTGACCTAGATTTCGGCGGCGTGGATTACGGTGTGGCCGTTACTCCCGTCACGGCACCTCCAGCGAGCACGACGTTGATGGATCCAACAACCCATACCCATTTGGACTCGGCAGCGGTCACGTTTTCGTATGTGAATCAATGGACGAGTGGCGGGCAGGGACTATTTCGTATCAACAATACGTCCGTGGATGCGACCCGGGGATGGACGCTGGAATTTGATTATGCAGGGGACATCACGAGCCTTTGGGAAGGTGTGATCTCCAGCCGGTTTGCCAATCACTATGTCATTCGGAACGCTGACTATAACGGCGTGATCCCGACGGGTGGAATTGTGGATGTTGGTTTTGTGGCGAATTTCACGACGGCCGGACTTCAGCCGACAAACATTCTCTTTAACGGCGTTTCCACCACGGTCCCTGTTTTGTCGGTTTCCAACTTGGCACTGAGCAACGTGACGGTAGGGACCGCCAGCTCCCAGACCCTAGCGGCCTCAGGGGGAACCGCGCCTTACAGTTGGAGCGTAACTACCGGCACCTTGCCCGCAGGGTTGACCCTTTCCACGGCAGGAGTTTTGAGCGGGACTCCGACGATGGCTGGTACGGCAACCTTTACTGTTCAAGCCAAGGATTCTGTCGCTGCTATCGCCACCCGGGCCTTTACGCTGACGGTGGCATCTTCTTCCACCCCGGTTACTCCTCCTGTCACTCCTCCCGTCACTCTGCCCACTTTGGCAGTGGGGGATGCGACGCTGACCTTGTCGGCTTCGACGGGCACAGTCACCACGAGCGGGTATCTTTCCGCTTCGGGGAATCAGATTGTCGACGCGGCCGGAAACCCTGTGCGGATCAGCGGGGTCAACTGGTTCGGTTTTGAAACGGGCAACAAGGTGTTCCATGGGCTGTGGAGCCGGGGCTACAAGTCGATGCTCGATCAGGTCAAAGGACTGGGATTTAACACCCTGCGGATTCCCTACTCGAACGAAATGCTTCGGAGTGATGCGGTCACCACCAGCATCAACCTTGCCCAGAATCCCGACCTGCAGGGCCTGACTCCGATCCAGTGCTTGGACAAGGTGATCGACTACGCCGGATCGATCGGGCTCAAGGTCATCCTGGATCGTCACTCAGCCAAGGCGGACGGTTATATCGGGGAAGACGTTTGGTACATCCCAGGAGACGCCTACTACACCGAACAGCGTTGGATTGATGATTGGGTCATGTTGGCCAAGCGGTACTCTGGCAATGCAACCGTCATCGGTGCGGATCTCTTTAATGAGCCCAAAAAGAGCGCGACGTGGGGAAATTCTGCTCCGGCGACCGATTGGAACAAAGCAGCGGAGCGAGCCGGTAATGCCGTCCTCGCGGCCAACCCGAACTGGCTGATCATTGTCGAGGGAACGGAACAGTACAACGGTCAGACCACTTGGTGGGGAGGTAACCTCAAGGGAGTGGCCACCTATCCCGTGGTGCTGACGAATCCAAGCAAGCTGGTCTATTCGATGCATGATTATCCAGCGAGCGTGTTCGCCCAGACTTGGTTTTCCGATCCGGCTTATCCCAAGAATCTGGCCGATGTCTGGTATGCGCACTGGGGATACATCTTCAAAAATCAGACGGCTCCGCTTCTCTTGGGTGAGTTTGGAAGCAAGTTGCTGACGACGAGCGACCAGCAGTGGATGGATAAGTTGACCGACTACATCGATGGAGATTTAAACCTCGATGGGGTTAAGGATCTCACAGGCAACCAGAAGGGAATGAGCTGGACCTACTGGAGCCTGAATCCCAACAGCGGAGATACGGGTGGAATCCTGAATGATGACTGGACCACGGTGAACTCTCTCCGGATGTCCTACATTCAAGCGAGCCTGGCTCCTTTGATCGGAGTGGCTACAGGAAGTGGAGTGACTTCGCAGACCATGAACTTTGCGGTGACTCTATCCGCACCTGCCTCGGCCGTTGTCAGCGTGGCCTACGCCACGGTGGACGGAACGGCCGCGGCAGGGACGAATTACACAGCTACCTCGGGAATGATCTCCTTTGCTCCCGGAGAAACCCTGAAGACGATCTCGGTGGTCGTGCCAGGGCAGACGTTGGCTGCCAATAAGCAGTTCTCCGTTCAGCTCAGTAACGTCTCAGGTGCCACGATTGCGGATGGAACTGGAGCGGGGTTGATCCAGCCTGCGGCAGTCGTTCTGCCCGCGGCTCCTGTCATCTCCAGCGCGGCTACCGCGAGTGGAACAGTGGGCACGGCATTTAGTTACCAGATCGCGGCCTCGGGAACTCCGACTTCCTATAGCGCGACCGGGTTGCCTCCTGGGCTTACGGTCAATACGACCAGTGGGCTGATCTCGGGAACGCCCACAGCAGCCGCAACTTCGGCTGTCACCCTGAATGCCGCCAATGCCGGAGGTTCTGGGACCAAGACTCTGACGATCACCGTAGCGGCAGCGCCTGTGGTGGTGACTGCACCCGTGATCTCCAGCGCGGCTACCGCGAGTGGAACAGTGGGCACTGCGCTTATTTACCAGATCGTGGCATCGGGAAGTCCGACTTCTTATAGCGCAACCGGACTGCCGTCTGGTTTGACGGTTAATGCAACCAGCGGATTGATCTCGGGAACTCCCACAGCAGCTGCAACCTCGGCTGTCACCCTCAAGGCGACTAACGCCGGAGGTTCTGGGACCAAGACCCTGACGATCAACGTGGCAGCTGCGCCTGTGGTAGTGACAACTCCTGTCATCACCAGTGCGGCTACTGCGAGTGGAACAGTGGGCACGGCATTTAGTTACCAGATCGCGGCCTCGGGAAGTC
>CAZZMY010000069.1:0-4117 GCA_964655385.1 uncultured Akkermansia sp.
GATGTGCACCACCAGATTGAGGCGATCTTCAAGGGATTGGCCCGGGCCTTAGAGGAGGCGTGCCGGCGTGACAGTCGGGTGAAAGGCGTGCCCAGCACCAAGGGAAGAATCTAGTTTCTCTGGTACCGGTCCGGTAATTTTCTACCGGTGGGGAGTCAGTTTTTCTTCTGATTTGGGATGAGAAAAAAGCATGCGGCGAAACCAAGCACCAAAGCCGATAAAGAGATCACAATGATCCAGCTAGGGGACAGGCCATTTTCGCTTGGCAGCAAAAATGCCGTGGCAAAAAAACAGCCGGCCAGAGCAATAAGACCCAATAAATGGCCGCAGATGAGAGCACCCCAAAATCGTTTCATGCGTTAAACATATATTACTAAAGTAATATTTAAAATAGCCATTATTGGCTATTGAATTAGCCCCAGACTTACTAATCAGAGATTTACAACACGCGGTGGTGGGGGGTGGCTACTATGCTCAAAGCAATTCTTGGCCCTATTAAGACATGCCTCCCCCATCCGTGTTTGATGCTCTGAGGTTGGATGGTTTGTCCCTTACGGGGGGTATTCGGAGTGCTACGAATAAGGACAGAGAGGCTAAATCTCCCGACGATGAGATAAAGCTTGGCCGAGAGTGATGGAGTCGACGAATTCGAGACCAGACCCGGCGGCCACCCCGGTGGCCAGACGGGAGATCTTTATCCCGAGCGCGGAAAGTTCCTTGGCCAGGTAGAGAGCGGTGGTTTCCCCGCGGGCATCCGTGCCAAAGCCGAGAATGACCTCGGTCACCTTGTTTTGTTTCGTCCGCCTCAAAAGCCCTGGGAGTTTCAACTCCTCGGGGCCGATGCCGTCCAACGGTGAAAGAAGTCCGCCGAGGACATGATATCGGCCTTTGAATGCGCCCGAGCGTTCGAAATTCAAAACATCGGGCGGATGTTCAACGACGCAAAGGAGGGAGCAATCGCGGTTTTTGTCCCGGCAGATTTCGCAAAGGCCGTCTTCCGAAAAAAATCCGCACTCGGGGCAGGGTTTGACCTGAGCACGGGCCTCTTTCACGGCATGGGCCAGATCCTCCGAGGCCCCCGGCGCGGCGGAAAGGAGGTGGAGGGCAAGGCGCTCAGCGGAACGGGGGCCCACGCCGGGAAGTTTGCGCAGGGCGGCAACGAGGCGAAGAGCGGCGGGAGGGTAATCAGCCATCCGGAGCAGTCCGGAATCAGCCCTGATCGACGATCCGAGCGTCGAACTCCTTCAACGCGGCCTTGATGGCGGGATCGTTGAGAAAGGTTTCCTTGCTGGACGAGACGGTGGATGAGGCAGTGGCGGTCGGTCCTTTGGCAAAGGGCGTTTTGGCTGGGGAAGGTGCGGGAATGGAGGCGGCTTTTGGAATAGGGGCGGGGGTAGAGGCTGGAGCGGGTCGAGATGCGGCGGCTTCGGCGCGGGTTTCGGATCCGGGAACGGCCAGTTTTTTCAGGATAGATTCGAGGCTGACCTTTTCGCGCTGCTCGCATAGGCGGAGGACGAGAATTTCCAGCGCCACCTCCCTAGCCAGGGAATGGCGAAGGTGGCCTTCGGACTCAAGGAGTTGCTCTAGAAGGGATAGTAGGTGCGCTTTGTCAGGCAGATCGCCGAGGGCGAGGAGGTTCTGTTTCTCCGCTTTGCCGAGTTCGGCCTCGGCCTCGGCGGGGGCGATCTGCAGCAGGAGAAGATTGCGGAAGTGCCGGGCGAGATCCTGAGCCACACGGACGGGGTCGCGGTGGCGGGTGCGGAACTCATGAAGTTTCGCGAGGGCGCCCTGGCTGTCTCCAGCGAGGATGGCTGAAGCTAGGGCGCGAGTTTCGATGGGGCCGGCGAGGCCGAAGACCTCAAGGACGTGGTCGAGAGTGATGTTTTTTCCGGCGAAGCTGACGAGCTGTTCGAGGGCGGATTCAGCGTCGCGGAGACCGCCTTCGGCCTGGCGGGCAAGAAGAACGAGGGCTTCGTCGGCGATCTTGATCTTCTCGGTGTCGGCGATTTTGCGGAGGTGGGCGGCGATCAGGGGATCAGGGATGCGGCGGAGGTCAAAACGCTGGCAGCGGGAGAGGATGGTGGCGGGGAGTTTTTGGACCTCGGTGGTGGCAAAGATGAATTTCACGTGAGCAGGGGGCTCCTCGAGGGTCTTGAGGAGGGCATTGAAGGCCTCGCCAGTGAGCATGTGGACTTCGTCGATGATGTAGATTTTGAATTTTCCGCGGGCGGGGGCATACGGGACGCTGTCCCGCAGGTCTTTGATTTCGCCGATGCCGCGGTTGGAGGCCCCGTCGATTTCGAGCACGTCGAGGCTACGGCCCTCTTCGATTTCCTTGCATATATCCTCGTCGGGATTGAAGTCGGCCTTGGGACCGCCGGAGCAGTTGAGGGCCTTGGCGAGGATGCGGGCGGTGGAGGTTTTGCCGATCCCGCGGGGACCGACAAAGAGGAAGGCGTGGGCGAGGCGGCCTTCGGCGATGGAGTTGGAGAGGGTTCGGACAACGTGTTCCTGGCCGACCAGTTCCGCAAAGGTGCGGGGACGGTATTTGCGGGCAAGGACGAGGTAACCCATGGAAGGTGCAGAATACGATCGGGGGGGATGGGGGCAAGGCTGGGGCGAGGGGGGTGGTGGATAAATTGAGATGAAGATGGCTCAAAGTCTATAGGCTGAAGGCGGAAGGCTGAAAGGTGGGGCGGGAATTGTGAATTGACGCGGGAGGGGTTCTTTTTTATGCTTTTCTGCTTCCATGAGAACCATTTCTGCCAAAGCCAAGGATGTCGCCCGTCGGTGGTATCTGATCGATGCCGACAAACAGGTCGTGGGGCGGGTTGCTGTGAAAGCGGCAGACATTATTCGTGGCAAAAATAAGCCTATTTTCACTCCCCACGTGGACACGGGAGACCATGTCATCGTAATCAATGCGGCCAAGGCCGTGTTCACCGGCAAGAAAGAGACTGCGAAGAGCTACATGTCCTATTCAGGCTATATCGGAGGACACAAATCCGAGACCGTGCAGGCCCGGCGGGCGCGGCGGCCGGAGCTGCTCATCCAGTCGGCGGTGAAGGGTATGGTCATGCACAACCGGCTTGGACGGACGATTTTGAAAAAACTTTTCGTGTACGGTGGTGCCGAGCATCCTCACGTGGCGCAGCAGCCGGAGAAGATTTCGGTCCGTTAAGGAACAAAGCATTATGGCAAAAGACGCATACCATGGAACGGGCCGGAGGAAGACCTCCGTGGCACAGGCTTTTCTCAAGCGGGGCACCGGAATCATCACGGTCAACGGCCGGGCCTTGGAAGAGTATTTTCCGATTCCCTCCACCCGGATCGAGCTGATGAAGCCTCTGGTCACGATCAAGGAGGAGAAGAGGTTTGACGTCCGGATCTGGGCCAGTGGCGGCGGACTATCCGGTCAGGCTGGTGCGGCTCGGTTGGCGATTGCCCGGGCTTTGAACACGACTTTACCGGAGCAGCGCTCCCCCTTGAAGAAGGCCGGATTGCTCACCCGTGATCCCCGTAAACGCGAGCGGAAGAAGTCTGGCCAGCCCGGCGCCCGCAAGCGCTTCCAATTCTCCAAACGCTGATTGTTGGAGTTGTTCACCGATCGGCATTTTTTTGCCGGTTGGGAGTGGAATTCCTTATTCCCACGGCCTTATTGTGCCGTTTCCATGAAATCACCTGTTTCCATCGCCATTTTGGGTGCATCCGGTTACACCGGCGAGGAACTCGTGCGGATTTGCGTTCGGCATCCGGGAATGAAAGTGACGGCGATCACCTCGCGGCAACTGAAGGGGAAAACACTCGAAGAGACCTTGGCAATCGGAGGGGAGGCCGGATCCATTCGGTTTGAGGATCTTTCGCCTGCGGAAGTAGCGAAGAAGGCGGAAGTTGTTTTTCTGGCTCTGCCCCACGGGGTGTCGGCGGAAATCGGGAACGAACTTCGGACTGCCGGGAAGAGGGTGTTTGATCTCAGCGCGGATTTTCGGCTGAAGGACGCCAAGTTGTACGAGAAAACCTACGGGGCCGTTCACCCCGCTCCGGCAAGATTGGCGGAAGCGGTCTATGGCTTGCCGGAGATTCACCGGGAGAAGATCCAACAGGCGGATTTGGTGGC
>CAZZMY010000069.1:4217-5987 GCA_964655385.1 uncultured Akkermansia sp.
ATAAAAATCTCGTTTATCCCGCATTTGGCTCCGTTGAACCGGGGCATGCTGACTTCCATTTCCTTCCCGGTCAAAAAGGGAGCGACCACGGCAAGCTTGGAGAAGGAGTACCAAAAGTTTTATCAAAAAGAGGCGGCGGTGCGGGTGTTGACGGGGGACGCTTTGCCGGAGACGAAGAGAGTAGCGAGCCGGCACGGAGCCGAGCTGGCGGTGCGGGTGGATGAGTGGACAGGGCGGGCCTTGGTGGTGGTGGCGATCGACAATTTAGGCAAGGGGGCGGCGGGGCAGGCGGTGCAGTGCTTCAACATTCGGCACGGCCTGGCGGAGGGGGAGGGACTCGACTGGTGAGTAAGCAGACGAGTTGGGTTCGCGGGGGCAATGTCACCTCGCCAAAAGGTTTTCTGGCGGCCGGAATCCATGCCGGAATCAAGCCGGGGCGGGAAAAGGATATGGCACTATTGGTTTCGATCCTGCCGGCGGATGCAGCCGGGGCGTTCACGACCAATCAGGTCAAGGCCGGTCCGGTGAGGGTGAGTCAGCAGCACCTGAAAAACGGGAAAGTGCGGGCGGTCATTCTGAATAGTGGGAATGCCAACGCTTGCACGGGAGTGCGGGGCATTGCGGATGCCAAAAAAATGACAGCGGAAACGGCACATGCCCTGAAGAGCAAACCGCATGAGATTTTGGTGTGTTCCACCGGTCGGATCGGGGTGCCTTTGCCGATTCGCAAGGTGGTCCGGGGGATTCGGGTGTTGGCCAAGAAGCTGGGTCCGAACCGTGGCACGGTGGCGGCTCGGGCGATCATGACTTCCGACACGATGAAGAAGGAGGCGGCAGTACGGCTGACGTTGGGGGGAAGAAGGGTGACCCTTGGGGCCATGGCCAAGGGGGCCGGCATGATTCATCCCAACATGGCCACGATGTTGTGTGTGGTGACCACGGATGCGGCGGTGGACAAGCGGACCCTGGTTCGGCTGACGGCGGATGCGGTGGAGCACAGTTTCAACCGGATCAGCGTCGATGGGGACATGAGTACCAATGATACGGTCTTGGTGCTGGCCAATGGGGCGGCGGGCAATACACCGCTCAAGAGCTATGATACGGATTTGGGCAAATTTAGTGCGGCGTTAAAGCAGCTGATGTTGGAGATGGCCAAAAAGATCGTGGAGGACGGGGAAGGCAAAACGAGGGTGATCGAGCTCAAGGTTTGCGGGGCGGCATCGGACCGGGACGCCAAGATCATGGCGGAGGCAACGGCCAGGTCCCCCTTGGTGAAGACTTCGTGGGCTGGTGGGGACCCGAACTGGGGTCGGATCATGGGTGCGATCGGGGCGTCTGGGGCGAGGTTGCGAGAGGAGTTGGTGGACATTCACTACGACGGGGTGGCGGCGGTGCGGGGCGGGGTGGCGGCGGTCACCCCCCCAGGGCGCTTGAAAGCTGCCGCGAAGAGGTCGAGGGTGGCGATTCAGGTGAATCTAAATCTGGGTAAGGGGGAGTATCGGATGCTGACGACGGATCTTTCGGAAAAGTACGTCCGGATCAACCTCGGGGAATAGCGATGTCGGGGGTGATCGTGGTGAAGTATGGCGGGAGCGCGATGGAGGACCCCGCCAAGGTTTCGGAAATTTTGCGAGAGATCGCCGGGCTCGCGAAGGAGGGGTATCCCGTGGTGTTGGTGCACGGGGGTGGAAAAGAGATCAGCGGGGAGATGAACAAGAGAGGATTGAAGGCGGTCTTTGCCGAGGGATTCCGGGTCACGGATGAGGGGGC
>CAZZMY010000070.1:0-4444 GCA_964655385.1 uncultured Akkermansia sp.
AAAGCTGGGACGGAATTTGTCCTACCTGTTAGGATAGGATTTCCGATGATGAAGCGTGTTTTCCTAGGTTGGGAAGAGCCGGTACTGGCGCATTCCGCTAAATGGCTGCTCTCCAACTTCCAGGATCTTTCGGAAGTGAGGGTGGTGGTCAGGGGTTCCCGGGCCGGTCGGCGACTTCTGGAAAAGCTGGCGGTGGAGGCCGATCGCCAAAAGCGGCCGCTCTTCCTCCCGAAAATCGCAACGATCGCCCGGATCGTGGACGAGCTCTTCACTCCGCCGGAGGTGCTTCTGCCGGCGGCTCCGGAGCTTACTCAAAAACTGGCCTGGATGGAGGCCCTGCGCCGTCTTTCGCCGGCCAAAAAATCAAAACTGATCAAGACACCCGAAGGAATGGGAAAAGGTGGGCAAGCGGAACTGCTGCTGGCCGAACGATTGCTGACATTGCGGGATGAGTTGGGTGGAGAGGGTTTGGGCTTTGCGGAAGTGGCCCGCTTGATGTCGGAAAAGATGCCCGAGGCGCCGGAGATCGAACCGGAAAGATGGGAGTTGGTGGAGGAGGTTTTTGCCGAGGTCCGAAAGATATTGGAGAAAGCCGGCTGGATGGATCCAGCCGAACGAAGGGCGGTGTTGGCGGAGAAGGGAACGCCCCAGCAGGTTCAGGTGGTGTTGGCGGGGGTAGTGGAGATTCGGCCCGTCTTTATGAAAATGCTGCAACGCCTCATGAAACCTCCGCAGGTTCTGGTGTTTGCACCGGAAGGAGAAAAGGACGGTTTTGATGAGGTCGGCCGGTTGCGGCCGGAATATTGGGCCAAGAGGAAAGCTGGGCTCGAGAGCGGACAGATCCATGCGGTCGTGCGGTCAGCGGATCAGGCGGCGCGGTTGGCCGAGATGGCCAAGGCGTGGCCGGGGGCCACGCTGGCGGTGGCCGATGAAAAGGCCGTGGCCGGAATCCGTGAAGCCTTGAGGGAAGAAGGAATGGATTCTCACTGGGCGGAGGGAAGAAAGATGCGGGAGGGACGGGTGGCAGGCTTTCTACGGGCGGTGGCGGACTACGTTTCCCGAAAACCGGACGAGGCACCGTCTTGGGAGTCGGCCGCACGGCTGATGCGTCATCCGGACGGATGGGGTGGCATGTTAAAAGCCTCGGAAGTGTTGGACTCCTATGCCGAGAAACATGTGCCGGAGAGGATGGATCCCCCGGAGGGTGATCCGGCAGCCGAGTGGGCAAAAAAGCTGGCCAACAAAATCCAATTAAAGCCAGAGGAGGTGTCAGCTTCGGTTCAGGCGGAAAAAGTTTCGAACATGCTCGTGGAGATTTACGGAAAGATGGAGGTGAATCTGGACCTGCCCTCAGGGCGGATGATGCGGGACTCGCTGCAGAAAGTACGAAAAGTGATGGCGGAGCTGGTTTCCCTCAAACTGCCGTACTTGGAAAAGATCCGAACGGCTGACTTTCTGCGTCTTGTGCTGGCCGAAATGGAAAATGAACGAGTGCCCGAGCCCTCGCGGGCCGGAGCGGTGGAGATGGTGGGGTGGCTGGAACTGGCGGAGGAAGATTCACCCTCCGTGGCGGTGGCCTCATTTCACGAGGGGGCGGTGCCGAAGAGTGTGACGGCTGATGAGTTTCTTCCGGGGCACCTCCGGGAAATGCTCGGGGTAAATGACAATGTGCGGAGATTGGCTCGGGATGCCTACGCCTTGGCCGTTGTGCTGGGAACGAGGGCGGAGAGGAAAGGGATCGTCGGGTTGGTGGTGCCCTCCTTCAATCCAGCGGGTGACCCGGTAAAACCTAGCCGGCTTCTACTCACCGGGATGAAGGGCAAGGAGTTGGCCGCGCGGGTCTTGGCGCTAACCGAGAAACCGGAGGGTGAGAAAAAGACAGAAACGTTCAAGACAGGCGCCGGATTCGGTGATTTGCCGGCGGGGAAGGAGAAGATCGACAGGGTTTCCGTCACCGCCTTCCGGGATTATCTGAAAAGCCCGCGCTATTTCTATTTTCGGTCGGTCCTCGGGTTGGCGGACGTGGAGGATGAGCCCGGTGAACTTTCGCCGGCCGGATTTGGCAGTTTGATCCATCGGGTGGTGGGGGCTTTCGGCAAAGACAGAAAATGGAGGGAGAGTACGGACGAGAAGGAGATCTTTCTCTTCCTGAAAGGGGAGCTGGATCGGCAGGCGAAGGAAAGATTTGGCGATCGTCCCAAGGCTGCGGTGGGGTGGCAGTTGGAGATGGCGGAGGCGAGATTGGAGGCCTTTGCCCGGGTGCAGGCGCGGGAGCGGGCCGAGGGATGGCAAATCATCGTGGCTGAGGAGGAGAAGGGGAAGGAAAGCCGCAAGGAGTTTGCCCTCAAGGATACCAAAGGGAGGTCGCTGCTCGTCCATGGACGACCGGACCGGGTGGACTGGAATGAAAAGCAGAAGCGTTGGCGCGTGGTGGATATCAAGACCAGTTCTACGCCCAAGGCTCCCGACCGCGCGCATTGCGAAGCGGACGGAACGTGGAGCGATCTACAGATGCCGCTTTACCGGGAGCTGGCTCCGCTGGTGCTGGGGGAAGCGGCCAAGGGTTGGGATCCGGAAAAGTGCGATCTGGTCTATTTGCATCTGCCCAAGGATGTGGAGAAGGCGGCCGTTTCCAAGCCGATGGACACAAACCTGGTGGAGCGGGCCTTACAAAAGGCGGGCGAGGTGGCGACGGATATTTTGGACGGGAAATGGAAAGAGCTTGGGACGCTGGATCCGGAGACGACGTCGGAAACGTTCATGGCGCTGTGTGGGCAGGCGGGCATTCCCCGGGAAATCGATGAGGAGGAGACAGAATGAAAAAGGCGGCCCTAAGCCCGGCCTCTTCGACCCTGATTTCCGCTTCTGCGGGTAGCGGCAAGACCTACCAGTTGGCGGGTCGGTTTCTGCGGGTGTTGTTGGAGCCGGAGTCGGGTGGGGGTCGGGTGGATCCGACGACCGTGTTGGCGACCACCTTCACCCGGGCGGCAGCGGGGGAGATTCTTTCACGGGTGTTGGGCTGGTTGGCGCGTGCGGTCTTTGATCCCGAAAAGCGGAGGCAGCTGGGGGAGATCTCGGGTTCCGGCAAGGAGCCGACGGTGCCGGAGTGTGCCGAGGTGTTGGAGGCGATGACGGAGAGAATGCACCGGCTGCAGATCGGGACGATGGACGGAATTTTTGCCAAGGTGGCTCGCTCGTTCGGTCCCTCGGTTGGTCTGCCCCCGGTCTGGACCATCGCTCTGCCGGAACAGGCGGCGCGGTTGGCAGAATCGGCAGTGGACGAGCTGTTGGCCGGTGGGGAAGGGGCGGAGGTGAGAAAGGCGTGGAGGAAGTTCAAGGGGAAGGCTCCGGCCCTCGGATTGCGGGCTCAGTTGATGGAGACATTCGAGGAGATGCGGCTTGATTTGCGGGGGTTGCCCAGCGACGGAAGCTGGGCAACGGATACCGGTCCGAAAAGAATGGAGGCCGCAGCTTGTGCCAAATTAAGGGATGCCGTGACGGCGTTACCCGCTCCCAAACGCGGGCATTGGGTGAAGAGTCTGGAGAAGTTGGCTGTTCTCCTCTCCTCCCCGCCCCGCCTGGTGGATCTGTTGGAGATTGGTCCCGTGCGAAAATTGGCAGCGAACGAGGGGAAGTATGACGGAGTGGATATTCCTGCTGCTTTTGCCAGGGAGTTTTCTCCTTGGGCCCAAAAGGCGAGGGAGGAGATGGTCCGGATCCACCGGTTGCGGGAGTCGGCCCTGGTGGCTTTGGCGGAAAAGTATGACCGGGCTCGTGGAGCCCAGTCGTACAGCTCTGGCAGTTACACATTTCGGGAAGTGGAGGCGGCGGCACTGCAGGTGGCGGGTGGGTTGGATTCGGAAGAGCTGTACTTCCGATTGGATGGGAGGATCGCGCATCTTCTGTTGGACGAGTTTCAGGATACCAGCCGGCGGCAGTTCAGCTTTTTCAAACCGGTGCTGGAAGAGACCACCGGGAAGGGAGGTCATGTTTTGGTCGTGGGGGACAGGAAACAGTCGATCTATGGCTGGCGCGGATCGGATCCCCGGCTGTTGCGGGATGTGGAGGAAGTGTTGCCCGGGGTGAAGAGGGAGCTTTTGAGCGAAAGTTTCCGCTCCAGCCGGGCGGTGTTGGCGGCGGTCGACCGTGCTTTTGAAAATCTGGAGGGCTCTCCCCTCTTTGAGGAAAAGCCGGTTTATGCGCAGGCGGCGGCGGAGTGGAGCGAGGACTATCAACAGCACAAATCTTCCCCGCAGGCGGCGAGCCAGTCGGGAAAAGTGATTCTTTATGTCCGGCCGGGCGACAGCTCGGACGAGGTGAGAGCGGCGGTGCGCAAACAGGTGGTGGAGCGCGCCAAAGCCCAT
Source organism: uncultured Akkermansia sp. (assembly GCA_964655385.1). Lineage (GTDB taxonomy): Bacteria > Verrucomicrobiota > Verrucomicrobiia > Methylacidiphilales > Verrucolacustridaceae > Verrucolacustris. The sequence goes on from CAZZMY010000070.1 coordinate 4,365, forward strand.
GTGGACAAGGATCAAGGGACGTTGGGGATTCTTTGCCGGACGCATACGTTGATCCCGGGAATTTTGGCAGGATTGAAGTC
>CAZZMY010000070.1:4544-5906 GCA_964655385.1 uncultured Akkermansia sp.
GAGATTGCCGACCGGGGTTTGGCGGAGGTGATGAGCGGTTGGGCGGCGAATCAAAAGTGGCGGGAAGCGGGCACGGCGCATGACCGGATGCGTTGCGGTCAGTTGGTGGAATCGGCCCGGGCATTTGACGAGGGTGGGGGTGGAAGGTTGGCGGAGTTTGTCCGTCGGGTGAGGACGGAGCGGGTGGAGAATCCGCGGGCGGCGCAGGTTCGGGTGATGACCGTGCACGGGGCGAAAGGATTGGAGTTTGATCGGGTCATCTTGGCGGATCTGGACCGTGGATTGAGTGCGGGGGGAAGGGACAAGGTGAAGGTGCGGGTTTTGCAGGAGGAGAATCGGGCGGTGATTTTGCCGAGCGAGGAGGAGGCGGGATTTTTGGGTATGGAGGATCTGGTCGAGAAGGTGAAGGGGGAGGAGTTTATGGAGGCGTTAAGCGTGTTGTATGTGGGGCTGACGCGGGCGAAACGGGAGTTGGAGGTGGTCGTGGGAGGTCCTCGGAAAGGAGAGAATCTGAACCTGGGAAAAATTCTGCGCAGCCAGTGGGGTTGGCCGGAGGCTCAGGCGGAGGGGGAGTTGGAGGTGGTTGATTCCAAGGCGGAGAAATTTACCGGGCCGAAAAAGGCGGCGGTGCCGGCGGATCCCGGCGTGGCGGAGAAGGTGGGGACGGCTACCCGTAAGGCGGAGGTTCGGTTGGAGCTGGAGAGTCCGTCGGCCCGGGAGGGTGGCGGAAAGGTGAGGTTGGCCCATGTGATTGCGCAGAACAGCGGGAGGGCTTTGGACAGGGGCACGCGGATTCATGCGTGGCTGAGCCGGATCGAATGGCAGGAGGGGAAAGGTCCGGAGGCGAAGCGGTGGGTAGAGGAGTCGCCGGAGTTGTGGTGTGGGATGGAGGAAAAAGAGGTGGCGAAGGAGGCGGAGCAGGTGGCGGGTCAGGTGAAAAAGGGAATGGAGTGGGTCTTTGGGAAGAAGGATTGGGAAAAGCGGTGGGAGGGTGCGGTGGAGCTGGAGGTGTGGAGGGAGAAGAGTTTTGCGGTGGTGTGGGAGAGGGATGGGGCACGCGAGGTTTTGACCGGGACCTTTGACCGGGTGGTGGTGGCTCGGGATGCAAAGGGCAAGGCGGTGGGGGCGGAGGTGGTGGATTTCAAAACCGACCAGTTGGATGGGGAGAAAGAGAGAAAAGAGCGGGCGGAATATTACCGACCGCAGCTGGAGGCGTATGCGGAGGCGGTGTCGAAACTGACGGGGTTGGGCAGGGAGAAGGTGAGCACCCGGATTGCGTGGGTCTGGGGCGACTCTTGATCGAAAATTCGCAAAAGTGGCGGTCGGTGAATCTGCGCGGGATGAAAAGCACTGACTGCCCCT
>CAZZMY010000071.1:0-5875 GCA_964655385.1 uncultured Akkermansia sp.
ACGGGTTGCGGAGGGCGGGGATAACTGGGAACACGGGGGATGGGAATGGATCGAAAAAGATGGGTCTCCTTGGCGGCCAACTCGGTGGGCACGTTGGTGGAATGGTTCGACTTCATGGTTTTTGCCTACCTGGCCCCGGTGTTGGCCCCGCTGTTTTTCCCGTCCCACGACAAGCTGGCTTCCCTTCTAGCGACCTACGGTCTCTTTTGGCTGGGTTTCGCCATTCGTCCCCTGGGGGGAGCCTGCATTGGTTGCATCGGGGATCTTTTTGGCCGGCGATGGACCTTGTTGGGAAGCGTGATCCTGATGTCGGTGCCGATGTTGGCGACGGGCTTTTTACCCACCTACGCGCAAATCGGATTCTGGGCTCCGGCGCTTTTGGCGGTCACGCGGTTGGCGATGGGCTTTTCGGTGGGGGGCGAGTTCAGCGGAACGGTAGTGGCGCTGTTTGAAACCGCGGCCAAAGGAAGAAGCGCCCTGGCGGTGAATTTGGCGAATGTCAGCTCCTGTCTCGGGGCTCTGCTGGCCGCAGCGGCGGTCACCGGACTCTCGGCCCTGTTGGGGGCGGAGAAAATGTCCGCCGGCGGCTGGAGAATTCCCTACTTTCTGGGAGCCTTTCTGGCGCTGGGGGCAATTTTGTTGCGATTTTTCCTGCATGAAACCCCGCAGTACGAGGAGACCCGAAACAAGGGGCAGGTGGCGAAAACCCCGCTGCGGGACGTTTGGCGGTTGGACAAGGGTGCGATGACGGCCTGTGCAATCGGTTCCGGATTTTACGGACTCACGTACTATCTTCTCGGAACCTATGTGCTGAACCGTCTGGAGACCGATCTGCATCTGGCAGGGTCGGTTATTTTTCTGGCGGCGGTCGTGGCCAACAGCTGTCTGGCGCTGCTCCCCCAGTTGTTTGCCCCGCTGGTGGATCGGGTGAGGTGGCGGCCGTTTTTGTGGATCACCACGATTTTGACGGTCTTGGCCGTCTGGCCGTCTCTGGAGATGGTGGACAAAGGAGAAACGTGCTGGGTGGTGGGTGGAATTCTGCTTTTTGCGATTCCGCAGACCGCCTTCACTTCGGCGGTGCTGCCGGCGGCCTCGGCTCTTTTTCCCACGCCACGCCGTTTCACCGGAATGTCGGTCGCCTACAACATCGGGATGCTGGCCTTTGCCGGGCCGGTGCCAGGCTTGGCGACGTGGTTGCATGCCAAGTACGGAACTTTGGGACCTACGGTCCTAGTGTTGGCGATGGGGTTACTGACCCTTTTGATTCTCAAAAAGTATCCTGACCATGAGGACGGGAACCGCTTATCCTAAAAAACGACGATGCCTCACATCCACGAAAAAATCGATTTTACCGTCAGCCTTTTTATCGTGCAGCACGGCAAGGTGCTGGTGATTCACCACAAGAAACTGGAGCAGTGGCTACCGATCGGGGGACACATTGAGTTAGAGGAGGATCCCGAGCAGGCCGCCTATCGCGAGGCTAGAGAAGAAAGCGGCCTGGAGATCGAACTGATCGGGGAAAGGCAACCGACCACGGGACCCGGCACCCGGGCGCTGGTACGTCCTAGGTTTTTGGATATCCATCGGGTGAGTCCGACGCACGAGCATATCGGCATCATCTATTTGGCTCGGCCCAAGAGCGGGATGGTGACCCTGGCTCCGGGTGAGCACCACGATATCCGTTGGTGCAATGAGGCGGAGTTGGAAAAACTCGATCCTCCCATGAGCGAGGCCGTAAAGTACTACTGTTTGGCTGCGATTCGGGAGGTGGGAGCGGCTTCCTAGTCAGACGAGCTGAAGGAGCCTTTTGACTCTTCTGGTTCGGGCAGGGCGAGGGCGATCAGGGCGGCGGGAAAAAAAAGAAAAGCAGAATGGAAGAGGGCGGATCGAAAATCGCCCACTGCGGAAAAGAGTCCGAAGAAAACCACCCCGGCGGCGGAAAGAATCCGACCGAAGTTATAGCAAAAGCCTGCCCCGGTGGTGCGCAGGAGCACGGGAAAGAGCGGAGGCAGGCACATGGTGAAAAGGCCGAACACGCCCTGGCACAGGCCGATCAAGACAAAGGCCCAGCGGAGTTCGCTCCAGGTGGGTTGGTTCCAGTAGGTGAAGATCATCACCCCGGCGTAGCTCATGAGCATGAAGGCGATCGCTTTGCCATAGCCGAAACATTTGGCCAAAGCAGCGGCCAGGTAGTTTCCGGCAATGGAACTGAACATCAGGAGAAAAAGGGCGACTGCCACCACGCGGTTTCTGCCGGCGACGTCCAAGGCCATGATTTCGGGAAGGCTTCGGATGTGGGCCTGTTGCCAAAACATGAAGGTCCAGTGGGCGGTGAGGGAAATTCCGCAAAGCAGGAGGGCGACCCAGGTGGTACTGGCCAAGGATCCCCGAAAAAGATTGGCGATGCCAGGGGGAGGTGTGCCGGTTGAGCGGGTGGAATGCCACTCTTCGGTTTCGGGCACCGACTTGCGGATCCAAAGGACAAGCAGCGCGGGAAGAACGCCGACGAGAAAGATGGTGCGGGGCGGCTCGCTTTTCAGGAGCCAACCAAAGAGGCACGCGATGAGAATGCCAAGATTGACCGCGGTTTGCAGGGTGGCAGCGATCCAAGGACGCCAGCTTTTGGGCCAAGTTTCGGCTAGGAGGGAAGCGCCGACCGCCCACTCCCCGCCGATGCCCAAAGCGGCGAGGAAACGGAGAATGAGCAGGTGCCACCACGCGGTGGCAAAAAAACTAAGTCCGGTGAAGCCGGCGTAGAAAAGGATCGTGAGGGAGAGAGCCCGGGTTCGACCGATGAGATCGCCCAGTCGGCCAAAAAGGGCTCCGCCAAAGGCCCAACCCACCATGAAGGAGGCTTGGATGAGGGATCCGTGGTGGCTGACATCGGGGTGTTGGGGGTCGACACGGAGAAGCTCCGCCACCAAGGGAACGGCCACCAGGGTAAAGAGGTGAATATCGAGACCGTCGAAGAGCCAACCCAACCAAGCGGCCCATCCGGACTTCCATTGGGCCGGGGAAAGGTCGCGCAGACGGGTGGGACGGAGGGAGGGCATGCTTTGGGGGAGCATGGAAGAAAGGCTCCGGCGGGACATTCCTCTTTTGGCGCCTCTTGTTCCGACTGGGGGGAGAGATTACGCTGGCAGGCTTGAATCAGAAAATGAGGGACGCAGGTGAGGGCGGGGCCGCCATGTTTCAAAAGTCGTGGTCGATCTACGATGCGCTTTCGGAAAAGAACTACATGCACCATCGGGAGATTTATGCCCAGGTCGAGGAGTGGCTGGGCCGGCGGGGTGGGGAACCTTACTCGATTCTGGATCTGGGTTGCGGAAACGCCCGTTTTCTGGCGCCGTGCCTAAAAAAGCACACTCCGGGAATGTATGTCGGGGTGGATCTGTCCGCGGCGGCGTTGGAGGAGGCCAAGGAGCATCTGAAGGGCTTGTTGCATGTGGCCCTCCGGCAGGAGGAGATGGTGGAGGCTTTGAGCAGGTCGAAGGCAGGATATGAGGTGATCTTTTCCGGTTATGCGATGCACCATCTCGACTCGGCGAAGAAAGAAAAGTTTTTATTTCTTTGTCTGGAGCGGTTGACCCGGGGGGGCGCACTGCTTTTGGTGGATGTGGTCCGGGAAGAGGGGGAAACAAGGGGGGATTACATCGCAAAATACCTGGATTTCATGAGGAGGGATTGGACCGAGGTGCCCGTCGATGGGTTGGGCGAGGCGTGTGCCCACGTGCAGGCCCATGATTATCCGGAAACGGAGTCGACCTTGCGTGATATGGCCAAGAAGGCCGGGTTTGCGACCATGGAACGATTGGCCCGGTTTGGCCCACACCAGGTGTGGGAATTGAGGAAAGGCGACTAACTAAGACCGTCAGGGTTGGGCAGGCCCGGCAGCGGTGTCGATATCGTTGTAGGTGGTGATGGCCAGTTTCCAAGGTCGGTCGACATCGTGGAAAAAGCGGTAAAAGAAACAGACGGGTGGGAAAAGGAAAATGGAGGTGAGTTCATACTCGATGACGGCGCGGGCGGTGGGTGGACTGCCTTCCGCGGGGCGGCGGAGCCAATGGGTGGAGACGACGCTGTGGATTTTGGGTCGGGAAGATTCGAAGTATTCCCGCTCCCACCATTTGTCCCCGTTTTGGTTTTGCACCAGTTCCTTCCAACACTCCTCAAACGTGGAGCAGCGGTATTCCATGCGGTTGATGTCGCCGGCGGGGTCGGTCCAAACCCGGACGAACTTTTTTCCTTTGTGATATTCCCCCCACGGCCCGTGGGAATCCGTACCGTGGTGCACCGGTTGATCCCAGGATCTCTCGAACCGTTTGAGATCGGTACCAATCTGGGCCTGGGCCGGCGGGCTGCAGGAGAGGAGAAAGAGAATCGACAGGAAGATAGACCAAGGGCGACGCCAAAGAGCAAAGAGGGCGAAGCAGGAGGTGATGCCCATGAGATAGAGGGAGATGGTGGTCCATCGGTCGCGCAGAAACAAAAGCGAGTCCTGATTGACGAACTGTAGCAGGCCGATGGAGGCGACGGGGGCATAAAGCAGGAGTCCTGTGGCCAAGCGGTAGAGCGGGGGTTTGCGCCAGGGCTTGCGACTGATCTGGACGGAACAAATCACCGCCACCACCCCGCAGGGGTAATGCACGGCGGCGATGCTGGCCAGAAGGAGAAGAAGAAAGGCGCGTTGGTAGTCGGCCACCCAAAGGGCATCCCAACCGAGGAAGGTCGGCAGCAAAAGATGAAAGACTCCCAGGGAAAGGAATCCGGTGCCGATCCAGCCGACGGTCGTGGGGATGGAGCGGAGGGCGGAGTCGCGCGGTTGGTAGCGGTAGGCGCGGATGTGGCCGGCAAAATCGTCGAGCGAGCCACGGACTTTCCGAATGACAAATTCGCGGTGCATCTCCTCGACCAAGTCATGCACATGGTGGGAGACGCAGATGCTGCCCGGTTCGCAGGCCCTCATCAGACGGGAGGCAGCGTTGACCCCACTGCCCATGACATCGTTTTTGGAGCGGTAGACATCACCGACATGAATGGCCACCCGGTGGAGGTAAGAGTTCTGGTGGCCCGGTCCGGTGAGTTCAGTTTGGAATTCCTTGGCGGCTTTAAGAGCTCGATGGGCGCTGGGAAAATAGACCAGCAGGCCGTCCCCGGTGTTTTTGAGCACTTCGCCCCCTTCTTTTTGGCAGGCCTTTTGGATGATGGTCAAGTGCTCGGCCAGAATTTGCAAGTAGGTTTTTTCCGAGCGGAAGACCTTGCGGGTAAAGGCCACCGCATCGGTCAGCATGATGGCGGCGAGGCCTTCAGATCCAAGGGGTTCCATCAAGGAATCTTTGCAAAAGAGGGGCGAAAAACAAGGTGGCGCCGGCATAAAAAGCCGGTTGAGAAACGCTAAAACCGGACTTAATTAAAGTATGCGCTCTTATGTCCTGTTTTTGGCCTGGATGGCAATATCAGCCGGTTGGGCGGCGGAAAACTTCACCGCCGATTTTTACCAAAAGGCGACGGCTCAGTATCTGGGCAAGGAGATCAAGCTGCGGATTGCCTCGGTGGAGCCCAGCGATTCATTGACCCAGTTGGACCCGGATTTTGTCTGGATGCAGGCTTCGACCGGGCGGCCCAAAAAAGAGGAGGGGAAAATCTTTCTGCGGGTCCCCAAAAGCGAGGCGGACAAGCTGGCCAAGACACTGAATCAGCCCTCGACCTCCGGACGATTCATCGAGGGGACGTTTTTGGGAAAAGATGTCGGGCCGGTGCTCCCTGCGGGAATTTGTCAGCAGGCACCTTTCTATCTTCAGACCGGTCGAAGTGCGGAGATGGTGGACAACGGAAACGGGGGCGAGGCGGTTTCGGGAACTCTGATTGTCACACC
>CAZZMY010000072.1:0-5794 GCA_964655385.1 uncultured Akkermansia sp.
CGTGCTTGAGCCGTCGATTTTGACCACTTGCTCAGCCCGGGAGGAACCGGGTACGAAGGCAAACAGCCCCAGAATGAACCCCAAGAGGGGCAGTGCGGTTTTTGTCATACTCTTGACCTAAGGGTTAGCAACTTACCAAGCCAAGCCACGGATTGTGACAATTTGATGTCATATCTTGTTGTTTTAATATGTTGTTTATAAATTACTTAAGCTTAGATTTTGGAAGACGAATGCTCACTTTCGTCCCGACTCCAAGCTCACTGTGAGCCTCGACCGCCCCTCCATGGAGCTGAACTAGGTGCTTCACAATGGATAGACCCAAACCGGTTCCGCCTTTTTCGCGGGCTCGGTCCGAATCGACCCGGAAAAACCTTTCGAAAATCCGGTCCAGCTTGTCCTTGGGAATGCCTTCCCCCTGGTCTTCGACGGAAAATTCCACCAGACGAGGATCCTCCACTTCCCTGGCGGTCAAAGTGACCGTACTTCCCCCCGGAGCAAACCGCAGGGCATTTTCCAGCAGGTTGGAAAAGATTTGCCCAGTACGCAAAGGATCTGAGAGAACCTTGGGAAGTTTTGTATCGGCCTGCACCTTAAGTTTTACCTTCTTGGCGGCAAAGGCCCGTTTCCAATCCTCTTCCAACTCCTCCAGAATCTCCAAAGGAGAGCGGGGTTGCAGTTGCAGGGTTAGTTGACCCGACTCGATCCGCGAAAGTTCCAAAAGATCGCTCACTAGGAGGGTCAACCTCTCGCAGTTCCTTTGCAACACACCGAGAATTTTCTTCCCCTCCGCACCCTTGAGGTCGGAAGGTTCCTCCAGGGTCTCCAGATAACCCGCTAGGATGGAAAGAGGAGTCCTCAACTCATGGGAAAGATTGGTGATGAACTCCGTGCGCACGTTCTCCAGTCGGCGAACCTTGGAGAGATCATAAAAGACGGTGACCACACCCGAAAGTTCCCCATTTCCCTCCACGATGGGGGCGAAATTGACGGAGAAAATTTTTGTCTCCGGACGATCCGCATTCACCCGGCGGATCTCGATGCTTCTTCCCCTTTTTTCCGCAAAGGTTTCATCCGCCGCCCGGGCCACCTCCGGCAACCGGATCGACTCCATGAAGGTTTGCCCCAAGGGAAAATCCGAAAGGTGGAACATTCCCAAAAAACTCAGATTGGCCAGCCGAATCATCCCGTCCGGATCCGTGATCACCACCCCCTCAGTTAAACTTCCGAGGATGGTTCTTAGGTTGAATTTTTCTCGTTGGGCTTTGGAGGAGATTCCCCGGAGTCGCTCCGATACCCGGTCTAAATCCACAATGACCCCCCCCAGGCCCCAGGCCCCCCGGGCCACAAAACCCGTGGACTCCTTTCCCTCCGCCAGATCCCTCACCAGTCGACGGATTTGAAGAATCGGTCGGTACACCAGTGCCCAGAGCCACCCTGCGGCGAGAAGAGCCGTCACGACCAACAAAGGCGTCCACCATCCATCCATCAACCTACCCTCCCTCATTCGAACGATTTTTCAAGCCTGCCACTTTCGGTGGAGCGGGCTCAAGGACCCCACCTGGTTTTGGATTTAGTCTTGGATGATAAGCGATGCGGCCTCCTTGAGGCGGCCCCAACCCACTTGGAAGCTCTGCAAAAGGATTACCCCTGCGAGGAACTCAACCGATATCCGCTTCCCCTCACCGTCTCAATCATCCTGCCGGCCCGCCCGAGTTTTTCCCGCAAGCGCCGGACATGGGTATCCACCGTCCGCGTGTCCAGATGGGCCTGATAGCCCCAAACCTCGCTCAGGAGAGATTCCCGCGATTGAATATTTCCGGCTCTCCTGACCAGCAACTCCAACAAACGGAATTCCGTGGAGGTCAGACCCAGTTTCTTTCCCCCGATCGTCGCGGTCATCGCCGCCCGATCCAACTCCACCAGCCCTGCCCGGATCGGGATTGGTTTGGCGGCCCCCTGATCAGGTTTTCTGCGGGCCACTGCGCGCACCCGCAAAATCAGCTCCCGCGGGCTAAAGGGTTTGGTCACGTAGTCGTCGGCCCCCACCTCGAAACCCGCCACCTTGTCCTCCTCGGTGGATCTGGCCGTCAGCATCAAAATGGGAATCCGGGAAGTGGAGGGATTCCTGCGTAAGGCACGACAGACCTCAATTCCATTCATCTCCGGCATCATAAGGTCCAGAATAATCACGGAAGGGGGATCATTCTTGGCCATGGCCAGCCCCTCGGCCCCGTTACACGCCTCCAGCACATCGAATCCCGCGGCACGTAACTGCAGCCGGATGAGTTCCCGCACATCGGCCTCATCCTCCACCACCAAAATTCGCTCGCGCATCGCCTCCATCTTATCCGCCCCGTCTGCTCGCTCGGCAAGAGGCCGAAAGTGACAATCTCATGGCGAAAATCACGCCCCCCAAGTCGCCGCCAAGGTCTCCACCTCGGATCGAAGGCGGTCCACCTCACTCAACTTCACCTCAGGTTCCGGAACCAAAATTACCTCCCCGGTGGTTTTGTGCTCATAAACTGTCACCCGCCCTTCCGGGCCCGTCGTTCTCTCACGGACAAGCAAAACCTTCCGCCGCTCCAACAACAAAGCGAAAAGGAAGATCACCCGGGCCTCCGGACTATCCGTCTTGACCGGTTGGGCCAATCTGCGCCGCAATTCCGCTTCCGCACGGGCCGCCGGAGGCTCTTTCTCCGGCTCAGGAGGAACCGCCCGAAACTTCCCTTTCCAAAAACAGAAATAGGCCGGCCGGGACTCCTCTTTGGACCAGACTTCCTCGGCAAAATCCTTTCTCTCCATTCCCCCGTCGACCGCCGCCAAAACCGTGAAGACGATCTCCCCGTCGACGAATTCACGTCCGGATCCGGCACATAGATGTGCCCGAGGTCGAATGCTCCAGTCCATCCTCCATTTTTAAGCTGTGAGGATTCAGTTGGAAAGATTCCCTTCGCCCTCCATGCTGGGTGGACATGACGCCCTCGTTCTTCAGTCCCGAACACCTTCATGTGATGTCGAATCACTTTCCCGTCACCCTTTCCCTGCTTGTTCCCCCCATCTTGGTGGCTGGTATTTTTTTTCGCCGTGGCTCCATTTTGGCCGTCGGCTTCTCCCTGGGCCTTCTCGCCGATCTCATCACTCCGGTCGTCATGCAATCAGGAGAGTCCGCCCATACCCGGTTCGAGATGTCTGAAATCAAGCCTCCTCTGGACGAGGAGGGCGACATTGCCGCCGAAATGCACGAGGACATGGCAGAGAAAGCCGCCAAACTTCTCTATCTCATGGGTTGGGTTTGTATTGTGGGTCTCATCATCCTTAAGTTTCGTCCCGCTTGGCGCACCGGTACCGCCTGGGTGGTGGTGCTGATTGCGCTGGGAGCGGCTTTCTTTTCCATTCAGGCAGCCCTGCTGGGTGGACGAATTCGCCATCCGGAATTTCGGATCCCTCAAAACCCGGCCCCTGACCACACCCGTAACGATTAAACACCTCAATCTTTCGTGTTTACCATCACCACATTTGCTCCCGTAGCAGTCGGTCTTCTCTCCCTTCCGCTCTGCCTCGGATTGGGCCTGGTGATCTTTCTTTTCATGGAGTTCGGCCACTGCCTTGGGTGCCAACACCGGAAAGTTGACCCCAACTCCAACAAGGACTGGGTCAGCGTGGTCGACGGTCCGATTCTCGCTCTGCTCGGACTCCTTGTGGCCTTTACCTTCTCTGCTGCCGCCGATCGCTTTAATGGCAGACGAAAACTGATTGTCGAGGAGGCCAATGCCGTTGGTACCGCCTACCTACGTCTGGATTTGCTGAATCCTGGTGATCGCGATCCCTTGCGCCAGAAGTTCCGGGAATATCTGGACTCCCGGATTCAAACCTACGCCTTGATCCCGGATATCCAGGCTGCGCTCAAGGAATTCGAGCGCTCCCAGGATCTGCAACGGGAGATCTGGACCCAGGCCGTTCCAGCCTGCCAAAAAACCGGCTCCACCCTTGCCGGGATGCAACTGATCCCCGCATTGAACGCCATGTTTGACATCACCATCACCCGGTTTGCCGCCACCCAGTTTCATACTCCGGTCGTTGTTTTCATTCTTCTGATCAGTTTGGCTATGGTCGCCGCCCTCTTGGCTGGATACCAGATGTCCTCTGCGAAAAAACGTTGCTGGCTCCATATTACACTCTTCGTCACGACCTTTACCTTGGCGATTTATGTGATCATGGATCTGGAATCTCCGCGCCTTGGCATCATCCGCATGGACGCCACCGACGCCCTTCTCAAGGACGTCCGGCAATCCATGAATCCATAATTCTCCCCCCTCCGACACGTCCCCATAAACCGAAAGGGCGCGGCCCCTTACGGAACCGCGCCCCTTTGGGCTCCCCGCGGGGGACGTACCCCGGGGGAAATCTTTCCGAATGGCTTAGTAGTCCATCCCTCCGCCGCCGTGTCCGCCGGCCGGAGCAGGAGCCTTCTCCTTTTCGGGCAGTTCGGTCACCACGGCTTCCGTGGTGAGGAGCAGACCCGCGATGGAGCTGGCGTTCTGCAGCGCAGAACGGGTGACCTTGGTCGGGTCGACCACGCCGGCCTTGAGCAGGTCGACGTATTCACCGGTGGCCACGTTGTAGCCCTCGGCACCTTTCCGGCTCTTGACCTCTTGGACGACGATCGAGCCCTCAACCCCGGCGTTGTCCGCCAAGGTGCGCAGGGGCTGCTCGACCGCGCGACGGATGATCTCCGCGCCGATCTGCTGGTCGCCCTTGAGCTTGAGGCTCTCGATGGCCTTCTGACCACGGATGAGGGCCACGCCCCCTCCGGGGACAATGCCTTCCTCGACGGCCGCACGGGTCGCGTGCAACGCATCTTCCACCCGCGCTTTCTTCTCCTTCATCTCGGTCTCGGTGGCGGCGCCGACATTGATCACGGCCACTCCGCCCGCGAGCTTGGCGAGACGTTCCTGGAGTTTTTCCCGGTCGTAGTCCGAGGTGGTCTCCTCGATCTGCTTCTTGATCTGGGAAACGCGGCCCTGAATGTCGGAGCTCTTCCCCACCCCTTCAATCAGAGTGGTGTTCTCCTTGTCCACGACGGCGCGCTTCACCCGGCCGAGATCCTCCAGCGTAACGTTCTCGAGTTTGATCCCGAGGTCTTCGCTGAGCATCTTCCCGCCGGTGAGGATCGCGATGTCCTCCAGCATGGCCTTGCGGCGGTCCCCGAAACCGGGGGCCTTCACCGCGCAGACCTGCAGGGTGCCACGGAGCTTGTTCACCACGAGGGTGGCCAACGCTTCGCCTTCCACTTCCTCGGCGATGACCAAGAGGGGCTTGCCCGACTTGGCGACCTTTTCGAGGAGCGGCAACATGTCCTTCAGGCTCGAGATCTTTTTCTCGTGGATGAGGATATAGGCGTTTTCCAGAATGGCTTCCTGGTCTTCCTGGTTGGTGACGAAGTACGGGGAGAGATAGCCCTTGTCGAACTGCATCCCTTCGACGACCTCGAGCGAGGTTTCGATCGACTTGGCTTCCTCCACGGTCACCGTGCCGTCCTTGCCCACCTTGTCCAAAGCATCGGCGATGATTTCACCGATCGTCTTGTCCCAATTGGCGGAGACGGTGGCCACCTGGCGGATGTCTTCCTTGTCCTTCACCTTTTTGCTGATCGAGGAGAGTTCCTCCACGATCGCCTCGACCGCACGGTCGATGCCCCGCTTTAGCTCGGTCGGATTCGCTCCGGCGGTCACATTCTTAAGACCTTCCCGGTAGATCGATTCCGCCAGTACGGTGGCGGTGGTGGTGCCGTCGC
>CAZZMY010000073.1:0-2040 GCA_964655385.1 uncultured Akkermansia sp.
CGGGTTCTTTCCGGATCGAGACGGGCATAGTTTTTGCGGACGGTGGATTCTGTCTCTTTCCAAAGTTCAATTCCCAGCAGGGCGGTGGGTTCAATCAGGCCGTTTTCGAGGGCGTCTTCGAGGTCATGGCAGGCGTGGGCGATTTCATCCGCAATGTCGACCACCTGAGACTCGAGGGCGGGCTGGGTATCGGGCTTTGGAACGGGGTCGAGACCTTCGCGAACCTCGTGGGTCAGGTTGAGGCCATTAAACTCCGGGTATTTGACCTCCAACTGTTCCACCACACGAAGGCTTTGGCGACGACGACCAAAGCCCCCGGCATCCTGCATCAGCTGGTTCAGGGTTTGTTCCACCGTATGTCCGAAAGGTGGGTGGCCGAGATCGCGGGCTAAGGCGATGGCCTCGGCCAGATCCTCGTTGAGGCCGAGGGATCGGCAGAGGGAACGGGAGAGGGAGGCCACCTCGATGGTATGGGTCAGGCGGGTGCGGACGTGATCCCCGGTTCCGTTGAGGGGGACTTGGGTCTTATATTCGAGGCTGCGAAAGGCACTGCTGTGGACAATCCTTTCGCGGTCCCGCTGAAATTCAGGACGGAAATCGTGGGACTGTTCCGGATGTTTGCGACCCAAGCTTTCTTTGCTTTTCGAGGCATAGCGGGCGAGGAAAGCGGCCTCTTTCTTCTCCCAATCTTCCCGGGTGCGAATTGGCATCCCTCTGGAATGAAGACGGGGTGGGGGAAGTCGAGGGGTCCAAAAAAACCATCCACACAAGATGTGAACAGCGGGTGGATCGGGGCCGATAAGTGGGGCGGGAGATAGAGGACAAAGATGGGGATGAAGTTGAAACAGGGAGCCGTTGGCTTGGATGCCGGGACAACGATCTAAAGTTGGATACGGAAAAAGGTTTTTTTACCGACTTGGAGAACCTGCCCCTTCTTGAGAGTAATTTTAGCCTTGGGGTCGGCGATTTTTTCTCCGTCCAATTTGACTCCGCCTTGAGTGATCAACCGGCGAGCCTCGGAGTTACTGGCCATGGCCCCTGTCTCCTGAACCAACTGTGCGAGGGATAGGGTTGGCGAAGAGGGGCGGAAGGATTCCATTTCGGCTGAAGAGAGGTCCTTTTTGGAAAACTTGGCCTCGAAATCCGAACGGGCAGAAGTGGCGGCAGTGTCCCCGTGGAAGCGACGCACGGCCGCAGCGGCGAGTTCCTTTTTGGCCTCCATGGGATGAGTCGGCGATTCCTTGGGTAATCCTAGGAAGGAGCCAAGAAGATCGCGCCACAGGGCGCAGGTCTCATCAGGAACGGACATGACTTTTCCGAAAATCTCCCCCGGGGGTTCCGTGATGCCGATGTGGTTATTGAGGGATTTGCTCATCTTTTGTTTCCCATCGGTTCCGGTCAGGAGGGCGGTGACGAGAACGACCTGGGGTTCCTGTCCGGCTTGGCGCTGGAGATCCCGGCCAACGAGATTGTTGAACAGCTGGTCGTTACCCCCTAATTCGATATCCGACTTCACGGCCACAGAGTCGTATCCCTGAAGAACGGGGTATTGGAACTCGGCGAGGCTGATGGGCACGCCCTCTTTGTGCCGTTTGGAGAAATCGTCACGTTCAAGCATGCGGGCAACATTGACTTGGCCGTTGAGGCGGAGGAGGTCGGCACAGGTCAGTTTGGCGAGCCACTCGCCGTTGCGACGAACCTCGGTTTTCTTCGGATCGATGATCTTGAAGACCTGGTCAGTATAGGTTTTGGCGTTCTGTTCGATCACCTCCGGTTCAAGGGCGGGGCGGGTTTTCGATCGACCGGTGGGATCTCCCACCCGGGCGGTGTAGTCGCCCACGATTATGACGGCGAGGTGGCCGGCCTCCTGGAACTGACGGACCTTGGCCAGCACCAGAGCGTGCCCGAGATGAAGGTCGGGAGCCGATGGGTCGAAGCCAAGTTTGACTCGAAGAGGGCGTCCCGAGGCGAGTTTTTTTGCGAACTCCTCGCGGGTATGGACGTGGGTTAGGCCGGAAAGCAGCGCGTCAGCGGACATAG
>CAZZMY010000073.1:2140-5671 GCA_964655385.1 uncultured Akkermansia sp.
AAGCGGGAGGGGGGTTCGACCCGGCGTTGTTCGACGTAGATCGGGATCCCTTCATCGGGTAGCTCCCGCATGATGATTTCAGGGTCGAGGGCTTCGGGCATCATCACGCCACGTTCCTTGATCCGGCCCTCGGCCAAAAGACGGCAGATCAGGGCGGGAGGAAGACCCGTTTGGACCACCGTCAGGGAATAGCCGTATCGGAGGTAGGTCTCGCGATGGTCGTCCATCGTGTAAACGAAATATTCGGTGCGGACGCCATCCTTCATTCCGCGGACTTCGGTGCCGACACAGGAATAGCCTTCCACGGTCGAGCCAAGCTGGGCGGGTTTGGGGAGCCGGGCGGTGGCTACGCGGACGGGGGAGACCTCCACCCCGTCCACTTTCATCTTTTTCCAGTTGTCCAGATCGAGCAGGGCGAGGGACTTGGCGATGTTGACCACCTTTTCGGAAAGGGTGTATTTGAAGACGGAGTAGTTTACGCCCTTGGCGACGAAAGGGGGATAGATGCCAAGGCTGACCCCTTCCTCGTGGGCCACGGCATAGGTTTTCATGAAGCCGATCGGATCGGGGAACCGCAGCACTTCGACTTCGGTTTCCAGGGGCTTGCCGGAGACGATCCGACCGTCTTTGACGTAGTAGGGGATGGCACCGAGCTCCTCGAAGAGGGTTTCGGGGCTGAAAAGAACGGCAAAGCGATACCCTTTGACCTCGGCATTATCGGCATCCAGCACGCGGATGGAGGTGGCGATATCGAGCCGATCCACCGCCCAGCGGGCAAAGATATTCACGGCTCCGGGGTCCATCCCCATGGAGAGAACGGCTGTGGTATCGTTTTTGATGAAATCGTCGTTGTACTTTTCGATTTCAGCCTCGAAGGAGCTCTTGCCGTATTTCTTTACTCCGGGCGGGACGTAGCAGTCGGAGGCCATATCGACGTAATTGGATCCGGCTTCGGCGCAGGCGGTAAGGACCGACGGGTTCACGAAGCTGGGGCAGGCGTTAATCGTGACAAAAATCTTCTTTTCCTTGATGAACGCAGCCAGGGCGATTGGGTCATTGGCGTCAATTTTGACGACCTTGAACCGGCTATTGTCCGTCTTGGCGTGAAGGATGTCGGCGAACTGGGTCTCCACATCACCCAGATAAATATCGCCGTAGCAATCGTAGGTATGGAGGCGCTGACCGATCACTGAACCCACGCCACCGGTACCCAAGACAAGGGCGTTTTTCATGATCATAACCTCCTGAATTATAATTACTTAAGCTTTAGGTGGAACCCTGACTCACGTCTAGGGGTCTCCCAATGACTAAGGTAGGCGGGGCGGGCAGGTATGGCAAGGGGGGGTGGTTCTAGGGTTAGGATGAAAATGAGGCTTTGTTAGAACTGCAGTAGGTTGGATTTTTTTATGGGCCCCCCAGGCTAGCGGGCTAGGCAAATGCTAAGCGGCGCGTGGGGAGGACTTCTTGCGGCCAAGAAGGAGAAAAGTGACGAGAAAGAGGAGCATGAGAAGCACGCCGAGAGCGGCACCGAACGGTTGGTTGCGGGCGCGAGTGAACTGGTTTTGGATAACTTCGCCGATGGTGGGATTAGAACCTCCCCCCATCAAGGTGGTGATGGCGTACATGGCGATGGCTGGCACGAAGACGAGCAGGGCACCGGCGGCGATGCCGGGTTTTGTCAGCGGAATGATCACGCTGGAGAAAGCACGCAGAGGACCGGCACCCAGGTCGTAGGCGGCCTCGATGAGGGAGTTATCCAGTTTTTCGACACTGGTATAGATGGGGAGAATCATGAACGGGAGGTAGTTGTAGACGAGCCCCAGAACAATGGCGAAAGGGGTGTACATCATCCCGATGGGGGTGGGGATGATGTGGGCGGAAAGCAGCAGGCTGTTGGCGAGGCCTTCCTGACTCAAAATGGAAATCCAGGCATAGGTGCGGATCAGGAAGCTGGTCCAAAAAGGAACCATCACGAGCGTGAGAAGCATGCGGCGATTTTTTGGGCTCGCCCGTCCAATGGTGTAAGCAGCGGGATAGCCGACCAGGACACAAATTACAGTGGCCACGAACGCATACAGGATGGAGGAACCGAAGATGCTTAGCCAGGTGGCATCAAAACAACGGAGGTAATTATCGAGAGTAAAAGAGTAGATGACCCGGCCCATGTCATCACGCCGGCTGAAACTGGTGAGAACCAGAAGAAGAGTCGGCAGGAGGACAAATAGGCCCAACCAAAGCAACAGGGGGGAGAGAAGGAGCCAAGGTTTCCAACCCGCCTTCTGGCCGGTGGGAACGGAACCTCCCTGCAGGGAATCAGCAACCGCAGCCAAGGGAAATTATTTTCCGCCGGCTTTGATCTGGGTGATCAACTCGTCGATGGCTGCGGCCTGTTGGCCCAGATCGCGGAAGGTTTGCATGCGGTTGATGTCTTGGGCCGGAGGATAACTGGCCGGATTGGCGATCTCCTCGTTGGACAGAAGGGCCCGGGCCGCGCTGTTGGGGTTGTAATAAGGGAAGGCTTCCGAGATTTTTCGGCTGACTTCGGGACGGAGGATGTAGTTGATGAAAAGATGGGCGTTCTGGGGATGCGCAGCTGTTTTCGGAATGGCCAGATTGTCCACGAACAGGTGAGAACCCTCGGTAGGCAGGACAAAGGCAAATTTCTTGTCGTCCCGATAGAGGAGGGCGGCTTCACCACTCCAAACAACGCCCAGATCCACATCCCCGTTCTTCAAGGAGGTCTTGGGGCTGTCGGAGTCGTAGACCTTCACGAGAGGCAACCATTTTTTCAGGGTCGGTTTCACTTTCTCGAGGTTCTCCGGAGTGACGTCGTTGATGCCAAGTTTCTCCACGGCAAAAGCCCAGCTGGTGATTTCCCGGGCATCGTCGAGGACGACGATGCGACCTTTGTGGGCGGGAGTGAAAACATCGGCAAAGCCTTTGACGGGGGTTTTCACCTTGTCGGTGTTCACGCAGATGCCAACGAATCCCGCCATATAAGGTATGGAGAACTTGTTGCCGGCATCGTAGGGCATGTTCCGGAATTCCGAAGAGATATTGGCCATATTGCTTAAGGAAGCCGGCTGGATGGGGAGAAGCTGGTTTTCCCGGATCAGGGCCTCCACGGTATACTCGCTGGGTTGGATGAGATCGTACTTTCCTCCCCCGGCCAAAAGCTTGGTCACCATCTCCTCATTGGAAGAGTAGTTTTCCACGGCAACCTTGATGCCGGTTTCCTTGGAAAAGTCGTCGATGACCGACTGCGGAATGTATTCGGACCAGCAGTAGAGATTCAGTTTCTTCTCCTCATTGGAGGTGGGCCCGGTGGAGGTTTCGGCCGTCGAGGGAGGTTTGGGGCCGCAGGCGGCAAGGGCCACGGGGATCAGGGCGAGGATGAGATGACGGATGGATTTCATATTTTTCATTCTCCGGGATTGGATTGTTTTAACTTTTCACTGGCGAAGACCAAGAGAATGGTGAGGACGATTCCCAGCGCAGACAAGGCATTCAGCTGGGGATTGAGACCCACCC
>CAZZMY010000074.1:0-5602 GCA_964655385.1 uncultured Akkermansia sp.
GCTTCCACCCCTCCCCGATAATTGCCCTCTTTGGAAAACTGCTCCACCGCCTCCTCGCTGTTCATGAGGATCACATAGTCGATGTTCGATCCCCCTGCCTGAAGACCCACGCCGAATCCTCCTGCCGAAATGGCGGAGGGTGGGGACCACTTTCCGTTTTTCATTTTCACAGTCACCAGACCCGTTCCGCCCGAACCGGAAAAAATAAAGCCGGCCTTCATGACATTCAGGATCGCCAACCCTTTGGCTTTTTGAAAAGCCTCCGCCGGGGCGGTGTCGTTTTTCTCATTCGCGTACTTGTCCAAAATCTCCACCGACTTGTCGATGGCTTTGTCCAGATCCCCGTCATCCCCCAAAACCCCCGTGGAAATCAGGCCCAACACCGCCGCTCCTAGAATCAACACCTTTTGCATGAATCACATTCCCTCATTCGCACCAAAAACTCAACAGATTCGATAAATTCTTCCCCCAAGCTCCTCTATCCCCCATTCTTCAGTCATGCCCAACCCTGCAGATTTCCCCTCTTGGAAGGCGTTGGCCCGCCACGCTTCCTCGGTTCCCGCCATGCGCGATCTCTTTGCCAAAGAACCTAACCGGGCAGCCAATTTTTCCCTCCGCTGGAACGATCTTTTCCTGGATTACTCCAAAAACCGAATTACTCCGGAAACGCTCCAACTCCTCCGACAGCTTCTGAAGGATGCCAAGGTGGAAGAGTTGCGGGACCGCATGTTCGCTGGAGACCGCATCAACCTCACGGAGAACCGTTCCGTTCTGCACATCGCCCTACGGCGACCCGCTAACCAACCTCTCATGGTGGACGGGCAAGACGTCATGCCTGAGGTGGAAAAAGTCCGGCAACAGATGAAGGTATTTTCGGAACGAGTCCGATCGGGGGAATGGAAGGGCTACACCGGTCAACCTATCTCAGACATCGTCAACATCGGGATTGGAGGTTCCGACCTCGGTCCCGTGATGGTCACGGAAGCCCTAAAGCCCTTTGCCCGACGTGATCTCCGGCTACATTTCGTCTCGAACATCGACTCCACCCACATTGTGGAGGCACTTCGCGTCTGCCGACCCTCCACCACTCTTTTCCTTGTCGCCTCCAAGACCTTCACGACCCAGGAAACATTGACCAACGCTCATTCGGCCCGCTCGTGGTTCCTGAAGGAAGCGGGCGAGGAGAAACATATCGCCAAACACTTTGTTGCCCTCTCCACCAATACCGCGGAGGTGAAGAAATTTGGCATCGATCCAGTCAACATGTTCCCTTTTTGGGACTGGGTCGGTGGTCGCTACTCCCTTTGGTCGGCCATTGGCCTAAGCATTGCAATCTCGGTCGGATACGATCGGTTCGCCGAGCTTCTCGCCGGGGCTCACGCCATGGACGAACATTTTCTCAAAACTCCCGTCGAGCAGAACCTGCCCATGACCCTTGCCTTGCTGGGTATCTGGTACAACAACTTTCACGACGCCCAAACCCACGCCATCCTGCCCTACGACCAATATCTCCACCGCTTTCCCGCCTATTTTCAGCAAGGAGACATGGAGAGCAACGGCAAGGGGGTCGATCGCGAGGGGAAACCGGTGACCTGGAGCACGGGCCCCGTGATCTGGGGAGAACCCGGGACCAACGGGCAACATGCCTTCTACCAACTCATCCATCAGGGAACGAAATTGATCCCCTGCGATTTTCTCGCCTCGGTCGAAACCTTTAACCCCCTGGGAAAACACCACGACATCCTTTTGGCCAACTTCTTCGCCCAGACCGAAGCCCTGATGAAGGGCAAAACCGAGGATGAGGTCAGAGGCGAACTCACCAAGGAAGGACTCAAGGGCGAAGCGCTGGAAAAACTCATCCCCCACAAGGTTTTCTCCGGGAACCGACCGACCAACTCGATTCTGGTCCAGCGTTTTGACCCCAAAACCCTCGGCAGCCTGATTGCCCTTTATGAACACAAGATTTTTGTCCAGGGAGCCATTTGGAACATCAATCCCTATGACCAGATGGGGGTGGAACTGGGCAAACAGCTGGCCAAAAAGATCGAGCCGGAACTGACCACTCCGGCACCCGTCACCTCCCATGACTCCTCGACCAATCAGTTGATCAACGACTACAAGAAGCGAACCAACCGAATCTAGAGTTTTTTCGGCAGGACAACATGAAACGAAAGCTCCTCCCCATTCTTTTCGTTGGGAGCGTGCTATCCACCTCCTTCGCCTGCACAAGGATTCTCTGGAATGAGAATCCATTCGGGGTGCTGGCAGCTCGCTCGATGGACTGGCCTGAGAGCACGGAGCCCGTTCTTTGGTTCCTCCCTCGCGGCATGGATCGGGATGGCGCAAAATGTGGCCGGGAGACCGTGGTGAAGGAGAATCCCCTGCGCTGGTCCTCAAAATATGCCAGCTTGATCACCTCCATTTACGGGGTCGGATCCGTCGATGGTATGAATGAAAAGGGGCTGGGCGGACATTTACTCTATTTGGCGAAAACCGATTTTGGCGCCCGGGACCCCAAGAAAAAGGGTGTCTCCGCCATCCTTTGGCTGCAGTACGTCCTCGACCAGGCAGCCACGGTCAATGAGGCGCTGGCTCTGCTCAAGAATGTTCAACCCGTCATGATTCAAGCCCACGGACATGACGCCACGATCCACCTGGCTCTTGAGGATAAGAGCGGAGACTCTGCCATCATTGAATACATCAACGGAAAACCCAAGGTTCACCACGGCCGCCAATATACGATTATGACCAATGACCCTCCCTACGATGACCAACTGAACCTGCTCTCCAAAATGGACTTCACCCAGCCCGGTCAGGATACCCCGGTTCCAGGCAACATTTCCCCGCAAGCCCGCTTTCAACGGGCGGCTTATTTTTCGCGTTTTTTTCCGAATCCCGAAAACATGCAACAGGCTTTCGCCACGCTCCTGGCGGCCATTCGCAGCGTCTCCGTTCCCTTCGGCACTCCCTACAACAAGCTGGGTGACGGGTTTCCTGTTTATAATACCGAATACCGCACCGTGTGTGACCTAAGTCACGGGGTGTATGGATTCGAGCTCACCACCACTCCCAACTTCTTTTGGGTGGAGTTGGCTGACTTTGCTCCCGATACGAGCCGGTCCCCCAAGTCCTTAACCCCCGGTAGCCTGGATCTTGCCGGGGATGTATCGAGTCAATTCAAACCCGGCCAGCCACCTTTCTAAAATCAGCCACCCACCGGGTGCCAGGTGGTCTTGATCTCCACCGTGTCCAGGATTCGGTAAGGATCCTCATCTCCTTGGCCAGCTGCATCCCGCAAAAAGTATCTCTTTAAGTTCAAGGAGCAGGCTTCCCGACTGGCCGTGTGTTCTTTCTCATCCCCTCCCTGAACGACCAAGGCGTTCACATCCATGTGGCTCGACATTTGCCCCACCAGCTCCTCCCGAAGTCCGCAAAGCAGATTGATCACCCCCGGGGGAAAGTCCGACGTCTCCAAAACCTCACCCAGTTCCATGGCGGCCACGGCGGCCCGCCCCGTGGAAAGTGTAATAACCGCATTCCCGCCGACCACAATGGGAGCGATCCCGGAGACCAGATCGAGTAGAGGTCTCTTTTCCCCCGCCACATAGGCCACGACCCCCATGGGCTCTGTGACGGAAAAGTTAAAATGCGGGGTGGCCACCGGGTTCACCGCCCCGAAAACCTGCAAATACTTGTCCGACCATCCGGCGTAATAGACCAAGAGGTCGATCGCTTGGGACACCTCAGCCTTGGCCGCCGCGGAAGAGAGTCCAATGGATTGCAGAACCTCACGAAACCCCGAGGCACGCCCCTCCAACATCTCCGCCGCCCGATACAGAATCTGCCCCTTGAGATAGGCTGTGGCGCCCGCCCAACCGGAGGCGGCCTTGCGGGCTGCCACCACCGCGTTGCGGAAATCCTTGCGGGAGGCGCGGCAGACATGCCCCAGCCATTTTCCACCGGGAGCCTCCACATCCAAAGCCCGTCCAGATTCCGAACGGACAAACGAACCCCCAATCAGCATCTTGTACGTCTTGCGCACATCCAGACGTCCATGATTTCCGCTGGTGCCGTTGCGACTCATGACAGCTCCACATACGGACGAAGGCCATGCCGTCCGCCCTCCCGTCCATATCCGCTCTCTTTGTAGCCACCAAAAGGTGAGGTCGGATCAAACTTGTTGAACGTGTTGGCCCAAATAACGCCCGCCCGGATGCCGCGGGTCACCTTAAAGATCTTGGCTCCCTTGTCTGTCCAAACACCTCCCGAGAGCCCATACGGGGTGTTGTTGGCTTTTTCCAAAGCTTCGTTCAGGGTCCGGAAGGTTTGGATCGCCAGCACCGGACCAAAAATCTCCTCCTGCACGATGCGATGGGACTGGGCCACCTTGGTGAAAAAACTCGGCCGAATCCAATATCCCTTTTCCGGAACCGAACACTTGGTCTGGAAAAGTTCCGCACCCTCTTCCTCTCCAATCTTCAGATAGTCGCGAATCCGATCGCACTGGGCCTTCGAATTGATGGCCCCGATATCCGTATTTTTGTCCAACGGATCCCCCACGATGAGGCTCTCCATCCGTGCCTTCAGTTTTGCGACCACCTCCTCCTCCACGCTCTCCTGCACCAGCAAACGGGAGCCGGCACAACAGACGTGCCCTTGATTGAAATAAATTCCGTTGATGATCCCCTCCACTGCTTGATCGATGGTGGCGTCCTCAAAAATGATGTGGGCCGCTTTTCCACCCAACTCGAGGGTCAATTTGGTTCCCCGTCCGGCAAGCGACTTCTGGATGGCCTTGCCCACTTCGGTGGATCCGGTGAAAGCCACCTTATCCAAGCCGGGATGGTTCACCAACGCCGCCCCGGTAGCACCAGCACCGGTCACCAGGTTGAACACCCCCTCCGGCAGGCCGGCTTCCTGACAGATTTCGGCAAACAACAGCGCGGTCAGCGGAGTGGTTTCCGCGGGTTTTAACACCACGGTATTTCCGCAGGCCAAAGCCGGAGCCACCTTCCACGCCACCATCAATAAGGGAAAGTTCCAAGGGATGATCTGCCCGGCTACACCGATCGGACTCACCGACTTTCCGGGGAAGGCATATCCCAGCTTGTCCGCCCAACCCGCATGATAAAAAAAGTGCGCGGCAGCCAAGGGTATGTCGACGTCCCGGGATTCCCGAATCGGCTTCCCCCCATCCATCGACTCCACCACCGCCAATTCCCTGGCGCGCTCCTGGATAATCCGGGCGATACGATACAGATATTTTCCGCGCTCCCGACCCGACATCTTGCGCCACACCTTGTCAAAGGCCGTACGGGCGGCTTTGACCGCCTTATCGACGTCCTTCTCCCCGCCATCTGCCACCTCGGCAATCACCTTCTCATTGGCCGGATTGATGGTCTTAAATCGTTTTCCTGATACGGCCGGGACAAATTTTCCGCCGATAAACAAGCCGTAATGATCCTTCAACTGGAAGTGATCGGCACTCTCCGGGGCTGGAGCGTACCCCCAATCCGCACCTATCGTGGTGGATGTTTTAGTCATTGGAGAAGTAATCCCCTCCTTGATAAACCCCCGTACGCTCTTTTTCCAGCTGCATCAG
>CAZZMY010000075.1:0-5600 GCA_964655385.1 uncultured Akkermansia sp.
GGCATGGCTGCCGCACGCGGCCGATTTCTCGGTCACTTGAATGCCGATGAACAGTATGACCGCGCGGGCCTAACCCATGCCCTGCAAAAACTCGAACGTTCCGGAGCCGATGCCGTGTTCGGCCCCACCATCATGCTCGATGAACACCTGAACTTTCTCTACCTCTTCAACCAGATCACCGTCCCCCGCCCGATCGACGCCGATTATCAGATGCCGGTTCAGACCTGCTCCCTTTTTTATCAACGGCAGATCTGGGAAAGACAGCCCTTCCCGTCCGAATTCCGCATGGCAGGCGATCATGTCTGGGTTCGTCGCCAGCTTAGAACAGGGTGGAAACTCGTCTCGGTCCGCCGTCCCATTGGCCTTTTTGTCTGGCATCCGGATCAGCTGGCCCCACGACACATTGGCGGAAAACGGGAAAACCCGACCCCCGATGTAAATCGAAAGTCACTCAAGGTTAAAATAGCCAAACTGGCTTACCGCCTAAGAAATCTCTGCTCCGGTGCCACCCTCCCCCCAAGGAGCCTCCATTTTGAGATCATGACTCCCGGAGGATTCCCGGAATCCCGTCACCAACCGTGGCCCCGACTCAAAATGTCCAAGGATGTGAAACGCCGTCTGGCTCCCTCCCGTCACTGACGCCCGGTTGCTGCAGGCAGCGTAATCCCACCCTTCGGTTGCAGCAGGGCCTCCGCCACCCGACGGTGCCCCTCCTCGTTCCAGTGGGCATCATTCTTCCAGTAGTACTTTTGAATGATTTGGTCGGCCGACTCTTGGTTCACAAAAACCGGGAACAGGCTGATAAACTGCACGCCGTTTTCCGCGGCCCAGCTGGACCACTCCCGTTCCGCCCGGGACGGCTTGGTTCCGGCCCGAACTTGTTGCGGCCATGGATAGACCACCAAGGTCAAAGCCACGTTTCTTTGGCGCAACTCGTTCGACAACCGGGTCATCTCGGATTTGATTTTTTTCAGGCCTGTTTCCACCAAATTTTCATACGGCCCCCGATAATCCGGCCAGTTATAAGCCCAATCGGGAATGGCGTCGTATTCCGTGACTCCGCTTTGGCTGGCGTGCCGGCGCCACTGCAGGCGTAAATTTCGCACCACCGCACCTAGGATCACAAAGTTCTTTTCTACGTTCCTTTCCAGCCAGTTGCACACCGCATCCGCTTTGCCCAGTTGTTCCGCCTTTTCGCGAAAAGGACCGTAGGAAATCTGCCGCACTTTCCCATCCTCTCCCTCTTCGTAATAAAACTCGTCCTTCAGGTCCGAGATGTCCAAACAAACCACCACCCGATCCACATGAAGCTTCCTCTCCTTCATCAGATAGCGGAGCTTGATCCTTTCCGTGGTGGGACAGTAAGAAGCCACCCCTGCATTCAAAACCTCGATTCCCTTGGACTTGAGCTTCTCGGAGACCCGGCCAACAAACGATTTTTCCCACGGGATTGGGCCGGCCTCCGTAAAAGAGTCGCCAATAAACAAAATTCTCGGCTGGGGGGAAGCGGGGGGAACGTCCCGAATCTCCGCATCCCGCAAACCCAAGGAGTTGCTAAAGTAGGGAGCCGAAAAGGGCCCATACGTGTCCACGCCCCGGCTGTTGGGCTTGATTCCGTGGTGAAACCATTCGTCCGGCACCCGCAAGGGGGCTGAATCCAGAAAAGGCTTTTTCCAGAGTTTCAGATAAAGCTGCCGGACCCCATAATCCAGCCCGAGAGCCAGCGTGCATCCCATGACCAGAGCCATCCACCGGTGATTCGGATTTGTGTTCACGCTTATTTTACTCGGTTGCGGTTAACGGGATTTTGCCCCACTTCGGGAAGCATCGCCGACAAATGATTATGCCAAAGGCTTTCCGCCACCAACCTCTGGCCCGCCTCGTTCCAGTGGCAGTCGCTGGCCCAATAATACCGTCGGATCACATCCTCCGACTTGCCGGCCGTCAGAAAGTCCGGATACAGGGAGACAAAGTCAACCCCCCTTTCCGCACACCACTGCCTCCAGAAAACCTCCCCCCGACCCTCCCGCGTTCCACTCCTGATTTGCTGGGGCCACGGATAGACCACGACCGTCAGCGGAATTTTCTCCCGGCGCAACCGCGTCGCCATTCGATCCATGTTGTCCCTACCCCGCCGCAAGCCTTCCTCGATATATTTTTCATAAGGCCCACGGTAATCCGGCCAATTCCAAGCCCAGTGGGGAATCTCATCATAATCCCGAATCCCCACCCGGGATTCCCGGCTACGCCAGAACAATCGCAGATTGCGGACGATCGCCCCCACGATGACAAAGTTTTTCTCCACGTGACTCTCCAGCCATCCACACCTCTCATTGATCTGACGGATACTTTTGGCCTGATCTTCGAATGGGGCGTATTCCTCATAGCGGGCCGTCCCATTCCCTTGCTCGGCATATTGCAGTTCATTCAGGACATCCGAGATATCGATGAAAACCACCACCCGCTCGACCTTAAGTCCCCGGGCCAAGAGTTCCTCCAGTCGTAATCGCATGAGATGCGGGCTGTAGGAAACGGTTCCTCCATTGAGTAGTTCCACCCCCCTCTCATTCATTTGGGCGGCGAGAATTCCCGCAAAGGTCTTTTCCCAGGGAGTGCCGATGCCTTCGGTGAAAGAATCCCCCAGCAGCAGCACCCGCGGTTGCGTTCCCGCCAACGGCACTTCCCTGACTTGGGCGTCCTTCATTCCCAGGGAATTGCTGAAAAAAGGGGCGGAATATTTCCCAATCGCATCGGTGGAAACCTGGTTGGATTGGATCCCGTGGTGATAAACGGGATGCGGGATCCGGTGGGGCGAATGAAAAACCAGGGGCCGATAGGTGACTTTTAGGTAGATCTGACGGACAGCATAGTCGAGACCGAGCGCCGCAAGCAGAACAAGGCCGAAGGTCAGAAACCGGAAAATCCCGGCATGGCGATCCTTGTCCATGAGAAATTTTCCCGCAAAGAAAAATTAAAACAACGTGTAAATGAAGGGGGCGGCCCCGGTGCCTCCGGCCAGCAACAGGGCTCCCATCAGCAAAAAAGCCAGCAAAATGGGCAACAACCACCACTTTTTGTTTTCTTTTAGAAAAATCCAGAACTCGCGGAAAAACCCGCCTCCGGCCTTGGCGGCCTGCTCTTCGAACTTGGTGGGCCCTGAGGTGCTCATTTTAACTCTGACGAAGGTAACGGGTGGGATCGTTTTTGCCAACCGCACTCTTCCACATGGATTCCCCCGAAGGGGACCGAAGACCTAAAGAATCGCGACCGAGCGCACGCAGGATCAAGCCGGTCGGCGTGACGACCCCATAAAAGATCAATCCCAGAAGCAAATGGGACACCACCCACCCAATGGGATAAGTCAAAAGAATGAGCCCGACAAATACCGGTCGGATGATCGGCGGATAAACCAACCCGGCGATGGAAATCACCCCCGCCACAGCCCAACCGATCTCGATCCCCTGCCAATGACCGGTTTTTCGGGCAATCGACCACCCCACCAAGGCGCAGAACGCGGGAAACCAGATCCCGGCGAACTGCCGCAACTGTTTTCGTTCAGGGTTCCACTGAATGCTGATCATCGCTTCGCGGGAAGATCGGAGATAAGAGATGGGAGATAGTGGGATGCCCATCTTCCATCTGCGATCTTCCAACTTCCATTTGTTTTCATGAGGCTAATCCAATTCAAAGGTCTGTAGGTACTTCGACCGGGCATCCACGCTAGCGGCCACATTCTCCTCTTTGAGGAGCAAAAAGTTTCCGATCACCAGGGCGTCCATGTCGGTGTTGAGGAAGCAGCGGTAGGCCTCCTCCGCCGTGCAGACGATCGGCTCCCCTCGCACATTGAAGCTGGTATTGATGATGACCGGAGAACCGGTCCTTCTTTCGAACGCCTCTAAGAGCTTTCGATACCGCGTTCCCGAACCCACTGTTTGCATTCTGGCGGAGTAGTCCACGTGGGTGATCGCCGGCAAACTGGATCTCCGCTCCTTCACCCGATCCAGCCCTGTCTTACTTCTGCCGGAGGACTTCTCTCTGTGTTTCTCCAGAACGGGGGCGACCACCAGCATATACGGACTGCGGTGCTGCCGGTCGATTTGGAACCAGTCAGCCGCCCTCTCCTCCAGCACCGAAGGGGCAAAAGGCCGGAAGGATTCCCGAAATTTGATCTTCACGTTCATCTGTGTCTGCATCTTTTCACTGCGGGCATCCCCGAGAATGCTCCTGCCCCCCAGGGCCCGCGGCCCAAACTCCATTCTCCCGTTCACCCACCCCACGACCTTTTCCGACGCAATCAGACTCGCAACTTCGTCACAAAGCCTGCCCTCCTCGGGAAAATACTGGAACTTTGCCCCCTCTTTTTCCAGAAAAGTGCGGGTCGATTGATCTTCTGGCTCCGGCCCCAAATAAGATCCCTGCATGGAGTCGTGGACCTTCGCTTTACGCGGTTTTTCGAGCAGTTGATGCCAGGTAAAAAGGGCGGCTCCCAAGGCACCGCCAGCATCCCCTGAGGCCGGCTGAATCCAGATATCCTCAAAGGGCCCCTCTCGCAGAAGCTTCCCATTCCCCACACAATTCAGAGCCACGCCACCCGCCAGACATAGATGCTTCATCCCAGTCAGTTGATGGGCATGGCGCGCCATCTTTAACATGATTTCCTCTGTGACGACCTGGATTGAGGCCGCCAGGTCCATCTCCCTCTTTCCGATGGGGGACTCCTTTTTCCGGGGCGGACCACCAAACAACCCATGAAATTTTTTGGAAGTCATCGTCAGACCACCCGCATAATTGAAGTACGACTGGTCCATCCAGATCGATCCGTCGTCAAAGATTCGCACCAGGTGCTGCCGGATGAGGTCGGCATACACCGGTTCCCCATAGGGAGCCAAGCCCATGAGCTTGTATTCACCGGAATTGACCTTGAACCCGCAGAAGTAGGTGAAAGCCGAATACAGGAGGCCCAAGGAGTGCGGAAAGTGAAGTTCCTTCAGGAGTTCAATTCGGTTCCCCTTCCCCACGCCGATGCTGGCCGTGGCCCATTCCCCGACTCCATCCATCGTTAGGATGGCCGCCTCCTGAAATGGCGATGGGAAAAAAGCACTGGCGGCATGGGATTCATGGTGGCTGGGATAGACAAATGCCTTGGAATAGCCGGGGAGCTGGTCCCTCATCCGTTTGGCCAGAAATAATTTATCCTTCAACCAAACCGGAACCGCCCGGACAAAAGAGGAAAATCCGGCAGGCGCTAAAGCCAGATACGTTTCCAGCAACCGGTCGAATTTCCGGAGCGGCTTTTCGTAGAAAGCCACATAATCCAAATCTTTTGCCGTGGTGCCGGCTTCCCGCAAACAGTAGGCTACTGCCCGGGAGGGAAAGGCCTCGTCATGTTTCTTGCGGGTAAAGCGCTCCTCCTGGGCCGCCGCCCGGATTTCTCCGTCGACCACCAAGGCCGCCGCGGAATCGTGATAGAAAGCGGAAATTCCAAGAATCTTCATGGAGGAAAGTCTTTGCTAGCCTGCCGGCGGCGGAAAGCGAGACGGAGGGCGGGCCTGCAGAGTCTCGCAAATCACATAATTACGTAACGCCTCGTGCCGGTGGTG
>CAZZMY010000076.1:0-5581 GCA_964655385.1 uncultured Akkermansia sp.
GAGCAGACGCTGGACTGGTCGGCACGGACAGATCTTTATGACGAGTTGACCGACCCCAGAATGAAGGCGGAATTTGCAAGTTATTCCAATTCGTTAAACTACCTCGAGCTGGATTGGGGGATCGAAGGAGCGTTTAAGCCTGATCCCGCCGTCACGATCCGACCTTCCCTGGTCAACTCACTTTTTCAGCAAACCGGGTTTAGCAATATTGACCGACAAGGGGGATTTATTGCTCTCGATGCCCGACCTGATGACGTCGTCGGATTTAACGGGCGGGTTGGGTTAAACGGGTATACCAACCAGTGGCTCAGCCCCAACGGAGGCGGGGCATTAACCTTTTATCCCGTGCACTGGCTGGATTTGGGAGTGGGTGGCGAGTTCTTTGACTTGATCGACTTTGAAGCCCCTTTTGGCGTGGGAATTTATGACTTAGTTACCACGATTGGGGGTGTCGGTAACCGCATCTCCTCCACCCAGGGAACTTTGATGGGGCGGTTGCGGCCCTACGCCGGTTGGACCGTCTATGCCCGCACCCGGATCGCGTCTCTTTCCGACGGGAACACCTTCCGGGACAATCTGGCGGAGTTGAGTTACGAGGTGCCTGTGCAGGATGTCCGCATCCGACCGAGCTACAGCTACTACTACATGTCAGTCTTCCAACCGGCCTCGCTATACCACCCTGTCTCGGGGGGAGCCACTACGGGGGCCTATTACGATCCTTCCGCTCTTAACGTAAATGCTTTCAATCTGGAGGTCTCGGGCAAGCCGTGCGACGGGGTGGAGATTGGGGGGGAAGGTCACCTATACAACACCATGGACAACGGGGGATTTGGTCAGAGCGGTTTCGCTTGGGTGAAATTTAACCTCGGAGGCGAGGACGACACCTTAAGGCTGGATGGACGCTATTTCAGTCAGAACCGCGGGTTCAACCGCTACAACATTGCCGGGGGATCGTTTGATGCGATGAACTTCCTGCTGACCTATGAACACCGATTCTAATTCTGGGCGCTCCCGAAGGTTCAAGGACTCCATCCTTGCCCCTTTACGAAGAAAGAACCGGGTTCTCTATATCCTGACGATTCTGACGGGGATTGTTTATCTCCAGTGGCTTTTCCGCGTTTTGGACTGGGGGCACCCGGTGGTGGCCAGTCTTTTTGTGGTGGCCGAGATGATCTGTTTTGTCTGCATCCTGGTTTGGGCTGACATGCTTTCCGAAGAGAGACTGCACCCCCGGGAAACGATGCCTTGGAAAGGGAAGCTGCCGGATGTGGATCTGCTCGTCACCGTGTGCCGCGAACCGATGGAAATTGTCCGTCCCACGCTGGAGGCAGTGGCTAAAATCGATTACCCGCACCTGCATGTGATGGTTCTCGATGACGGTCACTCCAAAGAGGTCAAGGAGCTCGCCCAAAAGCTGAAGTTTGGCTACAGCGCCCGAAAAGAGAGAACGGCGGCCAAGGGCGGAAACCTGAACCACGGAATGCGGATCACCAGCTCTCCCTTTGTCATGACTCTGGATGCGGACCAGATTCCCAAGCCAGAGGTGATCCATCGGATGATCGGTTATTTCCAGATCCCGAAGATCGGCTTTGTCGGTAGTCGGCAATCTTTCCGCGTGCCCAAACATGACCCCTGGGGAAACCGGGACACGGTCTTTTACGAGGCGATGCAGATCAGTAAGAATGCCCATAACGCCTCCATCTCCTGCGGGAGCGGGGTAATTTATCGTCGGGAAGCGATCGAGGAGATTGGGGGATTCTGCGAGTGGAGCCTGGTGGAGGACCTGCACAGCTCCATGTTGCTCGAGGATAAGGGGTGGCACTCCGTTTATTATCCGTTTGCCCTGACGGAGGGCACAGCTCCCAGTGACATCTTCGCCCAGCAGCAGCAGCGGCGGCAGTGGGCCACGGATTCCCTGCGGATTCTTTTCTGGGACAACCCTTTTTGCCGAAAGGGTTTGAACTGGCACCAGAAGGTCTCCTACTTCCATTTTGGGTATCACTACATCATGTTCGGCATCGCTTATCCGATTTTCTTTCTCATGCCGATCTGGGTCCTTTTTACGGGGGAGTTCGTGCTGACCGCCCCACTTTGGCTGTTTTTGCTCTACCGGATTCCTTACTTGGGACTGATGCGCTGGATGAACTCTTCCATGACCAACCACAAACAGGACATGAAATCGTTTCAAGTCCAGTCGGGCCTATGGTTTGTCTACCTGGTGGCCATCTTTACTGCGCTGACCCATCCCCAAGTCCGCCCGAAGTACCGGGTGAATACCAAGGTGGTGCGGGATATTAACTTTTTCGCCCGCGTCTTGGCCTTGATGCCAAACATCTTGCTGATCCTCTTATCCATGGTCGCCATGGTGTACGGGTTTCTGCATTACCAAAACCGGCCGACCTATCTCTGGATCCACATCTTCTGGTGTGGTTGGGCGGTTTTTGCCGTGCTCCCCGCAACCCTGGTGGGTCTCTTCCCCACTTGGTTTATGAAGGAGAGATAACCCGAGGAGAGTTGTTTCTTTTGAAAAAAACAGCCCGAGTTTCCAGGTTGCGAGATTACTCAACCCCTGTGGTGGAGTTGTTGGGATTTCCCGAGCAAGAACAGGGCTCACTTTCTCTCCATCTATCAAAACTGGGGGTGGAGGCGTTTTGGCTCGGTCGTGATCCCCGCGGGATTCGACCCAATCTACGTATTATCAGAGCGGGAACCTCCGCCTTGAGGGAGATCATCAGCTCGAAACCTGTTCCCGTGGCGGTGGTGGCCGATTTTCTTCATGACGAGAGGGGGGTAATTCCGCCGGAAATTCAGCAGCAGGTGATCTGGGTGGGAGGATGGACGGCTGATTCCTTTGCCTTGGCCCGCAGACTGGCTTCGGTCGCCTTTCGATTGAGAAAAAGGAAACCGCTACTCACGGGACCCTCTCCCTCCGTTTTTACCTCCACGAAACATGGCAAGATTCTCCAAATCGACCAAGAATCCGCTGCGAGGATGGGGGAAACGGTGGAGTATCTGCAGAACCGAAACTGGTTTATGTGGCTGGAAAAACCGAGGCGGAGGATTGTGCAGCGCTGGATGCAACACCCCATTCCGCGCGGGGGATTGGGATTATCTGACTGCTTGGTGCGGCTCCATGGCCATCGATGGGCTTTCTGGAGCCTTTGGATCACCCCGATTCCGCAGGGGATCCAGATATCCCTGCATGACGACACCGAACGGAAGGAGTTGGGCGACCAGCTGGAATATGCCTTAACCCATGATCCTTTGACCGGGTTCTTGAACCGGTGGGAACTAAGGCGTCGCATGGAGAGATACTCTCGAAACGGTCAGGGTGTTCTCCTGGTGATGGACTTGGATGATTTTAAGATCTTCAACGACACCCGAGGCCATGATGAGGGGGATGCCATGCTATGCCGGGTGGCTCGTCGTTTGCGGGATCACTTTGGGGCGGACGCCAGTTTGTCCCGGTTAGGGGGTGATGAATTTGCCATCTTTCTACCCGGGGGCAATTTCCGGAAGACAATCCTGAGGGCTAAGAATCTCGTGGCCATGATGGCGCGACGACGATCCTTAAGTGGATCCTCGGCAGAGCCATCGATCAGTGTGGCTTTGGTCAAGGTGATGAAGGGTGACCCACCCTCGCATGTGTTCCGCGCCGCCGATGCCGCTCTGCGAAAAGCCAAGATCAAGGGCAAGTCCCGACTGGAGGTGGTGAAGGGGATGATGTCCAGAATCCCGGAGGGCAAGGGGTCGTGGACTTTGGAGGTAAGTCAGGCGATGCAGGCTGGGGAGTTTGAAATGTGGCTTCAACCTGTGCGCGAGCTGAATCAGGGAAGGGTTCTTTTTCATGAGGCTTTGTTCCGACTCTGGACACCCACGGGTTTAGCCATGCCGGATGTGGTCTTGCCTGCCATTGAAAGGCTGGGGATGCGGCTTCATCTTGCATCTTTGGTCATGCATCGATGTCTGGGAATGTTGAAAAATGACAGACAACTGGTGATCAGTGCAAACATCGGCCGCGAGTTACTTTCCGATGCGAATCTGGCGAGCGATCTGGTGGGATCCTTTCGCCGGGCCAAGGTTCATCCGGAGAGATTGATTTTGGAGATCAGCGAGGAAGCGGGTCTGGGGGAGATGCGAGCTGGCCAAGTTTTGGCAGCTCGACTGAAAGAAAAGGGGTTCCGTTTTGCCTTGGATGATTACGGCCGGGGGACTGCCAGCCTATTGGAGGTGATTGAGCTGCCTGTCTTTTCGGTGAAACTAGACCCGGTGTTATGGAAAAAGGCTGCACGTGAACCAAGAGCTCGCTGGATCCTGGGTAAGATGCTCTCTCTGTTCAAAAACTTGAAAATCCAGGTTATTGCCGAAGGGATCGCCAAGCGATCGGATCTGAAAGATGTGCGCTCGCTGGGCATCAAGGCAGGCCAAGGATTCGCTTTGGGGAGGCCCATCTATCCCGAAAAAACCATGGCGATCAACCCACGGGGCCGGGCTGCTGGTTTATCATTGCCTCCCAGCAGTAATTTAGGAAGTCGGGGAAAGAAACCTCTGCCGGCCTCCTGATCGGATCCTACTTGGCTGGACCCTCCATGGTTCTCAGGCGGTGCATCATCTGGGAAATGGAGTGTACGCCCAGCTTCCGGTAGATGGATTTCCGGTGGTTGTGGACCGTGCCGGCACTGATCTTGAGTTGCTTGGCCGTCTCTTTGTCGGAGAAACCGCGCATCAAGAGGACCGAGATATCCAGTTCGCGTCGGGTCAGGTGCCGACCCAGTTTGCGGTCGATAAAGCCGTCCAGCCGGTGGAGGTGAGGCTTTACGCTGGTGGTGGCCAAAGGGCTTTTCCCATCGAGGGCCTCCCGGATCAGGCGTTGAAACTCCTGCGGATCGTCCTGTAAATCCAACCAACCACAGGCACCGCGGCGCTTCCAGAAAACCATGTCGATGAGATGCCAACCCTCTTGGTAGACGATTAGGCGGAAATCGACTTTCTTGACCGGGGGCAACTTGTGGTTGCCGTTATGCAGGACAACATCGGTGGACTGGGGTTTGGCGGTCTTGCCGTCCAAAATCTTGGCTGGCGCCAAGGAGCGTGCCTCAAGATACGTGCGGATCAGTTCCGTAGGAGTACCGTTAGGAGGAGAGAGGAAGACGTGGCGGGAGGAGAATGGTGAGTGATGACCGTCCCGGTCTTTCTCCTCAAGCAGAGGTCTCTTTTTGGATTCCTGCGGGGTGTGGGAAATGGTTTCCAATGAATAACCTCAAGTTGAAGTTATGTGCTTTCTTGGGAACAGCTAGGCAAGTTGCACCTCTATGGGATATCCAAAATAGGACATGCTACTAATGCAAGTAATTATAGTATTAGATACATTTATAAGTAGTGGGGCGGCAAAAACCTAAGGGGAGGATAGATGTAAAAAATTAGGCACGCCGTCTCGACGGTTGAATTCCACTCCTTGTGGTGACTTGGGTTGGACTGCCTAACTCATGACAATCCAAAACACAACGAGGCGCGCTCATCGAGCGCGCCCCACCAAAGTTTGGATATTTAGATGCTTCGACCTTAAACTTTGGATGTGATC
>CAZZMY010000077.1:0-1457 GCA_964655385.1 uncultured Akkermansia sp.
GGAATTTCCCACTACGGCAATTGTGTCGGTGTTCCCACCGTGGGTGGCGAGTTGGTTCT
The DNA here is from genome assembly GCA_964655385.1 of uncultured Akkermansia sp. Classification (GTDB taxonomy): domain Bacteria; phylum Verrucomicrobiota; class Verrucomicrobiia; order Methylacidiphilales; family Verrucolacustridaceae; genus Verrucolacustris. The sequence goes on from CAZZMY010000077.1 coordinate 60, forward strand.
GGATCCTGCCTACGAGGGCAATCCATTGGTGAATGTCTTCTGTCTGGGAACCTTGCGGCACGACCAGATCCGGAGAGGTGCGGCTAAGGGAGTCGGGAATCCGGTTTTTTATGTGGGTGCAAAAACGGGGCGCGACGGTTTGGCCGGAGCGGCCTTTGCCTCACGGGATCTGACGGAAGAAAGTAAGGCCGATCGCCCGGCGGTGCAGGTCGGTGATCCCTTTGTTGGAAAACTTCTTTTTGAGGCCTGCCTCGAACTGTACGCCCGGCCGGATCTGGTGGTGGGCGTGCAGGACATGGGCGCGGCGGGGCTGACATGCTCCACCTGTGAAACGGCCAGCCGGGGCGGTTCGGGCATCGAGATCGAGTTGGACCGGGTTCCTCAGCGGGAGACGGGGATGACCCCGTACGAGACCCTGCTTTCCGAGTCCCAGGAGAGAATGCTGATCATCGTGCACAAGGGGCGGGAGAAAGAATTGAAGGAGATTTTTGCGCGCTGGGGTCTGGATGCGGCGGAGATCGGCTATGTGACCGACACTGGGCGAGTGGTGGTGAAGCAGTCGGGCAAGGTGGTGGCGGATGTTCCGGCCCGTCTGTTGGCGGATGACGCCCCGGTCTATGAGAGGGAGGCCAAGGTGCCGGCCAAGTTGGCGGAACGGCAGAAACTGGATCTAAAAAAAATCCTGCCGGCCAAGCCCAAGCTAAAAGAGGATCTGCTGAAAATCGCCAACTCTCCAGCCACCGGATCGAGGCGTTGGATCTGGAATCAGTACGACCATATGGTGGGATTACGGACCGTGGTCCGTCCGGGGGGCGATGCGGCGGTCCTACGGATCGAGAAACCGGGCGGCGGATGGGTGCATGTGGCCATGACGCTCGATGGGAACGGACGTTGGTGCGCTCAGGATCCCCGCGAGGGTTCAAAGGCGTTGGTGGCGGAGGCCTGCCGAAATCTGGCCTGTGCCGGAGCGGTGCCTTTGGGCCTGACGGATAATTTGAATTACGGCAATCCGCACGATCCGGAGATTTTCTGGCAGTTACGCGAGGGGGTGGAGGGCATGGCGGAGGCCTGCCGAACCTTCGATCTACCGGTGACGGGCGGAAACGTCAGTCTCTACAACCAGTCTCCGACCGGACCAATCCACCCGACCCCGGTGGTCGGGGTGGTGGGCAAGGTGGAAGAGGGAGTCAAACTGGTGCCCGGAGTCTTTGGTTCGGGTGGGGGTGTGATCCTTCTTCTCGGAAAAAGCGAGTCCGGCGGATTGGGGGCCTCTCTCTATTTGCAGGAGGTGCATGGACAGATTGCCGGCAAGCTGGCGCCCGCGGATTTGGAGTCAGAAAAGAAACTGCATCGGCTCATGCGGTCGGTTCTCAAGGAGAGTGGGATCCGTGCGGCCCA
>CAZZMY010000077.1:1557-3727 GCA_964655385.1 uncultured Akkermansia sp.
TTGCGGGTGAAGTGCGGTGGGGAAGATGTGAGCTGGGAGGTCAAGGAGTTGCGGGGGATGTTTGAAAACTGCCTGCCTGCAGCTTTGGAATAAGATAAGTCATATGGGACTTATGGGACGTATTGCATGAATGAACCTGGATTTATCCCGCCCCATGGGGGGCACCGGCAACTTCTCTCCTACCAAAAGGCGGAAGCGATCTATGATATTACTTTCCGTTTTTGCCAGAACTTCCTAGAGCGGGGGGATCGGACCAAGGATCAGATGGTGCAGGCTGCGCGTTCCGGTAAGCAGAATATCGCAGAAGGCTGTCAGGCTTCAGGAACCTCGAAGGAGATGGAATTAAAACTAATTGGAGTGGCCCGTGCCAGTTTGGAGGAGTTGCTGACGGATTATCTGGATTTTTTGAGGGTGAGAGATCTTTCGAAGTGGGACAAAGATTCCCCCGAGGCCATGGCGGTTCGTCTAATGGGCAGGGACAAAGAACAAAACTTTGAGTGCTATCGACCCATGTTGGAAGGAAAGGCCTCTTTTTATTGGGCCAATCTGGCGATTTGCCTGATACACCAGGCCAATTACCTCCTTGATCAACAACTCCGTGCCCTCGAGCAGGACTTTCTCCAAGAGGGTGGCATGAGGGAGCGAATGGCCAAGGCGCGAAGCCAGGTGAGATGGAAAACTTCTCAAGATCGACGATCCTCGCTATAAAAGGACTCTTGAAGACTTCCTATCATCCCAAACATGAATGCGGAGTCTTCGGGGTGTACAACCATCCCAATGCGGCAGAGCTGACCTACTACGGTCTCTATGCCCTTCAGCATCGGGGGCAGGAGAGCGCCGGCATCGTCACGGCCAGGGATTTGGGAAAACCATTTGCCATCAAGCGGGGGATGGGATTGGTCGGACAGGTTTTTAGCGAGCAAGACCTGAAGGAGCTGGCTGGAACGCGGGCCGTCGGTCACGTCCGCTACTCGACGACCGGATCCAGCAATATCAAGAATGCCCAGCCCTTGACGGTGGAGACCAGTCGGGGACAAATCGCCATCGCCCACAACGGAAACTTGGTCAATGCCGGGGTGCTCCGGGAGGAACTGGAGGCGGCGGGATCCATCTTTCAGACGACCACGGACAGCGAAATTATTCTCCATTTGATTTCCCGGCCCAACCCGGCGATCAGCGGCGGGGCTCTGGCCCAGGCGCTCTCCCGGGTGCATGGGGCGTACTCCCTGATATTGATGGGCGAGAACGAGGTGATTGCCGCACGCGACCCGTTCGGCTTCCGGCCGTTGGTCATCGGACGACTCGACGAGGCCATCATCTTCTCCAGCGAGACCTGCGCCTTGGATCTGGTCGGCGCGGAATTCGTCCGCGAGGTGGAACCCGGCGAGGTGGTGGTGGCGGATGAGGGCGGGCTGAGGAGTTTTAAGCCTCATGCCGAGACGCCCCGCGAATCCCTCTGCGTTTTTGAATTCGTTTACTTCGCCCGCCCGGACAGCCAACTGGGGGGAAGGAACGTCAGCCACGCCCGGACGCGAATGGGGCGCGAACTCGCCCGGTTGCATCCGGTGGAAGCTGATATTGTGGTGCCGGTGCCGGATTCGGGCACCTATGCGGCCTTGGGATATTCTGAGCAGTCCGGCATCCCGCTGGATCAGGCTTTCGTCCGGAATCACTACATCGGACGCACCTTTCTGCAGCCGACCCAGCTGATCCGGGATTTTAATGTGCGGGTGAAACTGAATCTCATCCGTTCGGCCGTGCAGGGCAAACGGGTGGTGGTGGTGGATGACTCGATTGTCCGGGGAACCACCGCGCGGGCGCGGGTGACCAATTTACGGGAAGCGGGCGCGAGGGAGGTGCATATCCGGGTGAGTTGTCCGCCCCATCGCTTCTCCTGCCATTACGGAATCGATTTTCCCAATCCGAAAGATCTTTTGGCCAACCGGATGACCCGGCAGGAGATCACCAAGTATCTGGGAGCGGATTCGCTGGGCTATTTGGACGTCGACGGGATGGTCCGGGCTTGCGGCATTCCGGCGAAGAAGTTCTGTCTCGCCTGTTTTACCGGGGATTATCCCGTGCCGTTTGCGCCGGAGGATAACAAGGAGGTGTTGGAGCGGCGGCGGGATCAGTCGGTCTCCCTCGTGCCCGAGGAGGAGAGCCGGCAGGG
>CAZZMY010000077.1:3827-5470 GCA_964655385.1 uncultured Akkermansia sp.
GAGGCTTATCGAACGTTTAATATGGGGATCGGCATGATCGTGGTCGTCTCCCGTGGCGATGTGGTGAAGGTGAAGAGGGCGGTGCGTTGTCATGAGATCGGCAGGATCGTTAAGGGTGATGGAAGGGTGCGGTTGGTGGGATGAGCGCAGAGAAGGGGATTCGCCGGGCTCTCCTTTCCGTCTCCGATAAAACGGGACTTTTAGAATTTGCCAAATTTCTGGCCGGGCGCGGCGTGGAGCTGATTTCCACCGGGGGTACGGCCAAGGCGTTGCGGGAGGCCGGGGTCAAAGTGATCGAGTTGAGTGACTACACGGGGTTTCCCGAAATGATGGATGGCCGGGTCAAAACCCTTCATCCCAAGGTGCACGGCGGACTGCTGCAGAGGAGGGATCTGGCCGCGCATCGCGAACAGGCGGCCAAGCATCAGATTCCCACCATCGATCTGGTGGTGGTGAACCTTTATCCCTTTGAACAGACGGTGGCCCGGCCGGACTGCACGACCGAGTTGGCGATCGAAAATATCGATATCGGCGGCCCCAGCATGCTGCGGAGCGCCGCCAAGAATCATGAGGCAGTGACGGTCATCACGGATCCGTCCGATTACGCGGTGGTCCAGCAAGAGATTGAGGCGGGTGGGGACACCACCGTCACTACCCGCCGAAAACTGGCGGCCAAGGTGTTCCGTCACACCTCCCATTACGATCATCTCATCGGTTCTTACCTCACCCGGTTGGCGGAGCCTGATCAGCCGGTGCTGCAGGAGTCGGCGGGAATGGTGCGACGGCGGGCCCAGTCCCTTCGGTACGGCGAGAATCCGCACCAAAAGGCCGCGCTGTATGGATCGTTTTTGGAGTCCTTCAAGCAGCTCCATGGAAAGGAACTTTCCTACAACAACGTTCTCGATCTGAGTGCAGCGGCTGCGTTGATCGCTGAGTTTCGGGATGGGGAGCCAACCCTGGCCATCCTCAAGCACACCAATCCGTGCGGAGTGGGATCGGGGAAAAAATTACATGAGGCTTGGGAGAGGGCGTATGCGACTGACCGGCAGGCTCCCTTTGGCGGGATCATTGCGGCCAACCGTCCGATGGATGGGGAGACGGCGCAAGCCATCGCCGAGATTTTTAGCGAGGTCATTTTGGCGCCTTCCTTTTCTCCCGAGGCTCTAAAGATCCTCCAGGCCAAAAAGAATCTGAGGCTGATCGAGAATCATGAGAAAGGAGCCCTGGGGTACGACTTCCGAAGTGTTCGGGGAAACGGGCTCCTAGTGCAAGAGAGCGACGGGGCGGGAGATGATGAGAAGGCTTGGAAGGTGGTGACCCAGCGGAAACCCACGGAAGCAGAGCTGCGGGCGATGCGTTTTGGGTGGAAGGTGGTGCGGCATGTGAAATCGAACGCGATTGTCTACGCGGCGGAGGACCGGACGCTGGGCATTGGGGCCGGGCAGATGGCTCGGGTGGACTCCTCGAGGATCGCGGTGTGGAAGGCCGGGGAGGCCAAGTTGAGTTTGAAGGGAAGTGCGGTGGCCTCGGATGCCTTTTTTCCTTTTCCCGATGGCTTGGAGGCGGCGGCTCAGGCTGGAGCGACGACGGCCATCCAACCTGGGGGGAGCGTGAAGGATCCGGAGGTGATTGCGGCGGCGGAC
>CAZZMY010000078.1:0-5210 GCA_964655385.1 uncultured Akkermansia sp.
TGCGAATCTGCTCGGATGCCATTCAAACCGGTGTGGCGGACATGAATGCCAAGCACGGCCGGAACGTGGTCCCGTATATTTACGCTCCCAACACCGCCAACGGGGAAAGCAAATACAACACCAGCTCGGACACCTGGGGCAAAGACGCGGTCACCAACCGGCATCTCCAGTTGGATGGCAGCACGAACAGTGCCTTTCTGTTAATGAACTTTTACAATTACCAGAAGTATTCCATGTATACGGACGATACCGGAAGTTTGACCGGCTACATTCAGGATATCGATCTTCTGCGTGGCTATATCAATTCGGATATGACGGGGGAGACGCCTTTCCCCTTGGTTCTTACCGAGTTCAATGTCCGCACGGGCTCAAGCTACGACGGGATGTCCAACACCCAGGATTCGCCGGATGATTACTCTTCCCTCGGCGCCAACTGCATCGCCCTGACCCGACACAATGCCGACCAGTTGTTCCTTTTTAAATTTGGCCAGACGGAAGACACCACCTCGCCCTACGGGGTGGCCAAGAACGGAACGCATTATGTCGATAACATCAACAGCGCCTGCAATTACGGGGGAGCCACCAAGGCGGCGGAAGTCTATCGCCTCTTCAACAAGGCGGCTGTGGGCGGGCGCTCGTACTTTACGGCGACCGCCTCGAGCGGCGTGGCTATGTCCTCCAGCAGCGGAGGATCTGGGTTGTGGCGATTGGTCACTCGGGATCCAACTTCCGGCAACTACTACGTTTATCTAGCCAACAAGAAGTCCAGCTCGCTCAGTTTCTCCCTTAATCTGGCTGCTTGGTCGATTCCCGACGGGACTCCAGTGGTGGTGGAGGAGGTGAGTTCGACCTGTAGTGGGGGGGTCACTCAGGTCGTCAATGTGAAGAACGGCCAAGCGTACCTGGGCGGCATGCCGGCCCAGTCTGTCTGGCTGGTGACAGTGCCCAGCCAAGCTGCCTCCCTGGCTGCCACGACGGCTTCCGAGGATACCCAAGTGAGCGATGGGGCGAATGCCGGCTCGACGGGCGGCAGCCTGACCACGCTTCAAGCCCGCGCCGACGGGACGGCCGACGGGCGTCGCGCCACCCTGATCAAAATTCCTTTACCGACCGGATCCCCCACGGCTTGGAAGAGCGTGCTGCTCGACGTGGGGGCCGCCGCCACCAGTTCCAACACTGTGACGCAGGCGCACGTCTATGGATTGACCAATGATACTTGGAGCGAAACCAATGCAACCTGGTCCTCCCTCAGCTCCTTTCTGAAACAGGGTATGACCAATGGAAACCAGATTCCTTTCAACGTGGCTCTAAACACCGGAACCAATCCGGCGGCCAAGATGCTCGGGCAAATCTTGGTAAGCTCCACCACCAACAACCGCCGGATGCTCGATGTCACCGATTTTGTGAAGTCCCGGAGCAATGGGGTGGCCTCCTTCCTGATCGTGCAGGAGCATCGCTGGAACTACTCCGCTGATCTGACCAATGTTCGGACAACGGGGGATGTCCAGATTTCCGGGATGTCGATTGTCGCCAAGGAGGTTTTCGGGGCCGGGGCGCGCCTGTTGGCGGTGCAGACCACCAGTGTCTCGAACCCGCCGGTGATCTTCGCCCAACCGCAGGCCCAATCGCTCACCCTTGGAGCCGCCATCAATCTTTCCGTCACCACGGACGGGTCCGCCGCCGTTTCCTATCAATGGAAAAAGGACGGGGTGGTGTTGGTGGGAGCCACAGGACCCAGCCTGCGCATCGCTGCGGCCGGGGTGGGGGATGCCGGCAGCTACACCTGCGAGGTGACGAGCATCTATGGAACCAGCACCAGCGCGGCCGCCACTGTGTCCGTGAGTGCGGCTCCGGTCCTCCTCACCGCGTTGAAAGCGGCCTCCGTCTATGTGGGGGACACGGTGACCCTGACCTCCGCCTTTATCGGATCGCCTACGCCAACCTACAGTTGGACCAAGGATGGCGTCACCATTGCGGGAGCCACGGACTCCTCCTACACCTTTATTCCTGCTGCGACCAGCGAGAGCGGCGTGTACGCCGTGACGGCCCAAAATGTCAACGGCACGGCCTCTTCCTCCGCCTCGGTGACTGTCAGTGCCCCACCCACCAGCTTTAAAAACATCTCCAGTTCGAGCTTCACCTATTCCCAAAGCTTTGATGGGATCGAAAAATCCAGCAGTTACAGTTTACGAGGAACAACCTACGCAACTTGGACGGATGGCGGGCCTAATGGCTTGAACACGAATATGGAGGGTTGGTCTTGCACACTGGATCAGGGATTTTTGGGATACCGGACCCTCAACAACAGCGGTAGTTCTTACATCACCAACTCTGCCTTGGAATCCCAATCCGGCCTCCACAGCATGGGCTCGGCCAGCAGCAGCACGGATCGAGCCTTGGGTGGATTGCCTTGGACCAACAACCGTGTCTACATGGGCCTGCGGCTAAAAAACAGCACCGGAAAAATCATCACGGGCTGCACGGTTTCGTACCTGGTGGAGCAGTATTCCGCCACCACCTCTGGTAAAAGCGACACCACGTTGACCTTGGCGACCCAGATCAACGCGGGTGCTTTGAAAGCCGGTACCTGGACCCCGCAATCGACCTATACCCCGCTGACCACCGCGGCCAGTTACACAAATATCAATGGGTCTTCCAGCACCTACCGGACAACGAACACGGTGGTGTTGACCAACCTCAATGTTGGCACCAATCAGGACCTCTGGCTGCGTTGGACGGTGGCCACCACCTCCGCCGAACCGGTCGCTCTCGGAATCGACGATGTTTCCATCAACGCCTTCGTCGTGACCAACAGCCCGCAGACCATCAGCTTTACCCTTTCCAAAAACAGCCTGACCTTCGGGGAGACGGCCCCGGTGGCCACGGTTTCAGCCACTTCCGGATTGGGGGTGACCCTGACCAGTTCCTCCGAAAGCGTGATCGCCGTGGGTTCCAACAACGTGCTCACGGTGGTGGGGGCGGGAACCACTGTGTTAACGGCCAGCCAAGCGGGGGATGGCACCTGGGCGGCGGCGAGCCCCGTGCCTTTGGTCGTGACGGTCAACAAGGCTCAACAGACGATCACATTTGGTCTTAGCCCCACGACGGCGAAAGTGGGCGATCCTAGCAGAAATTTGATTGCGACCTCGGATGCGGATTTGCCGGTGACCCTGACCAGCTCTGATCCTTCGGTGGCCTCGGTGAGCGGGTATACCTTGACGATCGTGGGGCCTGGAACAGCGACGATCACGGCAAGTCAGGGTGGCAACGCCAACTATTTCGCCGCTCAGCCCGTTGCCCAGATTTTGACTGTAGCTTCGGTCGGTTCGACCTTTGCCTCGACGTTCTCCGGGTCGAGCCCCACCGCGGTTGGGCCGGATGGAATGTCTTACCTCCTCAAATATGCGTTTGGCGGGGCCAACTCCAATAGTCCGGCCAACTGGCCGGTGGCGGCTTATAGCAATAACGAGCTGTCGCTGACCTACCTGGCCCGGACCAATGACACCAATCTTTCCATTTATCCGGAGCGCTGTACGGATCTTTCCGCCTCCAACTCGTGGACCAACACCGGGATCTCCGTAAGTACCTTGGGAACGACCAATGTGGATGGAACCACGGTGGAGCGTAGGAAAGCTTCGGTGATCGGCACCAATGTCACCCGGCAGTTCTTGCGAATCAAGGTGACGAGCGGTCCGTGAGCATGAATGGCCTGCCGTCCTGCTGATCAATGGAAAGCCTAAATTAGATTTTCGGAAACTCATCTCCTGCTAGTCATGTTCTAATGAAGCGTAAGGCAACGTCCTCGGGTTCAGTCAAAAATCCTGTCACGGATCCGCGTTTTCTCCTCACGACCAAGACGGCCCAGAAGCTGTATGCGGCGGCCGCCCAGGAGCCCATCTACGACTATCACTGTCATCTTTCCCCCAAGGAAATCGCGGAGGACAAGAAGTGGTCCGATCTGGCTGATATCTGGCTGGGAGGGGACCACTACAAATGGCGGGCCCTGCGGGCCAACGGAATTCCGGAAAGCCACATCACCGGGAAAGCGAAACCGTACGAAAAGTTTCTGGCGTATGCCAAAACCATGCCCCGTCTACTGCGAAATCCCCTATGGCACTGGACCCATTTGGAACTGGATCGCGTGTTCGGCATCAAGGAGATCCTCAACGAGACCACGGCTCCCAAAATTTGGGCCAAGGCCAATGACAAGCTGAAGATCCTCTCGGCACACAAGATCCTCAAACAGTTCCGGGTCCGGGTGGTCGGGACTACGGACGATCCTTGTGACGAATTGGCGGATCACCAACAAATCCGAAAAAGCGGAATCGGAACCCGGGTCTATCCGACGTTCCGGCCTGACAAGTCCCTGGTGGTGGATCAGCCTGAGGTTTTTTTGGCATGGATTCAAAAGTTGGAAAAAGTTTCCGGAGTGGACTGCTCGGCTTTCCATGGATTCCTGAAGGCACTGGACCAGAGGCATGAGTTTTTCCATCAGCTCGGCAGCCGGATTTCCGATCACGGCATGAACCAGGCGTTTGGCCGGGGCGGAACGCGGGAGTTGGCCACGAGGGTTTACACCTCCGCCCGTAAGGGGGAAAAGCCGACGCCGGAAGAAGCGGAGGCTTATAAGGGGTTCCTCATGGTCTATTTCGGGGAGTTGGATGCGAAGCGGGGTTGGACCAAGCAGTTGCATTTCGGAGCCCTCCGCAACGGCAATTCCAAAGGCTTCCGGGATTTGGGACCGGACACCGGCTTTGATTCGATCGGGGACTGGCCCCAGATCGACCGGCTTGCTGGCTATCTGGACGAGATGGCGGGCCGGGGAAGTTTGCCCAAGATGGTGCTCTACAACCTGAATCCGTCCGACAACTACGCGGTGGCCACGCTGGCCGGGAGTTTTCAGGGGGAGGGGGCCCGGGGGAAGATTCAGTTCGGCAGCGGGTGGTGGTTTTTGGATCAGTTGGACGGGATGCGCTGGCAGATCAACGCGCTATCCCAGCTTGGTATTCTTGCCAACTTTGTCGGCATGTTGACGGACTCACGGAGTTTTCTGTCCTACCCGCGGCACGAGTATTTTCGGCGGTTGCTTTGCCAGATGTTGGGGGAAGAGGTGGAGAAGGGGATGTTGCCCATGGATATGAAGCTGTTGGAGGGAATGGTGCGGGATATCTGCTACCGCAACGCCGAGGCTTATTTCGGCATGGAGGCCG
>CAZZMY010000079.1:0-5187 GCA_964655385.1 uncultured Akkermansia sp.
CCGCTTTTCAGTTGAATTCCCTCGCAGGTTCCGTCGTTTAGGTTGACGTGGGTCACCTCCACCTTGCCCTTGGGCAAGGAAGCCGGGTCCACCGCATAGCCGTGATTCTGGCTGGTGATGGAAACCTTGCCTGAACGCAGATCCTTGACCGGTTGGTTCCCCCCCCGATGACCAAACTTGAGTTTGAAGGTCTTGCCCCCCAGGGCATGAGCCAGCATCTGATGTCCGAGGCAGATTCCAAAAATCGGTTTTTTGCCCACCAAGTTGCGTACCGTCTCATGCACGTAGGTGGGCACCGAGGGATCGCCGGGTCCGTTCGAGAGAAAAACGCCGTCCACCTTGGCTTGGAGAATCTCCTCCGCTTTGGCCGTGGCCGGAAAAACCACCGGTTGAATCCCTTCCTGCCGCAACAAGCGGAGAATATTTTTTTTCATTCCGCAATCGATCGCCGCCACCCGGTGCCTCACCTTGGGCATGCGGAGCTTCTCGGTTCCCAGTTTTCCGGGAAAATCCAATCCCTCCGGATCCCATTCATACGATTTTCTGCAGGTGACCTGGGTCACGTAATCCTCCGCGCCCAACCCCGGCCACTCTTTCGCCTTCCGCACTGCCTCCTCACCCGACATCCCGTTGGTGGCCAACACGCCCTTCATCGCGCCTTGGATTCGCAACTTGCGGGTCAAAGCACGGGTATCCACTCCCTCCACCGCCGGAATTTTATTCCGGCGAAGATAGACATCGAGCGTCTCCCGCTGCCGCCAGTTGCTCGCTCTTCGCGATAACCGCCGGACGACCAGTCCCGATACCTGCGGCCGGTCCGACTCCTCATCCTCAGGATTGATCCCCGTGTTGCCGATCTCCGGACAAGTCAGCGCCACCACCTGCCCTTTGTAGCTCGGATCCGTCAAAATCTCCTCGTAGCCCGTCATGGAGGTGTTGAAGCACATCTCAGCCGCCACCCACCCCTCCAAACCAAAACCCCTCCCCCGTAAAATCGTTCCGTCCTCCAGTCCGATGATTCCTTCCATACGATGCAAAACCTACGGACGACCCGACCGCCCGTCGAGGTCATGCCGGACTTCTCCCCCGACAATTGTGAACACCGCCCGTCCCTTCAGTTCCCGCCCCTCAAACGGGGTGTTCCTGCTCTTGCTTCGAAACTCGGCTTTTTTCACCGCCCATTTTCGCTCCAGATCAATCACCGTCACATCCGCCACCGCCCCCTCAGCCAGCGTTCCCCGTCCCAGTTTGAAATAGTCCGAGGGGATGGAACTCATTTTTCCGATCACTTCCTTCAGGGGCAACAACCCACCATGCACCAACTCGGTCAGGTAAATACCAAGGGCTGTTTCCAGCCCAACCACCCCGAACGGGGCTTGATCAAACTCCACCTCTTTTTCGTAACTACAGTGAGGTGCATGGTCGGTCGCCAGAAAACGTATCGTTCCGTCCGCCACACCCTTGCGAATCGCTTCCACATCCGCCTTCGTCCGCAGAGGCGGATTCATTTTGAAGTCCGTGTTGTATCCCTCGACGAGATCGTCGGTCAGGGTCAGGTGATGCGGTGAGGCCTCTCCGTCGATCGGCACACCTCTCGCCCGCGCCTCACGCAGGATTCGAACCGAGGCCGCCGAGCTCAGGTGCTGACAGACCACCCTCGCTCCGGTCAGTTCGGCCAAAAGGGCGTTCCGCGCCACGATGACTTCCTCCGCAATCCCCGGCCACCCAGGCAGACCCAGAATTCTCGACCACTTCCCCTCGTTCATCACCCCGCCGGCCGACAAGGAGGTGTCCTCACAATGATCCAGCACTGGAAGATCAAACATTCGGGCGTACTCCAAAGCCCTTCGCATCAGCTCCGCGCTTTGGATGCAGTGCCCGTCGTCGGTCAAACCCACCACTCCCGCCTGTTTCAACGCGCCAAAAGGAGCCAACGCCTCGCCTTTCTGCCCGACCGAGATCGCTCCCGTGGTGAAGACATTCGCCACCCCTGTCTCGAGGGCCCGCTGCCGAATCCAAGCGATCGTGTTGGGACCATCAGCGGCCGGCGTGGTGTTGGGCATGGCGATCACCGAGGTGAATCCCCCGGCCACCGCCGCCGCCGTACCTGTGGCGATCGTCTCTTTGGCCGACTGACCCGGTTCCCGAAGGTGGACATGGGGATCGATCAATCCCGGGGTAACCACACAACCATCCACGTTCACCACCACGGCTTCCTTGGAGGGCCTGCCCGAAACAATCTTCCCACCTCGAATCAACACATCCCCCTTGGCATCCCGTCCACCCTTGGGATCCACCACCCTCCCACCCTGAAGAAAGATTTCCTTCATGACTCTCCCAATCCCCGGCCACCCGAGACGAGATAGAGAACCGCCATCCGCACTGCCAACCCGTTGGTCACCTGATCCAGAATCACCGACTGGGGTCCATCCGCCAACTCGCTGGCGATCTCCACCCCGCGATGCACCGGACCCGGATGCATTAACAGAACCCCTGGCTTGCACTTTTTAAACCGATCCAAATTCAGCCCAAAGAAACCGGAATACTCGCCTACCGACGGCAGCCTCGCCTGTACTTGCCTTTCATGTTGAATCCGTAGGAGGTTGATCACATCCGCCTGCTCCAGTTCGGCATCCAGATCGTAACTCACCTCTGCACCCAGCTCGGAAAACTCTTTCGGTAAAAGGGTGGAGGGCCCCACCAGCTTCACCTTGGCTCCCAATTTCAGCAAGGCCCAGAGGTTCGACCTCGCGACCCGGCTGTGGATGATGTCCCCGACAATTAGGACACGCACCCCCGCAACCTTTCCCAACCGCTCCTGAATGGTGAAGGTATCCAACAATCCCTGCGTGGGATGTTCGTGTGCCCCATCCCCTGCGTTGATCACGGAGGCTTTCAAACGCTCGGCCAAAAAATGGGCCGCCCCGGCCGATCGGTGACGGATCACAATGATTCCCGCCTGCAGGGCTTCGAGGTTTTTGGCGGTGTCCTTGAGCGACTCCCCCTTGCGGATGCTGCTGGAATCCTTGTCCAGGGAGACCACGTCTGCACTCAATCGCACGGCCGCCAATTCAAAGGAGATTTTGGTGCGGGTGCTGGGTTCGACGAAAAGATTCACCACCGTTCGCCCCTGCAAGGATGGGACTTTCTTGATCGGCCGTCCGAGAATTTCCTTAAAGACCTTGGCTGTGCTCAAAACCTGCTGCAACTCCTCCGCGCTCAACTCACGCAGGGAGAGCAGGTCCTTGCGATGCCAGGTTGTGCTCATGACTTGCCAGCCTCCAAAAACACCCCGTCCTCCCCGTCCTGCTCGCTAAGTTTCACCCGAATCTTCTGTCCCGGCGATGTCGGTAGATTTTTTCCCACAAAATCCGGCCGGATGGGAAGTTCCCGGTGTCCCCGGTCAACCAAAACCGCCAGTTGAATGATTTTGGGACGACCAAGGTCACAGAGGGCATCCATGGCTGCCCGGATGGTCCGGCCCGTATAAAGAACATCATCGACCAGGATCACCGTCCGGTCTTTCACGTCAAAAAGAACCTCCGTCCCCTTGGGCACGGGAATGTTTCGCGTCAGGTCGTCCCGATGGAAGCTGATGTCCAAGGAGCCGACGGGCAGGTTTTTTCCCCCTTCAATCTGTTGGAACTCTTTGGCCAACCGATGGGCTAAGGGAACTCCGCGGGTCTGGATGCCAACGAGGGCGATATCTCCTTTGGGATGCTTCTCGGCAAATTCATGAGCGATCCGCCGCACTGCGCGGCGTACAGCCTCACCGTCCATCAACTTTGTTTCCATCCTCGCCTCCTTGGGGAACTCACAGGATCCCGTTAAAGGACGCGTTATGCGTCACAGATTGATCTATGGATGATGCTCCGTCTTGGCGATCTCTTTTTCCCTCAGGTTCCGCCAATCTGCCCGGTGCTTCACAATCCAATCCAGAAGCGCTTTTTCAAAACCTACGTCCTGCCCCGCCTGCTCGCTGAGGTACCATTTATGACGCAGAATTTCCTCCCGTTCCAAAAGAAATTCACGGTAGAGAGCCGAATTCCGGAAAACCGAATTCGGATCAGTGGCCAGACTGGGATGTCCCATCCCGCTCATTAAGCATTAACTTGGCTCCATTGGGCTATTTCGCAAGGAGTACATTACGAATATGTGAAAATATAAACTGCTTATGATCTGATATTTGAAAATAATATTTTCTCAAGTCGATCAGCCAGTTGCCTCAAAACCGTGCCAGCAGAGGAGTCCGGATGGGCCAAAACCACGGGAATTCCTTCGTCCCCACCACTCCTAACCTCCGGGTCCAACGGAACCTCCCCCAAGAGAGAAACTTTTTGTCTTTCCGCTTCCTTCTTCCCACCCCCAGAACCGAAGATCTCATGTTTCTGGTTGGTCCCGGGGACCAGGAAGTAACTCATGTTCTCCACCAATCCCAAGATGGTGACGCTCACCTTCCGGAACATGGCAATCGCCTTCCTCGCATCCACCAAGGCCACCTCCTGCGGAGTTGTTACTATCACCGCACCATCCAAAGCCACCGTCTGGACAATCGTCAGCTGAATGTCTCCCGTTCCGGGGGGAAGATCCAGAATTAGCACATCCAACTCTCCCCAGGCCACCTGACGCAAAAACTGCTGGGTGAAGCGGGTGACCATCGGTCCCCGTAGCGCCGCCGGACTATCATCCCCCAACAACATCCCCATGCTCATCAACTTCACTCCGTGACATGTGGCGGGAACAATCCTCTCTGTGCCCTCCTCCACTCGGATTCCCTCATGGCAACCCAACATGAGCGCCTGGCTCGGCCCATACAGATCGCAGTCACACAACCCCACCTTGAGACCGCTTTTCGCCAAACTCACCGCCAGGTTGGCCGCCACCGTGGATTTTCCGACCCCGCCCTTCCCGCTGGCCACGGCCACGATTTTTTTCACTCCGTCGATTCCCTGCGGACCTGTGGTGGCAGTGGCCTGCGGAGGCGTCACCTCCGTCTCAATCGTCACGCTTTTGACCGGAGCATAACCTTTGAGGCTATCCCTAATTTCCTTCCCGATTTTTTCAGGAATCGCCGGATCTGGAGTCGTCAGCTTCAGCTTCAATTTTAAATCCGCGCCGTCCATCTCCATATCCTGAACCAAACCGAACGAGACAATATCCCGACTAAAACCCGGGTATTTCACCCCC
>CAZZMY010000080.1:0-5109 GCA_964655385.1 uncultured Akkermansia sp.
TCACCCCGGGCAACTGGTATTCCACCGGGTCCTCCACCGTGATCAGCTTGCGGTCGGGCTTGTTGATCGTGTTCAAACAGGCGTACAGGGTGGTGGATTTCCCGGACCCGGTCGGACCGGTGACCAGAAAGATGCCGTCGGCAAAATTGATGGTTCGCTCCAGGATGGCTTGGTCATCGGCAAAGAATCCCAATTCGGGCAGACCCAGCATGAGGTTCTTTTTATCGAGGATACGCATAACCACCGATTCCCCATGAATGGTGGGCACCGTGGAGACACGAAGATCCAGCGTGGGGCCGTCGGACGTGGCCAGGGCGATGCGGCCGTCAAGCGGCAGACGTTTTTCCGCAATGCTGATATTCGACATGATCTTGATGCGGCTGATGATGCTGGACTGGAGCCGCTTCGGCGGATCCCGCATCTCCTGCATGTTGCCGTCGATCCGATAACGCAGACGCAGCCTTTTTTCCAGTGGTTCAATGTGGATATCGCTGGCCCTCAGGCGATGGGCTTCGAGAATCAATCCATAAACCATGCGGATGATCGGGGCATCGCCCTCAGCGGTTTCCTCGCCACCCTCTGCGTTGGGACCTTTAACCTCCAGCTCGCTTCCATCCATGTTGGCCATGAGCGTCTGAAGGGATTCATCCGTCTTGCCGAAATATTTAGTAATGGCCTCGTCGATTTTATTCAGGGGCACAACCACCGGC
Source organism: uncultured Akkermansia sp. (assembly GCA_964655385.1). Taxonomy (GTDB): domain Bacteria; phylum Verrucomicrobiota; class Verrucomicrobiia; order Methylacidiphilales; family Verrucolacustridaceae; genus Verrucolacustris. Next base: position 711 of record CAZZMY010000080.1, read on the forward strand.
TCGAGATCGGTTTTCAGCAGGTAGCGGAGGGCGTCGAGGGTTTCGAAGTCGAGGGGATCGGGAATGGCCACCCGCAGGCCCGAGGGTAGTTTACGGATGGGCAAGGCATGGTAACGGCGGCTGTCCGCCGGCTGGATCGAGGAGAGAACATCCTCCTCCACGTGCTCGATGGTGGCCTCGAACTCCATCCCGCAGTCTTTGGCCACGATCTCCAGGATCTGCTCCATGGTCAGGAGCCCCTTTTTGGTGATGCTCTCCATCGTGGTCTGACCCATCGTCGCGGCGTCCTGTTGGCAGACCGCCATGTCTTCCAGGGAGACCGCCCCCGAATTTTGCAGAAGCTCAAGGACGTAGGCTTCGTTGGAGATCATGGCTAGGTCAAAGGATTGCCGAAGGTGGGGGGAAGGGCAACCGTCTAAGCGGAAAGTTTCGACCGAAGAATCTCATCCACTTGGGTGGGGTTGGCCTTCCCCTGGCTCTTCTTCATGACAAAGCCCTTGAGGGCGTTGATCGCGTTCATCTTGCCGGACTTGTAATCCTCCACGCTTCGGGGATTGGCCGCGATCGCCTCGTCGCAATAAGCCGAGAGAGCGGAGGAGTCTGAGATCTGCTCGAGGCCGAGCTTTTTGACGATCTCTTTGGGCGAAGTGGGATGCGCCATCAGTTCGGTGAAAACTTTTTTTGCCTGGGCGCTGTTGATCGAGCCCCCTGCGACCAAATCCGCCAGCTCCCCGAAATATTCGGGCCGCACCGGGGTGTTGGACGGGTCGGGCTGGGTGGAGAGGAAGTCGTTGAGAATCCAGTTGGCCACCAGGGCCTTGTTTTTTGTCCCGGCGGCCGCTTTTTCGTAATAGCCGCAAAGAATCCGGTCGGCTGTCAGTACGCTGGCTTGGTAGGGGGTCACCCCGAAATCCCGGCTCAAGCGAGATTGGAGTTCCGAGGGAAGTTCGGGAACCAACGTGCGGGCCGATTCCAGTAGACCCTGGTCCGTCCGGACGGGAAGCAGATCCGGTTCGGGAAAATAGCGGTAGTCGTGGGCCTTTTCCTTGGTTCGCATGGTGAAGGTCGCACCGGATTCGTCATCCCAACGCCGCGTCTCATGGGCAATAGCCTCGCCTTTTTCACAGGCGGCAATTTGGCGGGCGATTTCGTAAGTGAGGGCCCGGCGCACCCCGCTGATCGAGTTCAGGTTTTTTAACTCCACCTTGGTGCCGTACTCCTTTTGGCCGATCGGACGGACGGAGACGTTGACGTCGCAGCGCATCTGACCTTTCTCCATGTCGGCATCGCTGACGTTGCCGGCGAGAAGGATCTGGCGGAGGGATCCAAGGAAGGAGAATGCTTCCCCCGGAGTTCGCAGATCGGCTTCGGAAACGATCTCCATCAGGGGCGTTCCCGCACGGTTAAAATCGATGCCGCTCCGATCCTCGAAATGGAACGATTTGGCCACGTCCTCCTCCAGGTGAATCCGGACCAAGCGAATCTTTCGGCCAGCCTTGGCCTCGTCGGTATCCTGGATTTCCTTGGGGAAAAGAAAAGGATCCAGGGTCACACCCCCGCCGGCGCAGAGGGGATCGTCGTACTGGCTGATCTGATAATTTTTGGGCATGTCGGGGTAGAAATAGTTTTTGCGGTCGAACCGCGCGACCGGGGCAATTTGGCAACCGAGCATCAGACCGCTAAGAATGGTTTTGCGGATCGCTTCCTCGTTGGGCACAGGGAGGCTTCCGGGCAGACCAAGACAGACGGGGCAAAGGTGGGTGTTTTGCGCGTCGCCGTATTGGTTGACGCAACCGCAGAACATTTTGGTCCGGGTGCGAACCTGCACGTGCACCTCGAGGCCGATGACTGCCTCCCATTTGGAGGAAGAACTCATGCCGGCGGCAACCTCCGGTGCCAGTCGTGCGCTTGCTCATAGGCGTGAGCCGCCTGCAGGATTTTTTCCTCCCCAAAGCGGGGGCCGATGAGTTGCAGCCCGATCGGGAGATTGGCTTTGGTGAAACCGCAGGGCAGAGAGATGGCCGGATTTCCCGCCAGATTGACGGAAATCGTGAAGACGTCCGCCAGGTACATCTTCAGCGGATCCTGGGTGCGCTCGCCGAGTTTGAAGGCCGGTTCGGGGCTGGTCGGGGTGAGCAGGAGGTCGCAGGAGGCGAAGGCTTTTTCAAAATCCTGCCGGATCAGGCTGCGGACTTTCTGTGCCTTGCGATAGTAGGCGTCGGTGTAGCCGGCGCTGAGGACGAATGTCCCGAGAATAATGCGGCGTTTCACCTCGGGCCCAAAACCCTCGGAGCGGGTGCGATGGTAGAGATCCAGAACGTCCCGAGGGTCTGCGGCCCGGCGGCCATAGCGGACGCCGTCGAAGCGGGCGAGGTTGGCGGAGGCCTCGGCTGTGGCGAGAATGTAGTACACGGCGATGGCCGAGGGAGTGTGGGGGAGCGAGACGTCCACCAAAGTGGCGCCGTTTTTCTTAAACCATTCCGCGGATTGACGGACCGCTGCTTCGGTCTCCGAATCCATTCCCGGGATGAAGTATTCCTTGGGAATGCCGACCCGAAGGCCTTTGACCGATCCGGATTTTTCCGTGAGGAAGGTTTCCGGTTTCCGCAGGTCGGTGGTGTTGTCGTGCGGGTCGTGGCCGGCCAGGGCGGAGAGAAGAAGGGCGGAATCCTCCACCGTGCGGGTGAGGGGTCCGATCTGGTCGAGGGAAGAGGCGAAGGCTACGAGGCCATAGCGCGAGATCCGTCCATAGGTCGGCTTCAATCCCACGCATCCGCAAAGGGCGGCCGGCTGACGGATCGAGCCACCCGTGTCGGAGCCCAGGGCGGCGAGAGCGATTCTTCCTCCCACGGCGGCGGCCGATCCGCCGGAGGAGCCGCCGGGGATGCGGGTGCTGTCCCAGGGATTGCGGGTGATGCCGAGGGCGGAATTTTCCGTGGAAGAGCCCATGGCAAACTCGTCCATGTTGGTTCGGCCAAGGAAAACGGCGCCGGCTTGGCGGAGTCGAGCGATGGCGGTGGCGTCGTAGGGGGCTTTATATTCTTCCAGAATTTTAGAGGCGCAGGTGCAGGGATCACCGAGAACGTTAAGGTTGTCCTTGATGGCAATGGGAATTCCTCCAAGTGGGAGGGAGAGGTTGGCTTTCTCGGCAGCAGCCAAAGCGGCTTCGCGATCGAGGTGGGTGTAGGCGTGAATGGTTTTTTCCCGGGCATCGATCTGTTGCAGGAGATCGCGGACGATATCGCGGGAATGGATTTCCTTGGCAGCCAGGCGCTGGCGGAGCGTGGCGATCGTTTCGTGGGCCAGGCTCATTCGACGATCTTGGGGACCACGATCAGGTCGTTGGCCTGGGCGGGGGCGTTGGAGAGGGCGGCCTGTAGGCTGAGACTGGGTGTGGGCTCATCCTGGCGGAGATTGGGCTGGGCCGGCGGCGTGATCTCGGAAACGTTTCCGGTTTCGATCTGTTTCAGGGAGTCCATGTGCGAGAGGATTTGCCCGAGTTGGGAGGAAAACTTGGCTGTCTCCTCGGCGGTAAGGGTCAGTCGGGCGAGGGAGGCGACATCGGAAATATTGATTTGGGGCGCCGACATGAGCCAGGAAGCTTAAGAAAACAGTTTGGAATCAGGAAGGAAGAAAGAAGGCATTGAGGAGTTTAGTCTTTAGTCATGGAGGGAACGCTGAAACTTCAAAGACTTCCTCCATCACTGAGGACTAAAAAACTAATCCCCTGCGATCACCCTCGTCCCCACCGGTCGGCCTTGGGCGGCGGCGCGGAGATTGCCCTCGCGGAAAACGTCGAACACCACGATGGGAATCTTGTTGTCCATGCAGAGGGAGAACGCGGTGGAGTCCATCACCTGGAGTCGGCGTCGCAGGGCATCCCCGTAGGTAATCGTCTGGAATCGTTGGGCCCGAGGATTGGTGCGGGGATCGGAATCGTAGATGCCGTCGACCTTGGTCGCTTTGAGGAGAGCATCGGCTCCGATCTCGCTGGCGCGGAGGGCGGCGGTGGTGTCGGTGGAGAAGAAAGGATGTCCGGTTCCCGCGGCGAAGATGACCACGCGCCCTTTGTCGAGGTGGCGGAGGGCCCGGCGACGGATGAAGGGTTCGGCCACATTTTTCATTTCGATGGCCGTCATGACACGGGTTTGGACTCCGGCGTGTTCGAGGGCGTCCTGCAGGGCGAGGGAGTTGATGACCGTGGCGAGCATGCCCATGTAGTCGGCGGTGTTGCGGTCCATGCGGCCTTCGCCGGCGGCGGGGGCGCCTCGCCAGATGTTGCCTCCGCCGATGACGATGGCGAGTTGGAGAGAGGGAGAAAGAATGTCGCGGATCTGGTGGGCGAGGCGACGCGTGACCGATTGCGAGAGGTGATTGCCGGATTCGGCGAGCGTTTCGC
>CAZZMY010000081.1:0-5100 GCA_964655385.1 uncultured Akkermansia sp.
CGGCCAACAAGGCCTGCTCGGTCATGACCTATGAGTCCACCGATCGCATCTCCGTTGGTGTTTCGGATCCCTCGCAAACTCTGAGTGGACCGAATGGAACCATCACGGTCACTCTGGATCGGGCTGCCACCGGAACCGTGGACACGGATGCCGGGGTGACCGTGGTTCGAACCACCCCCACGATACAACTGCAGGCCAATGTTGCGGGTCTGCATGGGGCCACCCTGCACGCCACTTTCTCTTTGGCCACAGCCCCGGTGATCACCGGCAGTTTGAATTTGGTGGGGGTAACCGGAAGTCCGGTGAGTTATCAGATCACATCGGACACTAGTGGGGTCACATACGGAGCCTCCGGGCTGCCGCCGGGAATGAGCTTGTACGGGTCGGGACTCATTTACGGAACCCCGACGGCCAGCGGCACTTACACGGCCACGATTTCCGCGACCAACGCCGCGGGTCGGACGGGCTACGCCACTTTGACGATTCAGGTGGCCGATAGTTTGTCTTCCATTTCTACCACGTACGGAAGCACCACGACTTGGGTCTGCCCGGCCAACGTGACCGCAGTGCAGGTGGAGGCCTGGGGTGGAGGAGGTGCGGGAGGTAGCGGAGTTCGGGGTGGCACTTCGAAAGCGGCCGTGGGCGGGGGGGGCGCCGGTGGAGCCTACGCCCGTTTGAATTCATACCCAGTGGTTTCCGGAAGAACTTACTACATCAATATTGGAGCTGGCGGAATCAGCTCGACCAGCAATCTGGCCACGGTAGCCGGCGGGGATTCCTGGTTTAATTCCAGCAATGTGGCCTCCACTTTGGTCCTCGCCAAAGGTGGAGCCGGAGGTCAGAGCATCATCAACACGAACGTAGATACTTTTGGGGCGGGGGGTGCGGGAACCACCAACGGAAGTATCGGGGATGTCGTGCGTGCGGGGGGCAGCGGTGCGACCTCCACGACCAACGGCTTCGGTGGGGGCGGGGGTGGTAGTGCGGGAACCGCAGCGACCGGAAACGCACCCGCCTCGACAACCAACGGGCTGGGCGCTGTGGCTGTCACCGGAGGTGGAAACGGAGGCAACGCGAATGCGACTGCCGGAAGTTCCGGGGATGGACAAAGTCCCACAGCGGCACCCGGTGGGGGAGGGGGTGGTGCACGGGCGGCCTCCACAACCCAGCGCTACGGGGGAACCGGCGGGGCGGGTCAGGTGGTGATTACGATCAAGGCGTTGGCGACGGCGACCAACCCGCCGAGCGGACCGAGCTTTTCAAGCCTCTTTGGCGGGATGAATCCTACGAATGTGGGTTCGGATGGGCTGGCCTACTTGGTCAAATACGCCATGGGAGGGTCCAATGTGAACGACAAGGTCACTCTGCCGACGGTGAATCAAAACGGAACCACCCTGACCATGACGGCGATTGTGCGGACGAACGATTCCAGCCTGACGATGGTGGGCCAGACGGTGACTGACCTTTCCGGTACGTGGGCGAATTTATCCTCGAACCCCTACGGGACGGCCTCGACCAACACGAACAATGTGCCGGCCGGATGTCAAAGGAGGGAGTTCACGGTGAATTCGGGGACGAACGAAAGGGCCTTCCTGAGGCTTAAGGCGACGCAGAATCCGTGAAAAAGGATATAGGATACAGAATATAGGATATGGGAGGTATTTGGCGGGTGGTGGAAGGGGGCAGGCGGGAAGAACAGATTAAGATGAAGATTAGGTTTAATGATTCGGGCTAGGTAGGGCCCGACGTCCCGGCGGGCCGTGGTGAGGATGAGGATTAGGTAGGGACGACCGTCTCGGTCGTCCGATTGGGTGGTTGAAAAATCGACGCATAAGAAACGATCGGGCGATGGGGACCATCGCCCCTACCGGGTCATCGACCATTCAAAAACAATCCGTTGTGACCGCAGCGGCTGTGGCGTGAGAAATCTGCTCAGATTTGAATTGTTAAAAAGGGGAGGAAAAATCCACAAACCGAGCTAATCTATAGCTATGGAACTGTTCGCCCGCTTCAGGGTCCGGCCAGTTTTGCTCTTTCCGGTTTTGCTGGGGGCAATTCTTTCCGGCATGACCATGTGCGGGTGGTCGGAACCTCGGCAGGGGACCTGGGTGACCTTGGGGGACGATGGGAGGCTCCTCTATCAGCTGGATGAGCTGGGAAATCGCATCCTCGACTATGCCGGTTGCGGTTATCTCGGAGGCAAAGAGGGCATCCCCCAAGTGCCGACCCGGGTGGTGGTGAAACCGGGGGATGGGGACGATCGGGCGAGGATTCAAGCGGCGATCGACCAGGTTTCCGCCATGTCGCCGGATAGCAACGGCTACCGCGGTGCGGTTCTCCTGACCGCCGGAGAATATCAGGTTTCCACCTCCCTCAAGATCACCACCAGCGGGGTTGTGCTCCGAGGAGTGGGGGAATCGGAAACCGATGGCACCCGGATCCTGTTCACGGATACCACAGGCAGTGTGTCGAACCAGACCGCCCTGATTCAAATTGGAGGAACCGGGTCGACTTCCGGATCGGGTTTTACCCGCAATATCACTTCTCCCTACGTGCCGGCCGGGGCGAGGTGCTTTGACGTCGACAACGTTTCCACCTTTGCCGTGGGAGACGCCGTGATGATCTATCGTCCTTCCACGGCTGCTTGGATTGCGATCCTGGGGATGGACCAGCTGGAGGCGGGGACTCAATGGCAGCCTGGAGACCGGGACCTGAACTTTCAACGAACCATTGTCCGGATCGAGGGAAACCGCATCTTTCTCGATGCCCCGATTCCCACGGCGATCGACGCGGCCTATGGAGGAGGAACGATTAAGAAATACACCTTTGCCGGACGGATTGAGAAATGTGGAGTGGAAGACCTGCGGGGGCTCTCGGTGTACGCCAGTCCCACGGACGAGAGTCACGGCTGGATTTGCATCCAGATCGGAGCGGCGCAGAACTGCTGGGTGCGGCGGGTGACGGCCCGGTACTTCGCCGACAATGCGGTGGCGATGCTCAAGGGAGCGAAATGGATCAGCGTGCTGAACTGCACCTCGCTGGATCCCATCTCTGTGATCACTGGGGAGCGACGGTACGCTTTTTTTGTCGATGACGCGGAGTTCTGCCTGGTGCGGGACTGCACGACTTCCAATGACCGGCACCAATTTGTCACCGGTAGCAATACGGCCGGGCCGAACGCCTTTGTCAGTGGTTTCTCCACCAACGCCTGGAGCGACGCCGGACCCCATCATCGCTGGGCTAGCGGTATCCTGTGGGACCGGATCACGGTTTCGGGCAACGAGCTAAACATCCGTAATCGCGGTAATCTCGGTTCCGGGCACGGCTGGTCGGGAGCCAACAGCGTGGCCTGGAACTGCCAAGCCACCGCCTTCGATGTGGAGAATCCGCCCACCGCCCGCAACTGGTTGGTCGGTTCGGTCGGCACGCTGACCGGAACCAACCTGTACGCCGTTCCGCCCAATCCCTCGTTCGGAACCTACGATTCCAACGGGGCCAACGTCTTTCCGTTAAGCCTGTGGGGCAATCAAAGACAGGATCAGTTGGTCCGCAGTCAGGTTCAGGTGCGGGAGTACAACGTCGGGGATTTCGATCTGCTTAGTCCGAGCAGCGCCACGGGGGACTCTGTGACGGTTGACTCCACCTGGTTGACTTCGGTTTCCAATGCGGCGACCGCCGCGGGGGCGCTGGTGGGAAATTTTGACGACACGCGGACGAACCGCTGGGTGCCATGGACCCACAACTTTACCCTCGATGCCGGGGACACGATTCTGTCCGCCACCCTGAGCTTCGCCGTGCGGTCCACCGGTTCCGGTTGGACCAATGATGTTTTGCGAATCGAGACGACCGGAAGTTCCGTGACCCTCAGTTCCCTGGGAGCGAGTGCCTTGAGTTCCACGAGCTCGACCGTGTTGCGCTACGACTTGGCCTCGCGGCTGACCGATCTGGCGGATGGAAAACTCAACTTGGCCGTTTCCCAGGATGTGGCGGTGGATTGGTCCGTTTTGGAGCTGCGGGTGGCTCCGGCTGCCTCGGGGTCCACCAGCACCTTGACCCTGATTTCGGAGGCGGACTCCTATATTCAGGCGGGAACCAGCGCAACCAACAATAACGGAACCAGCACTTCCATGCTGGTGAAAGAGGCGGCATCGGCCGATGTGAGGAGAAAGGCTCTGGTTCGCTGGAATCTGGGGTCGGTTAGCAACCGGATCGTCGAGGCCAAGGTACGGCTCAACGTGGCGAGCTCCTCCACCAACGTGATTGAAAATTGTGTGGCTGTGGCCAGCAACAATTGGAACGAGACGACGGTGAACTGGAACAACCAACCAACCTCGCAGGCGCCATTCTACTCTTGGTTTGCCACCAACGGCAGTCCGACGGTGGAATTTAGCGTCACCCGCGAGGTGCAGGAGGCCATGACGGTGGACGGGTTGTTGACCTTGCAGATTTCCTCGGCTCGGGATGTGGGGGGAAGCGGCACGGCCGGCTATACGACCCGGGAGGGAACCTCATCCCTCAGGCCTCAGTTGATTTTGACTACGGTGACCGCCACCAACTCCGGTCCATCGGCCAGCTCGATTGGAAACCAGACCACGAGGGCGGGGGTGGCGTTGGAGCCGGTGGTCTTCGGGGTGGGCGATGGGGAGAGTCCGCCCACGCAACTGGTGGTGACGGCGAGCTCCGCGAACACGAACGTGGTTTCGGCGAGTGGACTGGTGTTGGGGGGAAGCGGGGCGACCCGCACGCTGCAGATTTCTCCCACTGGCGTGGCGGGGGATTCGGTGGTGACGGTGAGGGTGAGCGACGGATCGATGACGAACAGCCAAAGTTTTACCCTGAAAGTACTCTCCGCCCAGCAGGGGTGGTGGATGGATAACTTTGGGGTGGCCGATCCCGGCGTGGGGTCGACAGCGCAGGAGGCCGATCCGGACGGGGATGGAATGAGTAACTATCTGGAATATGCCTTAGGCGGGAATCCGTGGGCCGGTGATGCCGTGGGGAAATTGCCGGTGGCCACACTGGAGAGCGGGGGGTTGCGATTTGTATATCCCGCCCCAGTCGCTGGATTGACGTATCGGGTGCAGTCGAACACCAATTTGA
>CAZZMY010000082.1:0-5082 GCA_964655385.1 uncultured Akkermansia sp.
AGAACATGACCACCGGCTGAGTTTTGAGCCGGGGATCCATCTTTTGCACGGCGGCGGGAAAGTCGCGGAAGTTGTCGATCTTGGGGTTGAGGGCGTGTTGAAAGGTGCCGAGCCGGACCTCGTAGTCATTGCGGACATCGAGGAGAGTGACAGGCCGTTTTTCATCCAGCCAGGTCTTCAGATCGCGGGCGGTGATTTTTGGGGTGGGTCGCCGGGCCGGGTCCACCCCCTCGATGCCAAATGGGACGATCTCTTTTTTGACCTTCACCAGCATTCGTTGAAACGGTTGGGTGGCGCTAAAACTTTCCTTGGGGGCCAGGTCGGCCATTCCGGGAATGGAGCGAAGGATGGTAAGCACGGGATCCAATTGGGGGCGGTTCCCGGCGAGAAAGAAATTGATGCCCTCGGGCGCGAGGAGAATGGTTCCCCTAAGTCCAAGTTCGCGGCAAAGAGGAAGGAGTTGGGCCTTCCATTTTTCCGGTTCTTGCACCGGCGTGAACCGGTAGCCCGCAAGATTGGTGATCGGATGCACGTTGAGTGTGAGTTTAGGTCAAAGGGGTGGTAGAGAAGAGGGGAAATCTAGGGAGAGAGATGAGTATTAGTTGCGGCAGGGTCATCGACCCTGCCCTACCGGCAAAGGATCTATCCGAGTTTGCGCAGTGCTTCGCGGACGAGATCGCCGGAGGGGAGGGAAGAGTCAAGGCCGGCGAGGGCTTTTTGTGCTTCGGCCGATTTGTATCCAAGGGCAAGGAGGGCGAGGAGGGCGTCCTGGGAATTTCCCGCCAGCGGAGCGGGGGATCCCTTGGAGGGAGCTCCTCCGGCAAGGGCGTCGAGTGCAGGAAGTTTGTCCCGCAGTTCGAGGACGATTCTTTCCGCCGTCTTTTTGCCGAGACCCTTGAGTTTGGCCAAGGTGGTGGTGTCACCCGTGGCCACGGCATCGCGGACGGTCGCGGGCGTGGTGCTGGCGAGGATCGAGAGGGCGGTTTTGGGGCCAACTCCGGAGACGTGGTGAAGCAGGAGGCGGAAGAGATCGCGTTCCCCGGGAGTGAAGAAGCCGTACAGCGTGTGGTCGTCCTCCCGGACCACGAGATGAGTAAGGAGCCGGACTTTTTCCTTGGGTGCGGGGAGGCGGTCGTAGGTGGTGACGGGGATGAGAACTTCGTAGCCGAGGCCGTGGCAGTTGATGACGGCGCGCGTGGGCCAGGCTTCGTCCAAGGTGCCCTCGAGAAAAGAGATCATCTCAGGAGTCTGCCGGAACCAGCCGCGAGGAAAAGGCGGAGCGGCGCAGGTGGGTGAGGCCGACGGCGAGGGCGTCCGCCTCGTCGGGTGCGGGGTTGTGGCGCAGGCCAAAGAGGGCGCGGGTCATGAAGGCAACCTGCTCCTTTTTGGCGGCGCCTTTTCCGGTGGCAGATTTTTTTACCAGCTTGGGGGGATATTCGTGAATGGTCAGGCCGCCACGGGCGGCGGCCAGAAGTGCCGCGCCCCGGGCGGCTCCGAGGATGACGGCTGTGCGGGTGTTCTGGACGTAGATGATGAGCTCGATGGCGAGGGCCTCGGGGGAATGTTGTTGGATGAGGTCGTGCAGGCGGTCGTGAATTTCAATCAGGCACTCATGGGAGGGGCGGGAGGCCGGGTTTTTGATGGTGCCGGAGGCCAGGACGACAGGTTTTTCGGCCGTGCCTTCGAGAACGGCATAGCCGGTGGCACGGAGGGAGGGGTCGAGAGCAAGGATCCGCACGTCCAAATCGTGCCCAGCGGCGATGGTTTGTCGAGGGAAGGGCGGTTTGACCGTGAAAAAACGGGAGTTAACATAGAGATATGCGATATCTGGTCACATTTATGGTGGCTCTGTTTCCCTTCTTCGGGGTGGTGCAGGCGCAAACCAACGATGCAACCGCCGGCGGCGCAGTGAAGCAGGTTCCCGCCAAGAAAAGTCCGTTGGACGGAGCCCGCACGGTCAATTCCGGCGGTTCGGCTTCCTCCTCCTCGAGTTCGAAGGGAAATGACCAGGTGCAGAAATCGGTGGCGAATCCGGAGGAAGAGCAGGCGAGAAGTGTGATCCGGGACGAGGACAACAGTCCGGATGTGGGCATGTTTGTGGTCATGGCCAACCGCGGTTGGGATTCAGTCAATCCGGCGAGTCCCAACAAACCTGCGTATCAGGAGGTGATTCAGGAGAGGGGCACGGCACCGACTTTCAGCAATAACATGATGGATTCCCCCGACGGATCCCAGCGTCCGAACGATGGTTGGAAATTGTTCGGGTGGACGTATTGACCAACTTTCCTTCTTAGGCATTTTATTTTAGAGGTTTTTAGGGGCAAATTATTTGCGTAAGTACTTAAATTGTAAGTATATAAAGAAAGAATATCTTGGAAAAAAAACGTGTAGAATTTTAGATCATTGCCGCTACGTTTAAGGTTGATGGGAAAATTAAGAATTAACCAGATTCTGGCTTTTGCCTTCACCCTTGTGGCGGTTGGGGGAACTCTTTCCCATGCTGCTTCCAGCATGGTCGTGACTTATGAGGCCGCCGGGGTCATGAGCTCACCGGTAGCGAGCAGCTATACTTATGATTTCAATTCCATCGGAACCGGGACGAAGTCCAATGTCAGCTGGACTGGGTGGGGTGGCACGGGAACCTTCAGCAGCGTGAGGGTCAATCCGGTCGATGTGTATGGTGGGGCCAATAACTCAAATTATGCGTTTTCCAACGACAGCACGCAGACTATTTTGACCCTAAGGACCGGGGTTTCTTATTTCGGCATGTGGTGGTCGGCGGGGGACGCCGGAAATATTTTGGATTTTTATAGCGGGGCGACCAAAATCTTTACTTTTACTTCCTCCGTTCTGAACGGGTTGAGTGCCAGCTATAACGGCAATCCAAACACGGGGAGCAACCGGGGCGGTAATAGCGCTGAGAAGTACGCCTATATCAATTTCTTTGTACAGAGCGGATCGCAAATCGACAAAGTCATTGCCCGGGGTTCCAATTTTGAGTCCGACAACTGGACGTTGCGGGATCCCGCTTATGGAACCGTCGCCGGCGATGGAGCGACTCTGCCGGGTACGGCGGTGGCACAGTACAACGTGAACGATGCGGGATCCCAAACGACGGTGACAAATCCTGCGCAGATCGATAATGCGGCGGTTCCGGAACCGTCTTCACTTTCTCTGATCGCTTTGGGCTTGGGAAGTTTGTTGGCCCTGCGGCGTTGCCGCAAAGTTTGATTCGCATCTACCTTCAGCGCGACCCGAGATGATGTAGGGTCAAAAACCGGTAGGGCGGAGTCGATGAGCCCGCCTCACCTCAATCAAAAGCAAAAAGCTGTAGAGCTAATGCTGAAAATCAACGTAACGCGACGATCAAGACTACGCCCACGATGGAAATCGCGAGGAGCAGGGCCAGGAGCCGGAGATCGGTCCGATGGACTGCCCGGATCTGGTCAATTTTGGCATCTTCCACCTGCAAGTAAGCGTAGATCACCCGGATGAGCGTCAGGATAATCAGCGGGTAAGCGATCAGGTAGATTTGGTCCATCAGGACGAGGTAACCGAGGTCGGGCAGGGAGTCGGAGTAACTTTTCTGCAGGAAGATGGCGGAAAGAAGTGCGGCCGCCGGCAGGGCCGCCCGTTCTCCGAGCAGTTGGGGTCGGATCAAAAGGGCCGCGATGGCCGCGACGATAACCATGAACAGGGGAAGGAGGAGCTTCCAAAAAAAGAAGCTGACGGGTCGGGAGATTTGGATGCTGAAGCGTGCCATGGAGTAAACCTGGGGTGTGTCCTTGTCGCCAAAGTCGGTCTGGTAGTCGTGGGCAAAGGTCTCGGCTTTCCAACCCTCGAGATTCCAGCCCGGGATTCGCACGAGGTCACCCACCCCGCTGTCTTTCGTGTCGATGACAAAGGCCAGCCGGTCGATGCCGTAGGTTTGGTCCTCCACCTTGATGCTGAGACGCTGCTGGTCGAGCGGGTAGTCCGAGAGGGAGAAGGGTTGGTTGAAGCGGCCTTCCAACCGCATGATTTGGTAGAAGGAGCCGTCTGCTTGCTGCTTGGGTTTCGGAAGCAGGAAGGAGAGTTGCCGCGCCCAGTCTTCGACCATGTTGACGAATTCGATGGTTTTGGTCGGATCGATCTCCCCCTTCCAACGGAGCCAGACATAGGTGTCGATGTAGTAGGTGCTGTTGGCGACATCCAACTGATGGACGGAAACGGGATAAAATCCGATTTTGACGATTTGAGCCGTGGCGGGTGGTTGCTCTTGTGGGCGGAGCGATCCTTTTTGGATGGATTCGGCCTGCGAAATGCCGTTGGTAACGAAGAGAATCGCCGAGAGCAAAAATGGGAGGACAAAGGCTCTCATGGGGTAATCATCCTAAGCCTTACACTGCCCTGATCACAATTCGGATCATCAGCCGGAAGATTAGGATTTGGGTTTTCGCAGAAGGTGGAAGGGAGCGACTCCTACCAAGCCTGGAAAAATCAACCGCTGGCTGGGCAACCTCGATGAGGTTCCCGCGGCGGGATCATCGATCCCGCCCTACCAGTAATTTGAACCTACCACGGTTGAACTTCGGGTACGGCCGGGTCGGCCGACCATACCGTTGCGCATTAACCTGAAATTTCCAGCTTGGTAGGGTTCGTTATCCGTAACGAACCGTGTTGGGTGTTGAGCGCGGGCGATTAGGGATAATCGCCCCTACCTAGCTTAGGGCTGAAAGCGGAGCAGGCGGAGGGCGTTGGCCGTGAGCAGGAGACTGGAGAGACCCATGGAGGTCGCCGCCCAAGTGGGCGAGAGAGCCCAACCGGTCGAAGAGATAAATAGGCCGGCGGCGGCGGGGAGCGCCAGGGCGTTGTAGGCGAAGGCCAGGAAGAGATTTTGACGAATGACCCGAACGGTGGCGCGTCCCATGAGAAAAGCGCGGGCCACACCGGCGATGTCGCCTTTCAACACCACGACAGCGGCGGCTTCCTTGGCCGCATCGGTTCCGCTGCCGAGGGAGATACCGAGATCAGCGGAGGCCAAAGCGGGCGTGTCGTTGGTTCCGTCGCCGGCCATGGCGACCAGTCCGGGAACGCTCCCGA
>CAZZMY010000083.1:0-5031 GCA_964655385.1 uncultured Akkermansia sp.
CGGGTTTTGACGTTGTCGGCCAGATAAGCGGGGATGATGGTTTCGATGAACTGGCGGCGAAGTTCTGGATCGAGGATAGGAAAGACCACCTCGACGCGCCGATGTAGGTTGCGGGGCATGAGATCGGCACTCCCGAGAAAAATGAGTGGATCGCCGCCATTGGTGAAACAATAGATCCGGCTGTGTTCGAGGAAGCGATCGACAATGCTGCGGACCCGAATGCTTTCGCTGATGCCCGGCAAGCCGGGGCGGAGGCAACAGATGCCCCGGACCAGAAGATCGACGGGCACGCCTTCCTGGGAGGCGGAATAAAGGGCGTCGACGATTTCCTGGTCCACGAGGCCGTTGGCCTTGATGAAGATACCCGAGGGCCGGCCGGTGCGACTGTTGGCGCGTTCGCGGTTGATCAATTCGAGAAGGCGGGGGGCAAGATTGAAAGGAGCGACCAGGAGTTCGTCGAAGTGGGCGGTCTCCGACATACCGGTAAGGACGTTGAAGAGGGAGGCGGCTTCGGAGGTGAGCGCCGGACGGGAGGTGAGCAGGCTGAAGTCGGTGTAAAGGCGGGCCGTTCGGGGGTGGTAGTTGCCGGTCCCGAGGTGGAGATAGGAGCGAAGGTGGCCTTCCTCGCGGCGGACGAGGAGGAGCATTTTGCAATGGGTTTTGAGGCCCACGAGTCCGTAGACGACGTGGATGCCGGCCTCCTCCATTTTTTTGGCCCAGGCGATATTGTTGGCTTCATCAAAGCGGGCCTTGAGCTCGACCAAGACGGTGACCTGTTTCTCGTTATGGGCGGCGGCAATGAGGGCGTTAAGAACCGGAGAGTCGCCGCTGGTGCGGTAGAGGGTCATTTTGATGGCAAGGACGGAAGGATCGGTGGCCGCATGCTCCAGGAGAGAAACGATGGGGTTGAAACTTTCGTAGGGGTGATGGAGAAGGATGTCTCGTTGGCGTATGGCCTCAAAATCCGCTGGCCCTCCGGGGAGCGAAGTAGGCAGAGCCGGGGTGAACGAGGGGTCGCGCAATCCGGGTTGATTCCGGCCCGCTTCCGTCAGGGCAAAGATCTGCGTGAGATTGACCGGTCCGGCAACCCGGTAGGCATCCTCCGGAAGCAGTTGAAGATGGCTGAGGAGAAAGGTTTCCAGTTCGGCGGGGCAGTCGGCGGGAATTTCAAGCCGAACGGCGGCGCCGCGGTTCCGTTTCTGGAGTTCCTCCTCGATGGTGAGGAGAAGATTCTGCGCCTCTTCCTCGTCGATATAGAGTTCGCTGTTTCGGGTGATCCGGATGGGCCAAGCCCCGTGGATTTTCATTCCGGGAAAAACCTCGCCGACAAAGTGGCGAACGAGTTCCGATAGAAGCAGGAATTCCTGCTGCTCGGGGTGGGTTGGGGGAAGGTTGATCAGGCGGGGAATGCCGCGGGGAACCTGAACGAAGGCGTGGCGGGTGGATTCCTGGGAACCGGGTTTGGAGTACAGAATGGCCAAGTTGACGGATTTGTTCAGGAGCTGGGGGAAGGGGTGGCTGGGGTCGACAGCCAGTGGAGTAAGGATGGGGAGGATGTCGCGGCGGAAGGTTTCCTGGGCCCATGACAGTTGGTTTTCGGTAAGATCGCGGATTGCGCGAAGGTGGATGCCGGATTCGGCGAGGGCGGGAAGAAGGGTTTGGTGGAGCAGCAAATATTGGTCCGCGACCATCTTTTGGACGCGTTCATGGACGGCGAGGAGGGAGTCCCGCGGGCGGAGACCGTCGGGGCCGTGGGCGTCGCTGCGGTTTTCCAGCAGTTGTTTTAGGGCGGCAACTCGGATTTCAAAAAATTCGTCAAGGTTGGAGCTGACGATCGTGAGAAATTTGAGCCTTTCGAGCAGGGGTTGGGTGGGATCCTGGGCCTCCTCCAGCACCCGCTGGTTAAATTCCAGCCAGCTCAGTTCCCGGTTGATGTAGTTGGAGAGCATTTAAATAGAATACAGTAAAAACTAGGGATAATCGATATCGGTTTTCGAGTTTGATCCGGAGCCCGGTTTCCAGAACAAAGCTCCACTTGAAATCCGAGAGTAACTATGCGACTTTGTGGCGTGTTAAAAATCGCTAAAAAGTCGCCTAGTCGTGGAACCATAACGTTGGGTTGGGTGGCGCTGGAGTTATTAGAAAAGATGCGTGGGGACAGTCCAAAATCCACTTTTGTGGAGGAATTGCTGCGAGAGGAGGCCGAACGGCGGGAGAGAGCTGTTTTTTATGAGGAGGCCAACCAGGCTTACACCACGAAAGTCTGTGAAGAGACCTTGAGGGTTCACGGGGAGTTTCCGGTTGATGAGGCTTGAACTCTGCAGCTCCGTTCGGGAGGGAGATGAGCCCAATCTGGTTTGCCTGCAAAACCCCAAGTTAACGGCTTTGCCCACGGTTTTGGTATGTCCCTTGAAGGAGTCGATGGCGATGACACCGCTGCGGGTGCAACTCTCTCTGGGTGGCAAGAAGTGGACGGTGGCGTGTGATCTCCTCCGCCCCATTCACCGGCAGGGTTTACGGCCGATGGGGTATTTGGATGAGAAAACTTCGGTGGAGATCGTCCAGACCTTCCTTCGAATCCTGCCTGACTAATTTGTGGAAGCCGGGCTTTGGCCCGGCTTCAGGTACGAAAGGCGAGGTAGAGAAAGGCCAAGACCAGGCCGATTTGGAATAGGAGTCCGGTGACGATTGTGAACGGGTCCCGACCCCGAAAATGGCAGCGGTCGTGCAGGCGGTGCAGCTTTTCCAGCCAGGCGGGTGGGCGGGGAAGCAGATCCCGGACTCCGGTGACGTAGTCGGGGAAGACCGAGCCGGCGGCTCCGGCGAGAAGTTGGACGAAAGAGTCGTGTTGAAAAAAGGGGGATCGGATCAGCACGAGAAAAAGGCAGAGGGTTATCATCTGGTCGGCGGCCGACATGGGCAGGATTCTCTGGAGTCGAATTTTTCGGGTGGGCGCGGAGGCGACCCAGTGACCGATGCCGGTATCCCCGTGCGGAAGGGCGTCTAGGAGGAGATGGCTGACCACTCCCGCCGTAAAAGCCGTTAGTGGACCTCCGGGTAGGGAGTGAGCCAAAAGCATACCGACGGGGACATGGACGGGGGAGAACATGAAAATCAGTCCAAGGAAAATTTTTGGGGTTGAGGAGAAGCCAACTTCACCCCCATATCCTGAAGGAAAGGGTCTGAGGGTGAAAGGTTGATTCAAAAACTTAGCACCTATTTGTAGTAAAACATTTCCGCGCATTTATTATGCAAAGCACTAAAGGACAGGTATATAAAATTGTTAATAACCAAGTTTAAAATATTGCAAGCAAAGACAATTAAGCAAATTATAGAAAAGTAGAGATGAAAAACATCCAATCTTTGATCATTGAGGCTCTCAAGAACTCAGGTCATACGGTGGCTTTAGTGGATCGGGAGTTAAGGATTCGGTGGACTGCAGGCGTACAGAGATCTTTGGTGGGTTCTCCCGTGGATGAGCTATGGCGTGGTTTGCGTCATGCCCGCAAAGAGATGGGCGGGGTATTGCGTAACTTATCCTCGGGAAACGGATGCAGCGCGGAGTTTCGTGTGGCCGGCAGGAAGGCAAAAAATCGTGGTTCTGCCTATCGAATTGATTTTATCCCCCTTCGGGATGCCTCGGGCGAAGTGGAGGGATTTGCGGCGATACGGCAGATGGCCATTTCGGCGGCGGCACATTTCTCGGGAGGGGTAGCCGAAGTTTACGAACTGTTGTTTGAGATGAATTCCGAGGAGTTCTCCGGCCTTCTGGCCGCATAGAATTTTTGTAAGTTTCCGCATCGGCGAAGTGGGAATGGGGATTCCCCGGTTTTTCGCCTCTGTTAGGATCAAGGAATGACGGAGCAAAACTTTCCCCAGGGGGTTCCGGCCCGGGAGTTTCAGTCGATGTATGCCGAGGGAATCCCCCCGTGGCAGATTGATCGTCCGCAAGCAGAGGTCCACCATCTGATCGAGCAGGGGGCTTTTGTCTCCCCGGTGCTGGATATCGGTTGTGGTACGGGGGACAACGCGATCGCTTTGGCGCGAGCCGGATATCGGGTGGTGGGTCTGGATGCCGTGGAAGAGGCTCTGCGGCGGGCCAGGGAAAAGGCGGGGAGGGAGGCATTGGTCCAACCGCCGGAGTTCGTTCTCGGGGACGCGCTGCGGTTGGAGGATTCAGGATTGGAGGCCGAGACCATCCTGGACTGCGCCCTTTTTCACACCTTCTCGGATGAGGAGCAGGCGGTGTATGTCACGGGATTGGCCGAGGTTTTGTCCCCCGGGGGTAAACTTCATCTCCTTTGTTTCAGTGAATTGGAGACACGGCCCCCGGGTCCCCGGCGTTTGAGTTTGCCACAGATTACCGGAGCCTTTGGATCGGATTGGGAAGTGTTGGAGGCCGTGCGGTGTCGCTACGAGGATCGGGTGAGACCGGATGGGGCGCATGCCTGGCGGGTAACCATCAGAAAAAAATCGTCTTAGGGCGAAGTCTGGGCATGGTTTCTTGACGCTAACGGAGCGAACAACGAATATAAGGAACCAGCTTATTCACAGGTAAATACGTAAAAATGATACACGAAACCTCACAGACCGTTATTGGCAAAACCGTCACCATTAAGGGTGAGATTCAAGGATCCGAGCCCTTGGTGATTGAGGGGACCGTGGAGGGGAAAGTCCAGATCGAGACCTCGGTGATGATCCGGGACAGCGGTCTGGTGAAAGCCGATTTGGATGCCGGGAACCTGAACATCGCCGGCGGAGTGATTGGAAATATTTCGGTCAAAGAGAAGGTGGAGATCGTCAACGGAGGCTATGTGGTAGGTGATATTCGTGCGCCCCGTGTGGTGATCAACGATGGAGCGAGCGTGAAAGGCCATATCGAGATGGAAGTGGATCCCGAAAAGGCGGCGGCTCGCCGTCAACAAGGGGGATCCGGTCATTCTTCCCCTTCTGCACCTTCGTCCGATGAGGGTAAAAAGCCCGGATCTTTGGGCGGCTTGCTCGGCAGAAAGCCTTAGGCTTTCCGGCTTT
>CAZZMY010000084.1:0-4854 GCA_964655385.1 uncultured Akkermansia sp.
CACTGCTCCGGAACGATCGGCGGGGTGGGCAACAACGGAGTGGGGGTCACCGGGGTGGCTTGGGGCGTGAAACTCATGGGCTGCAAATTTCTCTCCTCAACGGGAAGCGGAACCGACAGCGATGCCATCACCTGCATCGACTATGCCCGGCTGAAAGGTGCCAAGGTCCTCAGCTGCAGCTGGGGTGGCGGGGGATATGGGGCGAGCATGTCGGCGGCGATTGATCGGGCGAGAGCGGCCGGCGTGATTCTGGTGGCGGCGGCGGGCAACGAGTCGAGCAACAACGATGCCATCGCCTCCTATCCCGCCAACTATCCACAGGACAATGTTGTGTCGGTGGCGGCGACCACACGGACCGACGGGCTGGCCTCCTTTTCCAATTACGGCAGCACGACGGTCGACCTCGCAGCTCCCGGGGATGGAATTTACTCCTCGGTCTCCTCCTCGGACTCGGCTTATGCCGTCTACAGTGGAACCTCGATGGCCACCCCGCACGTTTCCGGAGTGTTGGCCCTCCTGACGGCCCAGTATCCCGCGGACGCGTATGTCAGCCTGATCCAGCGCCTCATGAACGGTACGGATGCGGTTTCGGCTTTGGCGGGGAAAACGCGCTCGGGACGCCTGAATCTGGCCAAGGCCCTCGGCGCGACCAATAATCCGACGCCGGTCCGTCCAGCGAATGACAATTTTGCATCGGGCACCTCGTTGGCGGGAAGTTCATGGACGAGCGCGGGAAACAATCTCAACGGCACCTCAGAAAGCGGAGAACCTTCACATGCGAGCCAAGCCCCAGCCAAATCCGTTTGGTACGCTTGGACAGCTCCCAGCACGGGAAGTGCGACGATTGGAACGGCTGGGTCGGCCTTTGACACGGTGTTGGCCGTGTATACGGGTAGTTCGGTGGGAGCTTTGACCCCGGTGGCCGCGAATGATAACCGTACGACCGGAGTAACCGATAGTCAGGTCACCTTCCAAGCGGTGGCCGGCACGGTTTATAGGATCGCGGTGGACGGCAAGAGCGGGGCGGCCGGCAATGTCAGCATCATCGGGAATCTAGCTGGGGCCAGCGTGGCCAACGATGCTTTTGGCTCGGCGACGGTCTGCTCGGGAACAAGCTTCGCCATGACGGGCTCCAATGTAGGGGCGACCAAGGAGGCGGGGGAGCCCAGTCACGCTGGTCGGGCAGGCGGGAAATCGATATGGTATTCTTGGGTGGCCCCGGCCAGCGGAAAACTCACGGTGGTGACAACCGGATCTAACTTTGACACCCTCCTTGGCGTTTATACGGGGGGCGCAGTGAATGCGCTAAGAGCGGTTGCCTCAAATGATGACGTCTCGACAACAGACCGAACCAGCAAAGTCTCTTTCTCCGCAACAGCGGGGACGAAATATTGGATCGCGGTCGATGGATATGGCGCTGCCTCGGGTTCGGTCAGATTGGCGGGAACGCTCGTGGCAACCAAGGTTTTGGCCGCGCCTGTGGGGGTGACCGCCAAGCAGGATGCAGCCGGACGAGTTCAAATCACCTGGCAACCTGTGGCCGCAGCAGCCAGCTATGATGTGATTGTGAGTTCCGGCTCTAAAGTGATGGTAAGCGGACGGGTGGCTGCGACCTCGGTCCAGACGGTGGGAGCCTTTTCCAGAAGCATTCCTTTAATTGTGAACGTGCGGGCGTTTACCGCCAGCGATGAGCCTGGCCTTTGGAGTGGGGAAAAAACTGTAACCAGGTAGTCAGGGATTGGGGCTGGGGGCGGTATGAAGATGGGGTTGAGGGGGGAAGTGGATCGGGGGAGGATGGGTGGAATGAGAGTTTTCCTCCTGATGATGCTGATGGGGGGATGGGTGCAGGCGGGCGGAGTGTATCAGGCGACGGGGATCAAGATCTGCGAGGTGAACACAAACTCGTGCATTGTCTGGACCCGGCTAACCCAAAATGAAAAACCAGCAAGTGTGGATGGTCCACTTCCCGAGGTGACTTACGGAGGAAGAAAGAGAAACAAAAACATAGAAGACCGACCGGATATCACGCCGTTGGTTGCTTTTCCGAAGGATGCGACGATGGAAAACCTTCAAGGTGCAGCGCTAGGGGCATCAGGTCAGACCCGGGTGCTTTATCGAAAAGAAGGGGAGAAAGAGTGGAAAGAGACGTCTTGGGCCGAGGTGGATGCAAAAAAAGATTTCACCCGTCAGCAGAAGTTAAACGGTCTGCAGCCAGGCCAGGCGTATGAGGTGAAAGTGGAGGGAAGGGCCTCGGAGCAGGAAAAAGTTTCCAGTGTGATTGGGGGGAGATTCCGAACAGCTCCCTCGGCAGCCACAAAAGAAGCGGTGAAGTTTGCGGTGATGACATGTCAGGACTATTTCGACCGCGATTTACATAATGAGGGGTGGAAGATTCACGGGGCGATCCTGGCATTGCACCCCGATTTCTATGTGCATACGGGTGACAACCTGTACTACGACTCGTGGGCTAAGAGTCTGCCCTTAGCCCGATGGATGTGGCAGCAGACTGCGGGCATGCCGAGCCAGAAAAGACTGACGGCGGGATTGGGCGGGTATTTCATGAAGGACGATCACGACACGTGGATGAACGACTGTTGGCCGACAATGAAGACAAAGTTCATGGGGGATTTCACCTTTCAGGAGGGGCAAGCCGTGTTTCGGGAGCAGGTGGGAATGGGTGAAAAGACGTATCGGACGGTGCGGTGGGGGAAGGATTTGCAGATCTGGATGCCGGAGGGGCGCGACTTCCGGAGTCCGAACAACATGAAAGATGGTCCCAAAAAATCGATCTGGGGTGAGGAACAGAAAAAATGGTTCAAGGAGACAGTGGCGGCATCCGACGCGACGTTCCGGGTGCTGATCACCCCTACCCCCCTGGTGGGGCCGGACCGGGATAACAAGAGCGACAATCATGCCAACCAGGTTTTTGGGCATGAGGGGAAGGAGTTAAGGGAGTTCTGCGCCAAAGAGAAGATGGTGGTGATCTGCGGGGATCGGCATTGGCAGTACGTATCGGTGGATCCCAAGACGGGTCTCAAGGAGTTTGGGTGTGGTCCGACGACCGATGCCCATGCCGCCGGATGGCCAAAGGATCGAAAGGATCCGGAACAGATTTATGTGAAGGTGGTGGGGGGGTTTTTAGAGGGATCCGCGGAAAGAAAGGATGGGGCTCCAAAGTTGATGCTCAGACATCACGGGGTGGATGGGGCGGTATTGCATGAGGAGGTCATTACTGAAAGAGATTAAGGTGAAGATTAGGATTAAGAAGAGGAGGGAGTCGGATATGGGATTATGAATATGGGAAAGAGGTGAGTTTTTATGAACAGGGGAGGTGGGGGAGCTTAGGGCTGGAAGATAAAAGGGTTTGGGATAGGATGGGAAGTTCATGATTGGATGGGTTTTAAAGAAAATCTTGGGGACGCAGAATCAGCGGGAGGTCCGGCGTTTGACCCCCATGGTGGCTGAAATCAACCGGCACGAAGAGGCCCTGCGACCGATCTCCATGGAGGAACTCCGCGGGAAAACCGCCATGTTCCGGGACCGGTTGAGCAAAGGGGAGACGCTGGATCAGTTGTTGCCCGAGGCCTTTGCCGTGGTGAAGAACTGCTGCCGGCGGTTTACTGAGGAGAAAAGAAAGATTCGGGTGCGTGGGCAGGAGATTTTGTGGGAGATGATCCCTTTCGATGTGCAGTTGATCGGCGGGATGGTGCTGCATTCCGGGCGGATCGCGGAAATGGCCACGGGAGAGGGAAAAACCCTGGTGGCGACCCTCCCAACGTATTTCAACGCGCTCTCCGGGAAGGGAGTGCATGTGGTCACGGTGAACGACTATCTGGCCGCACGTGATGCGGAGTGGATGGGCGAGGTGTATCGCGAACTGGGACTGACGGTGGGATGTCTGCAGCATGGGCAGACCCAGGCGGAGCGGCGGGCGCAGTATGCGTGCGACATCACCTACGGGACCTGCTCCGAGTTCGGCTTTGATTATCTGCGGGACAACGGCATGGCGACGACTCCGGAAGATCAGGTCCAGCGCGGTCATTTTTATGCGATCATCGACGAGGTTGATAGCATCCTGATCGACGAGGCGCGGACGCCGCTGATCATTTCCGGCCCGGTGACGGTTTCGACCCATCAGTTTGACAAGTACCGGTCGTCGATTGAGTCGCTGGTGCGGAAGCAGAACGGGCTGTGCACCGATTGGGCCAACCAGGCGAAGGAAAAGGTGGAGAAGGGGGATCTGCAGGGAGCCGGCCGGTTGTTGTTCAAAGTGAAGATGGGGTCGCCCCGAAACAAGCTGCTGCTCAAGTTCCAGGAAGATCCGGGAACCAGGCGGGCAATCGACGATGCCGAACTGGAGATGTACCAGGACACAAGGCGGACGGAGCTCTACAAGACGAAGGAGGAGATGTACTTCTCCATCGATGAGCGGAACAGCGAAGCGGATCTTTCGGAGATGGGCAGAACATTCCTAAACCCGTCCGATCCGAACTTCTTTCTCGTGCCGGACCTGATCACCAAGAACCATGACATCGAAACGAACGCCTCGCTGAGTGCGGAGGAGAAGCTGAAGGCCAAGCAAGCGGCGCAGGCGGATTATGAGGAGGCGAGCCAACGGATTCACAACATCAGCCAGCTTCTGCGGGCGTATTGCGTGTTTGAGAAGGATGTCCATTACGTGGTGCAGGAGAACAAGGTGGTCATCGTGGATGAATACACGGGTCGATTGATGCCCGGTCGGCGATGGAGCGACGGATTGCATCAGGCGGTGGAGGCGAAGGAGGGAGTGCAGATCGACCGGGAGACGCAGACCTTGGCGACGATCACGATCCAGAACTATTTCCGGTTGTACGA
>CAZZMY010000085.1:0-4824 GCA_964655385.1 uncultured Akkermansia sp.
ATCTTTCGCAAAGTAAGTAAAGATGATGTCGGCGCCAGCACGGCGGATGGACAGAAGGGATTCATCACGTGTTTTACGAAGTTCCACCCAACCCTTTTGCGCCGCGGCGTGGATCTGAGCGTACTCTCCCGATACCTGATAGGCGGCCAAGGGGAGGCGACTGTTCTCGCGAAGATCCCGAAGTATATCGAGGTAAGGTCCTGCTGGTTTAACCATAAGGACATCAGCACCCTCTTTCTCGTCTAGAAGGGCGTCCCGGAGAATTGCGTTCCGATTCGCAGGGTCCCCCTGATAGCCGCGCTTATCCAAAGAGTAGGTACCAGCGGATTGAGCGCTGCCTACGGCGTCGCGAAAGGGCCCATAAAGAGAGGAGGCAAACTTGGCGGCATAAGAAAGGATTCCGGTTTCGGTAAAGCCGGCTTGATCAAGAGCCTTTCGAATGTGACCGATCCGACCGTCCATCATATCGGAGGGGGCCACAAAATCAGCCCCCGCATCTGCCAGAAGGACCGCCTGTTTCATGAGAAGACGAACGGTGGCGTCGTTGTCCACCTCCTTGCCGGATCGATTTAGAACTCCGTCGTGTCCATGGGAGGTGTAGGGGTCGAGCGCCACGTCCGCGAAAACCGGAAAATCAGGGAGTTCCTTCTTCAGTGAGCGGAGTGCTCGGTAGACCAGTCCCTTTGGATTGAGAGCCTCTTTGGCGTTCGGGGTGCGAAGCTTTTGGGCGAGGCACGGGAAGATGGCGATCCCACCCACCCCGCGACGGGCGAGTCGGGTGGCCTCGCGAAGCAAGCCGGGCACTGTAAAACGGAAGTGGCCTGGGAGACTCGGGATCGGCTCTGGTTTGCCCTGACCCTCGATAACGAAAAGGGGGGCGACAAGGTGAGATGGAGAGACCTCGGTTTCAGAGAAAAGGCGGCGGATTCCAGCGGTCCGGCGCAAACGTCGAGATCGAATCGGAATGGAAAGCGGGGATACGGACATTCCACATATTAACCAAAGGACAGGGAGGAGCCAATTCCTGGTCACTTGACAGAGGATCAATGTTTGACAAGTTATTCGACATGCAAACTAATGTCAGCGGGCTCCTCAGGGAGTTCCCCAAATATCGGCAGGCGGCCATGGCGGGACAAAAGGTCCTCATTAAGACCAGGGAAGGGGATCTGACCCTATCGGCTCACAAAAAAGCTGATTCCGCCCTCTTGGGTTGCATGAAGGGCGTGTTTCAGTCGACGTCGTATGATTTGATCCGTCCCACCTTACCAGAGAAAAACTGGAAGTACGGAATTTGAAGGTATTACTGGATACGCACGCGGTTCCCTTGGTTTTTGGTGACCCCGCAAGATTAGGAAAAGAATCCAGAAGGACCTTGGAATCTTGTGACCCGGAGGAGATCGCGATCTCCGACTTCTCCCTGTACGAGTTAGCGGTTCTCCTCGAAAGGGGGCGGATCAAAGTTTCCCAACCTGCAGGCACGGTTTTAGGTGAAATCGCATCTCGCATCACGCTGGTGCCTCTGGATGCAGCCATTGCTTTGGAGGCCACCAGACTCCCGCTTCCCCATGGGGATCCGTTTGATCGCGTCATCGTTGCGACCGCCCGGAAATACCGACTGCCACTGATTACCCGCGACACCATGATCGTGGGGAGCAAGTTGGTGAAAACGATTTGGTGATTGAACTATCGGGGCAGGGCGGTCAGCGCGTCTTTCCAAAGAACGATGGCAAAGGCAAAGCAGATCAGGGCGGCCATCCAACGGCCGTTCTTCTCCAGAAAATCGGAGCACTTTTGTTTGATGGCGGGTCCTGCCTCGGGACGAAAGAGGGCCAAGAGAAGAGGAATGATCACCGGCAGAAGAGATAGAACGGTGAAAAGGGCGAAAGCCGAAACTTTGGCCAGATTGCCTTCGGCGCGGCTGATCTGGTGACCGACGGTAATGGCGAGAATCGAGGTCTTGGGGTGGAGTCCAGTGGTGAGGAGTCCAATCAGGAAAGTGCTGGAAAGATAGTGAAGGTTGATGGGCGAATCGGAATTTGTGTCCAGGGAGGGGAAGAAGGCGAGGAATTTAGCCTTTAGCCCTGAGGGGGAGGGTTTGGATTTCGGCTTAGCCTCATCCTGACCGGTCAGGAATTGCCATGTCCGGTAGATGCCCACCCACAGAAGGGCGGTTCCGATGCTGGCCCGTATCACAAAATGGGTCCAGGAGGGGTGTTCCCCACCCGGGGTCGCACTGGGGGTGATCCAAAAACCGACTCCCACTGCCAAGAGGAGGCCGATGGATGAGCCGAGAAAGAAAACGATGGAGTTGAGCCGGGCCCGATTTTTGTGGGCGGCCATGACCAGAGCCAGGACAAAGACCTCCGGACTGAGCAGAACCACCATCCCCATGGAAAAAGCGGTCGCGAGGGCGTGGTGAAGGGAGGAGAATTCCATCGTTTAAGGCATGGCCGGGATGGGCTGATCCCCCATGAGTTCGGCCACCTTGGCTTCAATGGCCTCGGCCCAACGTCGGAAGCCGAGTTCACTGGGATGTTCGAAATCAGGCATAATGGATGAGGGGATCGTGCCATCAGGTTGGACAAAAACCGAGTTGATATCCAAGTAATAGATCGTGGAGGCGTCAGCCAGTTTCGAAATGGTTTCGTTGGCCTCGGCCAAAACGGCTCGTTCGGGCGTGGGCTTTTCCCGTCTCTGAAAGATGCCGAGAAGAAGGATTTTCGTGTTGGGTAGTTTGGTGCGGATTCTTTTCACCACCTCGGTCACCCCCTCGGCAATCTCAGCCGCGGTATTATGTCCTCCGTTATTTTGTCCGATCATGACGATGGCGAGCTTGGGAGAGATCCCGTCCAGATTGCCATGGTCGAGCCGCCAGATGACGTGCTGGGTCCGGTCCCCACTGATTCCAAGATTGAGAGCCTTCCGCGGGGCGTAATAGTGGTTCCAGACAGGTTTTCCAACTCCTTCATAGCGCTGAACAATGGAGTCTCCGATGTAGATCAGGTCAATGTTTCCTTGTCGGGCCTTGGCATTCATCGATTCGTGGCGCTCCATCCAGCCAGGCTTGGGCATGGGCACGGGAATGACTGCGGTATTGGTGGTTTGGGAGTCCACCTGTTCTAGGCCTGCTAAGACCATCAAAAAAAGCGAAGTTAAGACCCGGGACATAAACTTTTTATAGGGTTTTCCCTGATGGCAGAGAAATGATTTAAGTTTTGTCCTCAACGGCGTAGATTCCGCGGATGGAAGAGGTCCGGCTATACGACACAGCATCGAGATCGGTGAAGCCGATCTCTGCGGCGGACGGAAAGGCGTTAAAGTTTTATGCCTGCGGCCCCACTGTTTATGGGCCTGCCCATATTGGTAATTTCCGAACCTTTGTGGTGCAGGATCTGCTCGTTCGGGTGTGGCAGGAAGCCGGGGGGAATGTTCAGCACGTGCGGAATCTGACCGATGTGGACGATAAGACGATTCGTGGGGCCCGGGAGGCCAAGCAAAAGCTGGGGGATTTCACTCAGGGATGGACTGACCGTTTTTGGAAGGATGGGCAGGCCTTGGGCCTTCAGAAGCCCACCAAGGAGCCTCGGGCTACGGAGTTTATTCCGAAACAGATCAATTTAGTGGAAAGGTTGGTCAAGGGCGGTCACGCCTATGAGGCGGGCGGGTCGGTTTATTTCCGGGTCAAATCCTTCGTTCCGTATGGAAAACTTTCCCGCTTGGACGAACGGGAGGTCAAGGAAGGGGCCTCAGGTCGGGCGGATGCTGATGAATATGCCCGGGAACAGGCGGCCGACTTTGTTCTCTGGAAGGCCTACAAGGAAGAGGATGGCGATGTATTTTGGGAAAGTCCTTGGGGGAAGGGTAGGCCGGGATGGCATCTGGAGTGCAGTGCGATGGCGATGGAGATCCTTGGGGAAACGATCGATCTACACGGCGGTGGAGCCGACCTGATCTTTCCCCATCACGAGAACGAGATCGCACAAAGCGAGGCGGCCACCGGGAAAGTCTTTGTCCGACACTGGTTTCACGTTTCCCATCTCTTGGTGGAAAACCGCAAGATGAGTAAAAGTCTGGGGAACCTCTATACCCTGGATGATGTGACTTCCCGCGGGTGGGACTCTTCCGATTTGCGGCTGGTCCTTTTATCGGGTCACTACCGGCAACCGTTGAACTTCTCCTGGGATACGATGACGGCCGTCCGGCATGGCCGGGAGAGGCTGGGTCGTTTACGACTCGGTTTGGAGGAGGCCTCCAAGGGAAGGAGGGGCGAGGGATGGGGATCTTTTCAGCCGGCATGGAACGCTTTGCGGGAAGATTTGGAGACGCCTAAGGCGCTGGGAGCCCTCTATACCGCGGTGGGCGAGCTGGAACAGAAACAGAAAAAAGGTTTTTCGCAGGACGAGTCGGCCAAGGAGCTCGGCGGACTGGATCGTATCCTGAAGGTTTTGGGTGTCTCCCCGGCTACCGAACAAGAAGTTCCGGTACCCACGGAGATGCAAAAGTTGGCGGAAGCCAGGAACGCTGCCCGGCAGGCCAAGGATTGGAAGGAGTCCGACCGGCTGCGGGATGAGTTAGCCAAGCACGGGTGGGAGGTGAGGGATGCGGCCGGTGGTTGGCGGCTGGTGCGGAAGCCGGGAACTCCCTAGGTTGTGGCCATGGCAATGACCCCACTGGAGGAGCTGAGACATTCGACCGCCCACGTGTTGGCGACGGCGGTGCTTCGTCTCTGGCCCGATGCTCTGCTCGATATCGGCCCACCCACGGATGCTGGGTTCTACTACGACTTTGATCTATCCCACCGATTCAGTGAGGAGGATTTTGCCA
>CAZZMY010000086.1:0-4755 GCA_964655385.1 uncultured Akkermansia sp.
CTCTGGAACCCCAATGGCCTCATTCAGATCGAGCACCGCCTGATGAACTCCACCGGGAAAGCTCTTCCCGTGAGCCCATGGTGCCTCACCGTGCTCAACCAGGGCGGAATCGCCTTCATCCCCCAGCCTGCCCACGTCCCCCACCCCATCGACCTTCCCAAGGGCTCCAAGTTTTCCATGGAGGATTACCTACCCAACCGAAATCTCACCCTTTGGAAATATACCGACCTAGCAGACCCCAGGATCCACCTTGGTCGCAATTTGTGGACCCTTTCGCAGAAGAAAGACACCAAATCTTTCAAGATCGGTTTCCGCCATACCGAAGGCTGGATCGGTTATCAGTTGGGCGATCTCTTTTTCGCCAAATGGATCTGCCATGAGAAGGAGGCTCCCTACCCGGATCGGGGCTGTAACACCGAACTTTTCACCAACGGTGATATTCTGGAAATTGAAAGCCTTGCCCCCGAAAAGCCCGTGACGGCCAAATCCCATAGTATCCACTTCGAATGGTGGCACATCGCCAAAGTAAAATTCGCCCCCACGGATGAATCTTCCGTTCTAAAACACATCCGCGCACTACCTCGGCCTGCGTAATAACCCCACCTTTCGGATCGCCCGAAAAGCCTTTCCAACCTCCTTTTTTATCATGAACCCCCAATCAGGCACCGCCCACGGTCGGGTGGAAGTCCTTGGCAATCATACCGACTACAACCAAGGACTCGTACTGGCCATGGGGGTTGAATTCTCGACCGAAGTGCGAGGTTCCATCCGCACGGATGACCGCCTGATTTTCGAAGCGAAAGATCTCAAGGAGTCCTGGGAGGGATCGATCCAGAACCTTACCCCTTCCCCGGAGAGAATGTGGACCAACTACATCCTCGGAGTACTCCATGGAGTGAAAGAGAGGGGCATCGCTTTGCGTGGTGTTAACCTCGAAATCTCCTCCAACCTGCCCATGGGCGCCGGGTTAAGCAGCAGCGCCGCTTTGACCGTGGCCACCCAACGCTGCCTCCAGAAGCTTTGGAACTTTTCCCTGCCGACAATGGAAATGGCCAAAATTTCCCAAGAGGCCGAGCACCGTTATGCCGGGGTGAAGTGCGGTCTTCTCGATCCCATGGCCATCCTTCATGCCAGAAAAGGCCATCTGATGCTTATCGATTTCCGCTCCATGCAGGTGGAATCCGTCCCTTTTCCCGCCACCTCCACCTTTGTCATCGCCGCGTGTGGAGAGAAACATGCCTTAATCGATGGTGAGTACAACGAGCGCCGGGCCTCCTGTGAGGAAGCCGCCCGTCTTCTTGGAGTCAGCTCTCTTCGCGAGATAAGCCCCGCGGCCTTACAACAGGCCAAGGCCAAACTTCCCGAACGGACATATCGCCGGGCCCTTCATGTGGTCGGCGAAACGGATCGGGTCAGCAAGGCTTTACTGCTTTTGCAGAAAGGCAGCTGGCTTGGATTGGGCAGGCTTCTGGACGAATCTCACGAAAGCTCCCGGGTGAACTTTGAAAATAGTATTCCTGCCCTCGACCACCTTTGCGCCGCCTCCAAAAAGTGTCCCGGCCATCTGGGCGCCCGGTTGAGCGGCGGTGGTTTTGGCGGCTCTACCCTTCATCTGCTCGAAACCCCAAAGCTCAAGGAGTTCCTCCCAACCTTTAAAAGGGAAGCTTCACAGCTCTTGGGCCACGAGATCAGCTGTTTTACGTCCTCTCCCTCCGGAAGCTAAACACCCTATTTAGTGGCTGGAGCCAGATGGGGTTTCGGCGCACTCTTTTTGCGTGAAGATTGTCCGCTATCTCGATTCCACAAAGAGCATTCATTACGGATCCCTGCAGGCCGATGGATCCGCCATCGAATGTGACGGCGATCCGTTCTCTGGTCTCAAGCCCACCGGCAAAAGGGTGGAGATGGCTAAACTTCTCGCCCCCATTGTCCCAACCCAGATCCTCTGCATTGGCCTGAACTACCGGCGCCATGCCGAGGAGATGAAGTCCCCTTTCCCTGAACACCCCGTCCTCTTCATCAAAGGTATCAATACCCTGCAGAACCCCGGGGACCCCATCGTTCTCCCCCGTCACCTTCGTAGCGATAAGGTGGACTATGAGTGCGAATTGGCGCTGGTCATCGGCCGCACCTGTAAAAACGTCTCCGCCAAGGAATCCCTTTCCTATGTCTTGGGCTACACCTGTGGAAACGATGTCAGTGCCCGTGATTGGCAAAAGCATGCTGGCGGAGGTCAATGGTGTCGGGGGAAGGGATTCGACACTTTCTGTCCGCTTGGGCCCTCCTTGGTCACCCCCGATGAGGTCCCCGATCCCCAAAATCTTAAGATTCGCACCATCCTCAATGGCGAGACCGTGCAGGACTGGAGTACCGGCGACATGATCTTCTCCGTCCCCCAAATCATCGAGTTTCTCAGTGGAAGCACGACCCTCCCGGTCGGAACGGTTATTCTCACCGGCACCCCCCACGGGGTCGGCATGGGCTCCAATCCCCCCCGCTGGCTTAAACCCGGAGACTCGGTCACGATTGAAATCGAAAAGATCGGCTCGTTGACCAATCCGGTGGTTGCTGAGCCAACGTAGCCCTGTCTTGGTTTCGCTCAATCCAGGTCGAATATTGACAAGTGCCCATAAAAACATATACTAACCCATACGAAAACCACGATTGAGCTTCCCGATCCTCTTTTGCAGGCGGCCAAGACGGTGGCCCTCAAAAGGGGGACGACCCTAAAAGCCATTCTGGAACACGCGCTCGCCCGGGAAATTGCCTTTCAGGATCCGCCTGCCTCACGGGATATTTACGAATTGAACCGGCACTCCTTTCCCGTGCTCAAACCACGCAAATCAAGCAAGGTCACTAATGCGGTGGTCCACAAAATCATGCAGGAAGAGGGAATCTAGTACCGCCCATGCATCTGCTGGATGCGAATCTCCTGATTGCCTTGGGAGACCCCCAACATGTGCACCATGAGCGGGCCCAAAGATGGTTTCATGCTGAATCTGGTCGTGCTTGGGCCACCTGCCCCCTCACAGAAAACGCCTTTTTGAGGATTCTGGGCTCCCCTGCCTACCCGGGAAGAATCGGGGACCCGCACCTGCTGAGGGATCTGCTGCGTAGAATGTGCGCTTTCCCTGGACACCAGTTCTGGCCCGACACCCTCTCGCTTTGCGACCCCAAAAAGTTTCCCCAATTACCCGCCTCCAAATACCTCACCGATTTGTACCTCCTCAAGCTGGCCGTGGAGCACCGCGGCCAACTCGCCTCCTTGGACCAGCGCATCGATGCCCATTCCATGGAAGGTGGGTCCAAAGCCTATTATTTGATTCCGTAAGCTCAACCAACCGAATTCCACCTGCCAGCCTCATTAAATTACGCCACATGATGATCCAATCTGAAAAATAGCACTCCCCCAATTCATGAACCTTTACCAAGTCGACCAGAAACTTGTCTCGGCTCCTCTCAAGCACGTGGAAGCCGAGGTTCACCGCGCTCTCGACCAGATGGGGCGGAAGCCACCCCAGGGGGAGGTCGCCATCACCGCCGGGAGTCGTGGAATATCCAACTTGGTTGCCATCACCAAAGCCGCCGGCGACTGGTTACGCCAACATGGAGCGAAACCGTTCCTCGTTCCTGCGATGGGCTCCCACAACGGCGCCACCGCCGAGGGTCAGCAGAAGATGGTCGAATCCCTGGGACTTATCCGCGAGGCCACCGGCATGGAAATTCGATCTTCCATGGATTGCGTCAAGGTGGGCACCGTCGCTTCCGGAGACGTCTGGATGGATCGACACTGTTTTGAATCCGCCGGCGTCCTGATTCTCAACCGGATCAAGCTTCACACCTGCTTTGCCGGCCCGGTGCAAAGTGGTCTGACCAAGATGATGGTCGTGGGCATGGGCAAGATCCGTTCGGCCGAAACCTTCCACTCTGCCCGACCTGACAGGATGCCACGAATTCTCGAGGAGATGGGCTCCCTTCTGGTGAACTCAGGCAAGATTTGGGGTGGCTTGGCCTTGCTGGAGGATGGTTTTGATCAGACTGCCGAGATTCATGCCTTGTCCGGGGACGAAATTCTAAAAAAAGAGCCTGCCTTGCTGGAGCGACACCACCACTACTTCCCCTCCCTTCCCTGTGACGATCTCAATGTCTTGGTGGTGGACGAGATTGGAAAGACCTACAGCGGGACCGGGATGGACACCAATGTGATCGGGCGGCGGGGGGTGCATGGTTATGAGGACCTGACCAAACCCAAGATCAGCATCATTGCGGCCTTAGGACTAACGCCCAAAGCCCAAGGCAATGCCCTGGGAGTAGGTTTGGCTGACTTCATCACCCGGCGGTTGCGCGATGCGATCGATGAAAAGAAGACTTTCGTCAACGCCCTCACTACCGGGGACATGCAACGGATGGCCATCCCCTGCACCCTAAAGGATGACGAGGCGTTGGTGGCCCAAGTCCGGCAACGGTATGGAGACCAGCGCTGGATGCTGATTCCCAATACCCTCCACGTCGAAAAGATTTTCGTCAGTGAGGACCTCGCCAAGGAGTTGCGCACCCATCCGAAATGCCAAGTGGCCTCCCAACCTACCCCTTTATCCTTCCACCAAGGGTGCCTCTCGCTCTTCCGGTAGTTTGCCAGACGATATTTTCCGCCTGCGGTGGCTTGCCGTTTAAAACCTTCCCGAGCTACTATTTTGATTCTCGGACGCTTAGCTTAGCGGTAGAGCGCCTGCTTCACACGCAGGAGGTCACTGG
>CAZZMY010000087.1:0-2840 GCA_964655385.1 uncultured Akkermansia sp.
TAGTGTTTTTCGAAAATGTTAAGATTCCAATAAAGAATCTCTGCTGGTAAATAGGTCAGATGAGTCATGCCAATCGAGACGAGCGGCTACAGCGGCGGCAGGAGGCTGAAGACTTTCGGCGAATCTTTCAACCGCTCTCCCTCTTTTTTGGTTTTTTTGGCCTCTTGGCGGTGGTTTGGTCTATCTGCACTTTGTTTTCGCAGGAGGGATTCAGAAAAGACATTCTGGGGGCTGGCGTGACCCTGATGAGCTTTCCCTTGTTGGTTTATCTTTTTCGCCTTTTCCGCGGCCACTTGCGGAAGGATCTTTACCGCTAGGACTGGCGATCGGGAAGCTTGGGGCTTACTGAACGTCCCAGTTGTAGCGCATGACCCCGTATTTATGGGAGTCCGTGAGCATGCCAAACGAGAGATCGACGCAGTTATAAGAGTCCATGGTTTCGGAGTTCGTCCAGCTGCCCATGTAGCGCCAGAGATGAGGGGTGATTTCGTTGTCCGGGCGGCGTCCCATGTAGCGAACGACTTCCTCCTTGGACATGGTGTCCGTGTCTGATTCAAAGGCTTTCACCTCGCTGGCCGGTTCGGCATGTAGCGTGACCGCCAGAAGGGTCCCCAGTAGAATTCCCCCAATATGCTTCATGGGCAAATGGTAGAAAAAAGAAGCCCGATCGTCCAGTTCGGTCTTGTGATCTTGGCCATGCTCGTGACTGGTCGTTGGTCCCACGCCCAAATGGCCTCGCCGGAAAGTCAGGTGGTTCCTGAGCGGGAAGTTCGGGAGGAGCAGATCTCCCAGAGCCCTCCCACCCGAGAGGCAGATCTGAAGCTAACCGGTTATGTGGATGGCACCTACCTCTACAACTTTGGGTCCGGCACGGTCTCGAGCTCGCTGGATTTCCCAACGGACACGATACCCCGAGGGGATTTCAATCTTGCAGCACTTTGGTTAAGATTGGAGAAGCCTTTGTCGAGGGGCGACTCCCTCGAGGCTGGGTTGCAGGCCGGTTTAATGGTCGGGGAGGACGCCACGTACTATGCCGCGGCCGGCACGGTGAACTCGCCTAACGGACCCGACAGCAACGCGATTTATTTGGGGGAGGCATTCGCCAAGTTTTGGGTTCCGGATGCCCAGATGGAGATGTGGGTGGGGAAATTCCAATCCGTGATTGGTTATGAGACCATCTGGCGACCGGACAATCCTTGTATCACCTTTGGCATCGCCGACGCTTTTATGCCACAGGATAACATCGGTTTTCTGGCCATTTTCAGCCCTGACCCGTTGTTGGATGTGGCTGCGGGATTCGCCGATTGTTCGGGGGAGAGTAACGACCTCGGGGGTGGAGGAAAAGGGGATGAATACAGCGTGATGAGTTATGCAAAGATCCAGAACCCGGGGGGGAATGCCACGTTGCAACCCGGCGTTTACATCACCCCATGGGGAACTCACGGGGCCAACGCACGTGTTTCCCTGGATCAGAATTTTTACTATGCGTGGAATGTGATCGGGCAGTGGTCACCGATGTTTGCTCATGATCTTTGGAGCTTAACGTTTGATCTGACGGGGGGCTCCGGGACCGGTGATTCCGAAATTCCGGAAGCACCCACCACTTACATCACCACGGGTCTTTACTCCACTTGGACGATCTTGGATCCGATCTCTCTGACGGGGCGGGGAGAGTACGTGCATACCAGTAACAATGTTTTGGCCCAAACAACACGTCTGAGCGGAGGGGATTACTGGGACTATACACTGACTCTGGCGGTGAAAATTACCGCTGAGCTGGTGTGGAGGGGGGAGGGACGATTTGCGTGGGGGGCGGGCACCACCCAATCCGCTGATTCGCTCCCAGACTCGAATCTAACACCGCCCGCCTCCAACTCGCTTTGGACAGTGGCGACCGAAATCTATTATCGCTTCTAAGAGTGGTCTTTTTTCCAGATTTCCACTTTGGCCAAGACATCCTCCACTGTGATCCGTGACATTCGTCCTAACCGATGGCGGAAAGTTATCTGGGGCTTTTCCCCGGGTTCGTGGAAAGCATCGATCAGGAGCCGGGCATCCTGTCGCCAAGGACCCACCCGGGCGGGACTGTTGTAGCCATACAGACCGATCACCGGTTTGCCCAGAGCCCCGGCAAGATGGAGGGGCCCAGTGTCGGGGGAGATCACCAGGTCACAGCCGTCGAGAAGGGCCACCAAACGGCGTAGCCCTGAACCCAAAGCGTTGACCGGGGGATGCCGGCACTCCGCCGCCATTTTTTGTCCCAAAGCGGTTTCGCGGGGAGATTTGGCTCCGACGAGAACGGTCGAGAGACCGAACTGTTCCTGAAGGGCGTCGTTCAGACGGACCCAGCTTTCGGGAATCCAATCCTTCCGGGGATTGCTGGTACCGGCTACCAGGGCGACACGAGGTCGGGGAATCGACCGGAAGAAATCCTCCTGCCAGTGTTTTTCCTTCGGCCAAGGGCCGAGATTCCATTCGATCGGCTCCCGGGGAATTTCCAGATAGTCGAGGAACTCGAGGAAGTGTTCCTGCACATGGCTGATGGGTTTGGCCGGGAGGTGGTGGTTATTGGCGAGCCAGTTGAACTCCCGAGCCCGGGCGGGATCCAACCCGATCTTGATGGGAGAGCGACACAAGGCAGTCAGCAGGGTGGCCTTGAAGTAGCACTGAAGATCCAGCACCACATCAAAGGGACGATCGGCGAGTTCCATGGCCATTTTGACAAAACCGGCCACTCCCGCCTTTCGTTGGAAAAGAAGTATCTCGTCCACCGCAGGATGGCCTTGAATCAGGGCTGCACCGGCATCCTGCAAAAGCCAGGTGATTTTGGATTGGGGGCG
>CAZZMY010000087.1:2940-4706 GCA_964655385.1 uncultured Akkermansia sp.
GGGGATTCCACCCGGATGGCGTCCACATCCAGGAGCCACGCCTGCCATGGGCCTTGGGCCTTGCGAGACAAAAGGATGTTTCGGGCATTCAAGTCCGGATGGAGAATGCCGTGGAGTTGAAGCTTGGAGAAAAGGGAGCGAATGGCAGTGAAGGCGCCTTTTTGCTCGGCATTCTTCGGTCGGCTGGACAGGAAAGAGACGAGGTCCCGGGCCGTAGGAACGGCGGAGGTAACGACATCGATACGGAGGAAGCATCCGGCAGGGTAAAAGAGAACGGCCAGAATTTCGGGAGTGGGGATCTTTTTTGCGCGGAGTGTGCGGGAGCGAACGAGCTCACGAAGGGCTCTGGCCGAGCCCAGGTAAAGGTCCTGAGTTAAATGCCCCCAATAGCCTCCGTGCCAACATGGTCGAACAACCACCTCACCCAACCCGGGGCAGGGGAATGCAGTCACGGGTGCGCGGCCGCGGAATTTGACGGCTTTCGGATGCTTTTGGGCGGCTAGCCGAAGGGGAACCTGAAAGTTGAGTTTTTGCCAACCAGCGACCAAAGGCTTTCTGGCACGGGGCAAGACCCATGCGGCTCCCGTTGGCAAGCGGATGCTCTGATATCCTTCAGGGGGAGGGGCTGGGATCATGGCTGGTACGGTGGGAGGTTGAGTGGGGTTTTGGGCTCCTCCCCTTTTCTCAGGGATTGCAGGTCGTCGGGGGTGATCCGTTCGGACGCCAAACCCCAGCACTCCAAAAGGTAAGTGGAGGTCTTTTGGGTGGTCGATGAATCCAGAGAGCTTTTTTTGAGCGCCTGCTGAAGAGCATCTTTAGGAATGACATTGTCTTTCTGTAGATCGGCCAGGGCGGCCATGGATTGCCGGGTGATGGCAGGTCCGTTGGTGCTCGTTAGGTTGGAGGCGTCCAAGGCGGTTCCCAATCGACGGAGGTTCTCGTCGATCCGCCGGCGGCGGATGGATTCCTGGGCATCGGCCTGAAGGCGACGTTGGGCTTGGGCATCGATATTGGCTTGGACGGGCACGACTTGGGAGTGAAGGGGAAGAGCTTCACTCCCCAACAGGAGGAGGAAGATCCGGGAAAGGTTCGGCATGCTATGGCTTGAGAGAAATGATCTGATAACGGACATCGATACCATCGAGTCGCTCGTCTTGGGTATTCAGGTCAAAGTTCAGGCGCTGGGAATTGATGATGGAAAGCACGATGGCGGCATTGCCTTTGCGGGAAAGAACTCCTCGGGCGATGTTGTTCTGGGCATTTTCAAAGCCACGTTGTCTCATGAGGGTGTCATAACCCACGACCGTGAAGGCATTGGTGGGTTTCCCCTTTTTCCATATTTTCACGCCCTGCGCTTGGATGACTTCCTCTGCTGGTTGCGAGGGGGCGTTGGTAGCCTCCTCCCCCTGCGTCAAGGGGATAAAGGAGAGAAGCATCAGGACCCAGCCAGTCAGGATCAGTTTCATCTCCTAAACATACGCTTTTGAAGAGACGAATCGAGTCGTGATTTTTACCGGCATTCGTATATGCGTAGCGCATGAAACATAAATCGATCACCCTGCGTACGGACCCGATAACGAAACTTCTTTTGGCCCTGGTGGCGACCGGTCTTTGGTGGCACGCCTTCCAGCCATGGGTGGGAAGTCATGCCCATGCCGAGGGAGGCCCTACCAAGGTGGACGTGGTCTCGATTGGGGGGGAGAAAGTCGGCTTGGTCAGTCAGTCGGATATCAACTCGGCGGAACCCGATTCGTTCAAACGACAGG
>CAZZMY010000088.1:0-4658 GCA_964655385.1 uncultured Akkermansia sp.
CGGGTTTTTTCCGCGAGTCAAACACCCGGCGGAAAAAATCCACCAAGGCCTGCATGTCATAGGCCCGGTTGGGAAGGTTGTGATGGAACGGGGTTGCCCGGATGTACCGGGCGTAGAGCTCGGGAGTGTCGTCGACGTGCAGGACATACTCCGCCAACTCCTCGTCCGATGAAAAATCATCCCGGCAGATAAAGCTCTCCGGGTTGAAATATTCCTTCACCCGCGGATCCCCCCAGTACACCGGGATCGTGTGGACGTGGAGCGGGTCCACCAGTTTCTCCGTGCACCACCCCGCCCGGCGGGTGTTTTCGAAAGCCAGGTTGAAACGGTAGTGGGCCAGCCAGTCGACCTTGACCT
The DNA here is from genome assembly GCA_964655385.1 of uncultured Akkermansia sp. Lineage (GTDB taxonomy): Bacteria > Verrucomicrobiota > Verrucomicrobiia > Methylacidiphilales > Verrucolacustridaceae > Verrucolacustris. The sequence goes on from CAZZMY010000088.1 coordinate 358, forward strand.
GGTACCGGTCCCCGGGGGGGAGCCGGTATCCTGTGTTGTTGAGAGCCCGCCCGGCTGAATCGACCTTGCGACGGCGGTTCAGGACCTGAAAAAATCGCTCCCTTCGCCGCACGGTCCGGTCGACGTAGGCGCAAAGCAGGGAGCAAAAGTGGGGTTTGGCTTCCCGGATCGTCACGGGATCGGGGACGGAAGTGCGCACCAATTGATCCGCGCGACCATCGAAGGCGTAGATGGGCAGGTAGGCGGAGCGGGGGTCGTCCACCAGCACGGAAACGGCGGCATAGTCGCATTCCTTCCAATTGGGCCAATATTTTTCCTGACTGTGGAAGATCTTGATGCAGTTGTACAGGCGGTGTCGTTGGCCGATGTGCGAGTAGAAAAGGAAATCCGGGGTGTCGTCGAAGGTGAAGTGGAAGTGAGGCGAAAGGAGATCGAGGAAGAAGGCCCTACTTTGGGGAGGGAAGTCGATAAAGTTGACGGAGACTTGGGGTTTCACGGCGAGAGAAACATCCTCATGCGTCGGGTAAGTTCCGCCAAGGGGCGCCGGAAAGCCAGATGTTCCGCCATATCCGCTTGGGTCTTCGCCAGTAGCCGGAGCTTGCCGGGATCCTGCAGGAGGCTCTGGGTTTTCGCCTCCGCGGAGGGAAGGTCGGACACGATCAGCTCGGGCAAAAGCACCCCGGGCATGGCCAGGGAGTCTGCCCTACCAAGAAACAGGCAACCGGCCTGAACGGCCTCCAGCGTCCAATTTCCCCACCGCATTATGGGATCGGTCCGGACGGCGAATTGGTGGGAGGTCATGGCTCGAATATATTCCCGGGCATCGCCCGAAAGCAGTCGCATGGAACCAGGCTTTTCATCCGAACAAGCATGCCAGCTAAGACGCTCCACGAGTGTGCCTTGGCGTGGGTTTCCCGATGAACCAACCTTTTCCGCCAAGGAACGCCAGGCTCCGGAAGATTGGAAGGTGAAAGGAAACTCTATGGCGTGAGATCGATTGATGGGGCGCACCCGATGCCGGCGGAAACCGTGGTTCAGGTACAGTTGGTATCCCTCGACCGGCTGGCGCAAAGAGCGCTTGTGCAATGGACCCCCCGCCTCAACCGAGTAATAAGCCCAGAGGGTTTTGCGGCATTTTTGGGTGATCCTGGCGGGCAGGGCGATATCCAGACTGACCACGAGGTCATAATCTTCCCAGCGGATCTCGTCCGGGTTCACCACTCCCATAGTTTCCTGTTGATCCTGCCACGTCCGGACGTTGCGGAAGGAGAGTTCTGGATCAGGGTCGGCCCTGAATTTTTCCTGCCAAAGGTAGGTTTCCGGTTCCCGGGCTTGCCGGACGACGTAGTAATCCGCTCGCAGGTCGGCCAAAAACGACATCGGGCCAAGATGGGCCGGAGCTGAAAGAACGGTTTCGGGCCATGGGACGCGCGAGTTAAGATAGGCGCCGCGGTAAGCCGTTTGTCGGACAAGGGCAATTCGGCGGTCCTGCCAAAAAGAGAGGATCGAGGAAAACGCATCCTCGGGAATCAAGGGAGGTAGAGCATGCACCTCCAAAGCCCGCAATCCCTGACGGGGGAGCATGGCCACTAGGGGCTCCCAAAAGGATGCCAAGGAAAAGGTGGCGGCTACGCGGTCTGCCAAAAAGTCTGTAGCCACAGCAAGAGGACGATAAGATAGGATGAGCTAAACAACAAGAAGATGGATGCCTTCAAGCCAATTCCAAGGTCTGTCTTACGCAGCAGAATCCGTTCCTTCCGGGGCTGGATTTATCGGCATTGGCCTGCGTTTCTCCCCCGGGCTCATCACAAAAGAATGATTGGCTATGGCCGAAGGTGGGGGCTGGAAGAACGGGGTTGGACGCAGGAGGGGTTTAGTCGGATAGTATGGAACAAACTTTTGGCCCAAAAAATAAGTGGGCACGTTTTGGAGTTGGCAGCGGGGGATGGCTTGGTGGGCAGTCTGGGCCGCTGGTTGGAGGAGCATCAAGGGTGGCAAGCGGAGTGTGAGGAACCGGCGGTTGAGCCGTATCGGCAGCTGAAAATGAATCGACCCCAGGCCAAGTGTTTTCAGGGTATGGTGAATTTACCGAGTCTCAGGTTTTGGGATGTTGTCATTTCCCGATCGGCTGGCCGGTCAGCTCTTTTTTTGCGGAAAATGCGGACATCCGGGATCCGGCCCGGTTTGGTGGGGATTTGGAACCGGTCTGGTCGGTCCCTCTGGGCCAAGAGACTGAAGCGGATGGGGTATCGGCCGGTTCTCTGTCAGGACCGGATGGAGTTTTATCAACTCCGATGAAGGTGGGCTTTCACAGTCATGGGTTAACTTTGCGAGGCTCCGAAGTGGCTTTGCTGGACTACGCACTGTTGAACGAGTCCATTTTGAGAAATCGATCCTACCTGGCCGTTCCAGATCGACCGGGGTTGGAAAACCATCCCGTCTTTCAGACCTGGCGATCCAAGCTTCCCTGTTTGGTGTACCGGAATCGGGAGGACCTGGCTGATAAGTTACGCGGGGAGGGAGTGGAGGTTTTTTATCAGATCAAGCCGGGGAGGAATGACGGCTTCGTGATTCCCGGGGTGCGCAACTGCATTCATGCCATGTTCGCCGAAACGGAGTTTCACGGGGATGTGTATGTTTATGTGTCCCGTTGGTTAAGCCGGGTGATGACCGGAAGGGAGGACCGTTTTGTTCCCCACCTTGTCCGCGTCTTCCCCTCCCGAGAAAATTTGCGGGCCAAGTTGGGCATCCCTCCTGAGGCGCGGGTGTTTGGCCGGCATGGGGCGGCGGACACTTTTAACCTCCCCTTCGCCCAAGAGGTGGTACGACGGCACGCCCGCGAGCATCCGGAGGATCATTTCTGTTTTCTCCATACGGCCAACTTTCTTCCCCGGGGAGAACAGCTCCCGAATGTGCATTTTTTGCCGGGAACCCATGACCTGGAGGAGAAGGGGGCTTTTCTCCATACCTGTGACGCCATGTTGCACGCGCGGGAGCACGGGGAGACCTTCGGTTTGGCCGTGGGGGAGTTTGCCGCCTTGGGCAAACCGGTGATCACCTTTGCCGCTTCCAGAGAGCGCGCCCATCTGGAGTCGCTGGGATCGGAAGCCCTGACCTATCGAAATGAAAGTGAATTAGGAAGCATTTTAAAAAACTTCCAGAGAGGTGAAGCCGGAAAAACCGCCTACCATGACTATGCCGATCCCAAAACGGTCATGGAAATCTTTCGGAGGATCTTTCTCTTTTGAAAACCACGCCCTACCAGGCCCGGTCCTACGGGCCGCCCCCACGAAGAATGCGGATTTTGGTTCTGGACGAGGGCCAGACGATGAATTGCGAGTTTTTCCGGGAGGTGCCGGAGCACGACATCACCCGGTTGGATTGCGGGACGGAAACGAAGGCGAGCGGGGCCTTCCGATCCCGATGGAGAGAAGTAAATAAAAGAATCCGCCAAAAGCAGTTTGACTTGGCAGTGATCACCGACCGGAAGCACTGTTTCTGGAGATCGGGACGCGGAATCACGTCTGGCTTGATGCGCATGGCCAAAGCCACCCTGTGGGAACCCCAGCGATTGGCGCACCTTCAGGTACCCCGCGAACTTCATCGCGCCGGTATTCCCTGGGCCCTGATGGAGCGCAACGATCAATGCCTGATTCGTGAGGGGAATCATCTGCTTTTTCACCTGGCCACGAGGGTTTTTGTGAGGGAATTGCTACAGAACCGCTATGAGATTTTTCAGGCCTACCGGGAGGGGAAAGAAGATCTCCGGCTTTGGCCGAAGGTGTGGCGGATGGGGCCCAAAGTTCCCATCGATTTGGCCAAGGTTTTTCCGATTTCCCTGGGGCTCAGGGCTGAAACCCCTCTTGAACCGTTCCTCGCGGAAAAAAAACAGCACGACATTTTGTGGAGTGGGACCTTCCATTGTCGAACCCCGCGCATGGCGGCCGTGGATGAAGTGGCGGAGGCTTGCGCCAAGCACGGCTGGAGATTTTTTCGTCCCGAAAGGTTGACCCCCGTCGAGTTTCGACAGGAATGTTCCAAGTCTTGGCTTTGTCTGAGTCCCAGTGGCAACGGATGGGACTGTTACCGCCACTATGAGATCCCGGCCTCGGGAAGTGTCCCCCTGATCAATTATCCCTGGATCGAAAGATACGCCCCCCTGCAGGACAGAAAGCATTGCTTCTTGTTTTCCGTGGAACGCGGTCATGTGACGGAGGTCATCGGGCAGGCCTTGGCCGACAAAGGCAGTTTGGGGCAGATGGCGAAGGAGGGGCAGGCGTGGGTCACCCAACACCACCGGC
>CAZZMY010000089.1:0-4623 GCA_964655385.1 uncultured Akkermansia sp.
CCCTTGGGGGTCATGACCACAAGGGGTTTGAGGATTTTGCGGAGAGCCTGCCGGCGGAGGAGGTGAAAGTAGTTGGCTGGGGTCGTGGGGTAGCAGACGGCCATGTTGTCCTCGGCGCAGAGTTGGAGGAACCGTTCGAGGCGGGCGCTGGAGTGTTCCGGTCCCTGGCCGTGGTACCCGTGGGGGAGCAGGAGGGTGAGACGCGAGGTGGTGCCCCACTTGGATTCGGACGAGGTGATGTACTGATCGATCTGGGTTTGGGCGCCGTTGGCAAAGTCGCCGAACTGGGCTTCCCAAAGGACGAGCATTTCGGGGCAGTCGAGCGAGTAGCCGTAGTCGAAGCCAAGAACTGCAGCTTCGGAAAGCGGGCTGTTGTAGACGCAGAAAGAAGCCTGATTTTTGGAGAGGTTTTTGAGCGGGATATAGCGGGCGCGGGTGCGCAGGTCGTAGATGGCGGCGTGGCGCTGGCTGAAGGTGCCTCGACGGCTGTCCTGACCGGAGAGACGGATGGGAACGCTCTGGGTGAGCAAGGAGGCGAAGGCGAGGTGCTCGGCGCAGGCCCAATCGAGCGGGGCCTTGCCGGCAGCCATGGCCTTGCGGGTGTCGAGCAGTTTGCGGATCTTGTTGTTGATCTGGAAATCGTCCGGAATGGTGGAGATGGATTCGCCGAGATCGGCGAGTTTCTTGGCGGGAACAGCGGTGGAAACCTCTCGCAGCAGGTCGGGGCAACTGATGGGGGGGTGGAGCTTCGGCTGAAATTTGGTGACCGCCTCCCGGGATTCGCGCAACGCGTCCTCGGAGACGGTGTCGATCTGCGAGCGGATTTTCTGGATTTCCTCCTCCGTGATAACACCCGATTCGAGAAGCTGGCGGGCGAGGAGACGGCCAACGGGCGGATGGGCGTCGATTTCGGAGTAAAGGGTGGGTTGGGTAAAGTTGGGTTCGTCGCCCTCGTTGTGGCCGTGACGACGGTAGCAGACGATATCGAGGATGATGTCCTCGTGGAATTTCTGGCGGAACTCGAGGGCGAGCTGGATGACGTAAGCCGCGGCCAGGGGATCGTCGCCGTTCACGTGGAAAATCGGCAGGCCGAGTGCCTTGCCAGGGGCGGTGCAGTAACGGGTGGAGCGGGAGTCCGGGGCGAGGGTCGTGAAGGCGATCTGGTTGTTGACGATGATGTGGATGGTGCCGCCGGTGCGGTAGCCCTCGAGGCGGGAGAGATTCAGGGTCTCGGCCACAACTCCCTGGCCGATGAAGGCGCCGTCCCCGTGGATGAGGACGGGGACAACCTTCTCGCGTTTGACCGTGTCGTCACGATGGCGCTGGCGGGCGCGGGCCATGCCCTCGACCACCGGATCGACGGCTTCGAGATGGCTGGGGTTGGGGGCGAGGGAGACGCGGATTTTTTTGCCGGCGGAGGTGACGACATCGTTCTCGTAGCCGAGATGGTATTTGACGTCGCCATCGCCCAGGACGGTTTCGGGGACGTAGTTCTCGTGAAATTCGGTGAAGAGTTTCCGGCGGGATTTGCCGAGGGTGTTGACGAGGACGTTGAGCCGGCCGCGGTGGGCCATGCCGATAACCACCTCCTCGACCCCGGAGGCGGGGCAGGACTCGAGCAGGGTGTCGAGGACGGCGATGAGGGTTTCGCCGCCCTCCAGGGAGAACCGTTTCTGGCCGACGTAGCGGGTGTGGAGAAACCGTTCGAGGGATTCGGCGGCGATGACTTTTTCCAGAATGCGACGTTGTTGGGCCGGGGAGAAAGTGGGTTGGTTGCGGGAGCGTTCCATGCGGTCGCGCAGCCAGCGGCGGATGGCGAAGTTCATGATGTGCATGAACTCGACCCCGATGTGGTCGCAGTAAGTCTGCTTGAGGTAGGTGAGAATATCCCGGAGGGTGCGGGGACCGCCGCCGCCGAGCGTGCCGGAATCGAAAATGGAATCGAGGTCGGACTCGGTGAAGCGGAAGGTGGAGAGGGCGAGATCGGAATTTTCCTCGGGGGTCAGGCCGAGGGGGTCGAGGTGGGCGAGGGTGTGGCCCAGGGCGCGGTAGGCGAAGAGGAGATTGTAAATGCGGGCTTGGGGAAGAACGTTGCCGAATTCGGGGGTGGGGCCGCCGGCGGGGGTTGTGGCGCCAGCGCGGGCGGGGGGCCGGAGCTGGCAACCGAGCTCAAAGCCTTCAAAGAAAGCGCGCCAGGTTGGATCGACCGAGGAAGCATCGGTTTTCCAGGATTCGTAGAGTTCTTCCAGAAAAGCGGCGTTGCCGGGATGGCCGAGGCGGCCCAAGGCCGGGGAGGGGGAGGAGGATGAGCGATTCGGGTTCAACTGCGCCAAAGTTTCAAGGGCGGGATCCCGATCCGGGGAGGATTGAAGATCGCGAACCATGATGAGAATATTATTTCACAAATTGGCGATTGGGGCGAGCCTTGAATCTTAAATTATTATAAATCACAAATCATTGTGATTAAACGATATAAGTTATAAAAAGAGGGCCTAAAATCGTATTTATGATGGAACTTTGCGGAGGTGATTCTTTGGGGCAGATTGACGCGATGGTGGCCAAAAGATCGGATCAGCGGAATGTTTTGGGTGGGTCTTTAAAGATGTGCTCCTTGGACCCGATCACGGGATTCACTCGGTCTGGAAGTTGCGAGGGGCATGAAGATGATTTCGGATGTCATGCGGTCTGCGCCCAAATGACGGAGGAGTTTCTGCAGTTCAGCCGGGCGGCGGGAAACGATCTGTCGACGCCCAGGCCCGAGTATCAGTTTCCCGGGCTGAAGCCCGGCGATCGGTGGTGCGTTTGTGCGGCTCGGTGGGAAGAGGCGAGGTTGGCCGGCAAGGCACCGCTGGTGGTGCTGGAGTCGACGCACGAGTCGGCTTTGGAACATGTGAAGCTGGCGGATTTAAGAAAGCACGCGCTGGATGTGGCGGGTTAGATGAGGATCGAGATTCCAATGAGGATGAGGGAGTAGGCGGCGGGGAACTTGTTTGGGGCGGGAAGTGGGGCAGAATTTGGGGTTCTATGGCGTACGAATCCTCAACGGAGTGGGTTAGCAAGCTGGAGCAGGAGGGAGAATTGCTCCGGATTCGCGAGCCGGCGAAGACGGAGTTGGAAATCGCGGCGGCGGCGGATCTGGAGTCGAAGTCCCCGGGGGGTGGGAAAGCGTTGCTATTTGAAAAGCCGGTTGGGCCCGATGGTAAAGAGTCGGGCTTTCCGGTGCTGATCAACGGGTATGGGTCGGCTCGGCGCATGGCCTTGGCTTTGGGCAGGGAAAATGTGGAGGAGATCGGGGATGAAGTGGGGGCATTGGTGAAAGCGAAGCCGCCTGCCGGATTCAGCGAGGCGTGGGATCTTTTGAAAAAGGGACTGGAGTTGCGTCACGCGCGGCCGGTTTCCGTCGGCCGCGGGGCGTGCCAAGAGGTGGTGAAGAAAGCAAGCGAGGGGGGGGGCGGGTTGGCCGAACTGCCGGTTTTGAAGACTTGGCCAAAAGATGGCGGCCCTTTTTTGACCTTGCCCCAGGTGATCACCGAGGATCCGGAGACGAAGGAGAGAAATGTGGGGATGTACCGGATGCAGGTGTTGGGTCCGTGGGAGGCGGCGTTGCATTGGCAACTGCACAAGGTGGGGGCCAGGCATGGAAAGAAATATCGCGAGCTGGGCCAGCCGATGCCGGTGGCGGTGGCGTTGGGGGGCGACCCGGCGAATGCTTTTGCTGCCACGGCTCCGTTGCCTGACGGCATCGACGAGTACATGTTCGCCGGCTTTTTGCGGAAGAAATCCGTTTCCTTCGTGCCGGCGGTGAGTCAACCCATTCAGGTGCCGGCGGATGCCGACTTTGTCATCGAGGGCACGGTGGATCCTGCGGGGGAAGCGGTGGATGAGGGGCCGTTTGGTGATCACACGGGATTTTACACGCCGGTGGACAAGTATCCTCGCTTCCGGGTGACGGCGATCACCCACCGGAGAGGAGCAATCTATCCGGCCACGGTGGTGGGGAAACCGCCGATGGAGGATTTCTGGCTGGGCTCGGCGAGCGTGCGGATCCTTCTGCCCGTGCTGAAAATGAATTTTCCCGAGCTGGTGGATCTGGCCCTGCCGGCGGAGGGCGTTTTCCACAACCTCGTTTTCGTCAGCCTGAAAAAACAGTACCCGTATCAGGCGTTTAAGCTGATGCATGGGCTGTGGGGGGCGGGCCAGATGATGTTCACCAAGATGATCGTGGCAGTGGACGAGCAGGTGAACGTGCGCAACACGAGCGAAGTTCTCTTTTATCTCGGGGCCAACGTGGATCCGGAGCGGGACATGATTTTTATCAAGGGTCCGAGCGACAGCCTGGACCACGCCACGACCATGCCAAATGTGGGAAGTCATGTGGGCATCGACGCGACGCGGAAACTTCCCGGAGAGGGTTGTGCCCGGGGATGGCCGGAGGAGTGCCTAACCACCCCTGAGGCGGCGGCTCGCGCCCGGGCTTTGTTGGCAGCGGCTCGGAGGATGCGGAGCTGAGGCTAGAAAAAGGGGGGCGCGAGGACTTGTCTAGGACGATCGCTTGGGCATGCAGATCCAGAGAATGAGGTAGACAATCACACCGGAGAAGGCGGTGAAGATCGTGAGAATTGA
>CAZZMY010000090.1:0-4607 GCA_964655385.1 uncultured Akkermansia sp.
ATGGTCGATATTTCGGAGAAAGGGATGATCTTTCGCTCGAAGGACAATCATCATCTGATTCGTCTCGGTGGCTTGTTGCAACTCGACGATCGTGAGTTTGTTAATCCCGGCACAACGGACATGTCCAAATTCCTTGTCCGCCGGGCGCGACCCTATGCATCCGGATACTTTTACGATGACTGGGAATACCGTTTTGCCCCCGAGTTTGCTCTGGCGTCCCCAAATGCAACTTCATACAGCACCACCATCGCCGATGCCTTTATTAATTTTGACACGGTCGAGGAAATTCAGGTACAGGCCGGCAAATTCACCGTTCCGCTGGGACTGGAAATGCTGACTCCCGTGGCCTTCATTCCCTTTGCCGAACGATCCCTTACCTCCAACCTGATCCCCAACCGCGATTTGGGTGTTATGGCTCACGGCATCCTTTTTTCCGAGAAGTTGTCCTGGGCGGCCATGGTGGGATCCGGGGCACGGAATGACACCGTCCAGAGCGGACTGGATTATGGCACCGGTCCAGTGGGCTATTTTCGTCTTTTTTGCCAACCTTTTCGCAACGAGATGGAAATTCCTGAAGAGCTGCGGGGTTTTCATCTGGGCGTGGGGGGTAGTATCGGATGGCAAACAGAGAACCAATCCATAAGTTCTTCCAACCTTTTCCAGAATTACAGCACGGATGGTGGAAATACGTTTCTCGCCTATCCAAACGGCCTGGGAGTTCAGGGGGAGGTTTGGCGAATCAGCCCGCAACTCTACTATAATTACGGCCCCGTCTCCGTTTGGGGAGAGTTCACGGCGGAACAACAAGGGGTCAATACGGCTGGCATCTACGGATCCTCGGGCGGAGGGAACACCAATTACCAAACAACCGCTTGGGATGTGGAAGTGGATTGGGTCATCACGGGGGAACCTTGTTCACTTGGGGGAATTGTCCCCCAGCGTCCGTTGGATTTCTCGAGTGGGGATATTGGCGCCTGGGAGCTAGCCTTCCGCTATGATGGACTGGCTGCAGGAGCGAACATGTTCCGTCCGGTAAGTGAGGGCGGCATGGGCATTTCCCGGACAACCAACGCTACCGGCGTCAATGGGGCCTCCGTTGCGCTCAACTGGTATCCCAACCGAATTATTCGACTTGGGGTCACGTTGGAGTACAACGCCTTCACCGGAGGGGGCGCACCCAATACGGTGGTCGAAAACAACGAGCTTGGGTTTATCACCCGTCTGCAGTTGTTTTATTAAGCCATGCCTTGCTTCAACCAGACATTTCGCTTGAGTTAAGGCCATGAAACACACCCCCCTCGTATTTTGGACTCTTTTATTTTTATTCACCCTTCCCACGGCTTGGGCCGGGGTTCCTGCAGAAAAGGCTCTCACGATATTAGAGGCAGGGAACCTGCGTTTTGTGGAGGGCAAAGCCCTGGCTCATTCCTGGCAAAAGGGCATGGTGGCCAAAACAGGCTCGATCGGCCAAACCCCATCCGTCGCCGTCCTGACCTGTGCCGACTCCCGAACCCCGCCTGAAGTGATTTTTGACATGGGCGTCGGCGACCTGTTTGTCTGTCGAAATGCCGGTGGTTTCGATACCCCAGAGGTGAATGCTACCTTTGAATACGGTGTGGCTGCCCTTGGGGTTCATACCATTCTCGTCCTTGGGCACACAAAATGTGGCGCCGTCACCGCCACTCTCGAAGGCAAACCCGTTCCTGGAAACATTTCCATTTTAACTAAGGCCCTCCGACCCGGAATCGAAAAGATTCATCAGGAACACACTGACCTTTCCAAGGAGGATCAGCTGAATCATGCCGTGGAAGCTCTTGTTCGCTACCAGATGATTGAACTCATCAAGAACAGTGAACTCCTGCAGAAATCTAAGGCAGACGGCACACTTCGGGTCATGGGGGCCGTCTACGACGTGGAAACAGGCCGGGTTCGTTTCCTCGAATAAAAAGCTCTCCACTCGTTTCCCCTCCCGAATGAGGCTACCCTTTGGGATGGCCTCCCCACGTAGACCTGAACTCCTGGCCCCCGCGGGCGATTGGGAGTGCCTCAAAGCCGCCGTGACTGCAGGGGCCGATGCCGTTTATTTCGGCCTGCCTGCCTTTAATGCCCGTCTCCGAGCGGAGAATTTTACCGAAGCCGACCTGCCCCTCGTTATGGAGTACCTCCATGCCCGGGGGCGCCGAGGCTACCTCACCCTCAATGTGCTGATCTTCCCATCCGAATTAGCCGAAGCAGAGCGGCTACTTCGCTGGGTGAGGGCATCCAAGGTCGATGCCCTCATTGTCCAGGATCTCGGCTTGGTGCGTTTGGCCCGTGAGATCTGTCCTGAGGTGGAGATCCATGCCTCCACCCAGATGACCCTCACTTCCCCTGAGGGGGTTGCCTTTGCCAAGCGACAAGGCATTTCCCTTGCCGTTCTTGCCCGGGAACTCTCCCTTCGCGAATTAGCCAAGTTTCCCAAAGCGGAGGATGTGGGCGGGCTGCCCTTGGAGGTGTTTGTCCATGGTGCCCTTTGTGTGGCCTATTCCGGCCAGTGTCTGACCAGTGAAGTCCTGGGCCGCCGCAGCGCCAACCGCGGGGAGTGCGCTCAAGCCTGCCGCCTTCCTTATGGGTTGGAGGTGGATGGCCAAGCAAAGGATTTGGGTGACCGGGCCTATCTTTTGTCCCCGCAAGACCTGGCAGCCGTGGATGAGATCCCGGAGTTGATTCGCTTGGGCCTTCACTCCTTCAAGATCGAAGGTCGGCTTAAATCCCCCGATTACATCACGGCCGTCACCTCGGTCTATCGCCAAGCCATCGATCGTGCTTTGGCTAACCAACCGGCACCGGCCTCCGCCGGGGATCGTTACCGCCTGGAAATGACCTTCAGCCGAGGCCTTTTCTCTGGTTGGTTTCATGGCGTCGACCATCAGCAACTCGTTCACGCTCGTTTTGGCAAGAAGCGTGGCCCTCTCGCCGGACGAATCGCCCGCACTGGACCCGACTGGATCGAACTGGAGGAGATGCTGACTCCACTCCATCCCGGGGATGGAGTGGTCATTGACCGCGGAACAGACACTGAGAAAGAGCCGGGGGGCTTCCTTTTTGGTGTGAAAGGCAACCGACTTCTCTTTCGTCACGGCTCCCTGCCTGCCCATACCGCCCATCCAGGAGCCCGCGTCTGGAAAACCAAAGACCCACAGTTAGAGAAGCAACTGAAAGCTGAGCGTTCCAAGGAGGCCCCGACACAAACCACCCCACTTACTCTTCAGGTATCTGGTCAGCCGGGAAAACCGCTTTATATCCATGGAACTACCTCAAATCAGGAAGTCCTCCTGACCTCGACACTTTCGTTGGCACCGGCCCGAAACCAGCCTCTCACCGAGGAAAAGATCCGGGAACAGTTGGGTCGTCTGGGAGGAACGCCCTTTCATCTGGCGAATCTCTCCGTTGATCTTCCCCAACCGGTGATTCTCCCTGTCTCGGAACTCAACCGCCTCCGTCGTGAACTTATCTCCCAGCTCATCACATCAGGACAATCATCCCACATTCCTATGAATGTGGGACGATCTAGGGAGCCGATCCTGCCCAACCTTCTCACACCCATCGCGGCCAAAAGGGCCAAGGCAGGGGAAATCAGGCTGTCTGTACTTTGCCGCGACCCCGCGCAAGCGGAAGCCCTCCTTAATGATTCACCCGATTTGCTGTATCTCGATTTTGAGGATCTCCGTCGCTTCGCCCCCACCGTCGAGGCCATCCGCAAAAAGTCCAAGGTCCCGACCTTCCTCGCAACTCCCCGCATCCAGAAGGCGGGCGAAACCGGTTTTTTCCGGCTGATCGAAAGTGCCAAGCCGGACGGGGTTCTGATCAGAAATCTCGGCGCCCTTGATTATTTCCGCTCCGTCAAACTCCCCATGATCGGCGACTTCTCACTCAACGTGGCGAATGCCCTTTCCGCCGATCTTTTCATCTCGGAAGGGCTGGAACGGCTCACACCCAGCTACGACCTCGATATCGGCCAGATTCTTGAACTCCTTCGCACCGCCCCCCCAGAGTGGTTTGAACTCACCCTCCACCAGCACATCCCCATGTTTCACATGGAGCACTGCGTCTTTGCCGCTTTTCTTTCTTCAGGCAAGGACCATCTCACCTGTGGGCGCCCCTGCGACCGCCATCGCATCGCCGTCCGCGACCGCGTAGGAGAATCTCATCCGATTCGCGCCGATGTCGGCTGCCGCAACACCGTCTTCAACGCCCGCCCCCAGTCCGGCGTCTCCCACCTCCCTGATCTTCTTGAGGCCGGACAGCGAAAGTTTCGAATTGAACTACTGGATGAATCCCCCAAAGACGCTGTCCGTCTACTGCAGGCCTACCGGGACGCCCTCATCGGCCGAACCGATCCCTGCGGCCTTGCTAAAACCCTCGGCGCCCGCGACCAGTTGGGTGTTTTGACTTCGCGACCGGGCTAAAACAATTTATTGCCCCTGTCCGCGACTGAAGCCCGGCTTGCCATCAAAATTGTAAAGATTCTCCACCTTTACCCACTCGACGCCGGCCTTTTCAATCCGGCCGAGGAGGTTTTGCAATGCTTCATGGGAAATCGAGCCTGGCTTCTCCTCAGGCAACTG
>CAZZMY010000091.1:0-4574 GCA_964655385.1 uncultured Akkermansia sp.
TTCGCCACGACCAAGGGAGGAAAAGGTTAAGCCATGGCGGGTGGAGGCGGAGGAGGAGAAGGGGAGTTTGGCCTGCAGATTGCGCCGATGCTGGATGTGATGTTTGTTTTGCTGATGTTTTTCATGGTCATGGCTGGCAAGCAGGTGAAAGAAGCGGAATTGGGGGTGAATGTTCCCGGCGCATCCCAGGCCTCCAGCACCGCCAAGACTCCGGTAACCATTCGCGTCGGTCCGGATGGGGTGGTGACCTTTAACGATAGCCCAGTGGACAATCGGAATGATTCCGAGATGCCAAAACTCCGGGCTCGTCTGCAGGCTTTGATCGACGCCTTTGCTGAGCAGTCGGTCATCATTCGTCCGAACGATAAAGCGCCCTATCAGCGAGTCATCGATGTGCTCAACGCCTGTGGCGCCGCCCGGGTGAAAAATCTGACTTTTGGGGGATGAAGCAGAAAGGGGATTAGCTTTTTAGTTATGGAGGGAATCCTTGAGCGTTTTAGCTCTCTTCATGGCTAAGGACTTAAGGACTAAGCTCGGCCCATGTATTTCCGCTCACGGGTATCGACTTTAATCAACTCGCCTTCCTTGATGAAGAGAGGGACCTGCAGCTGAAGTCCGGTTTCCAGTTTGGCCGTCTTCTGCACGTTATTGGCTGAATCCCCGCGAACACCCTCAGGCGATTCGACCACCTTCAGGGTGACACTGGCGGGGGGTTCAACCGATACCGCCTTGCCTTCGATGAAGAGGATTTCGCAGACCATGTTTTCGGAGAGAAAATCTTTTACGTCCTCGACCAGTTCCGGGGTGAGGGTCATGTTTTCATAGTTTTCCGGATTCATGAAAGTGTATCCAGTGTTGTCGCTGTAGCTGAATTCCCACTTATCCCGGGAAACATTGACCGATTCCAAGCGCTCATCGGAGGCCAGGCGATGGTCGGAGGAGAGACCGGAGCGCAGGGAGCGGAAGGTGGCTTGGACAAAAGCTCGTTTGTTGCCGGGAGTGCGATGCACCGTCCCCAAGACGATAAAAATGTCGCCGTCTTTTTTGACGGCCATACCACGTTTCAAATCATTTGCGATCACTGCCATGGGATACTCTCTTTCTTGGTTTCCGCTTAGAGCAATCTGAAGCGGGTCAGATCTTGAGAATCCACCAGCCCGACGGGGCGATGGGACGCATCCACGACCACCAAGTCCTCGATGCGGTGTGTCTCAAAGATATGCAAAGCTTTGGCCGCCAAGCTGTCAACGGAGATCGTGACGGGATTCTTGGTCATGACAGCCTGGAGGGGACGATCGCCGATGGCTGAGTCCTTCTGGAAACCACGGACAAAATCACCATGCGTGTAGATGCCCGCCACTTTGCCTTTGGTGTCCAGCACGATGGCGGCCCCGCATCGTTTTGCGGTAATTTCGGCCAAGGCCTTGGCCACGGGGGTTTTCAGGGTCACCACGGGGACGGAGGTTCTGGGTCTCATGATCTCGCGGACCTTCATAAGAAGATCCCGTCCGATGGCTCCTGCCGGATGGAGGCGGGCAAAGTCCTCCCGCCTGAATCCGCGGCTTTCGAGAAGAACCATGGCTAAGGCATCCCCCATCGCCAACATGGCCGTTGTACTGGAAGTGGGGGCCAAATTGAGCGGGCACGCCTCCTGATCGACCGAGACATCGAGAACCACGTCGGATTGGCGGGCGAGATGGGAGCGAGGGTTGCCGGTCATCACCACGATTGGAGTGCCCAATCGTTTGAGGAGAGGCACTACCCGAAGTAGTTCGTCGGTGCTGCCGCTGTAACTCAGGACGAGAATGAGATCTTTCTTGTTCACCACACCGAGGTCCCCGTGGGCCGCGTCCACTGGGTCAAGGGTAACGGAGGTGGTGCCGGTGCTCGCCAAAGTGGCGGCGATCTTGTGGCCGATATGGCCGGACTTTCCGATCCCGGTGACAATAATTTTTCCGCCATTTTCGAGTCTCTGCTGCATCAGGGCCACGGCTTTGAGGAAGGAGGGCCCTAAGCGGCGGCGAACACGGCGCAGAGCGGCGATCTCGATGTCGAGAACGCGCCTAGCTTTCGTGAGTTGACGACCGTTGGCCATAAAGGGGATAGAATAACGGCCCCGAGTTCGTCGGGCAATCCGCATGAAGGCTTGAGTGTCTTGCCGGCTGAATGCACGGTAGGGGGATGCGACGTTGGCCCGAGTTGTTCCTCGCCCTAAAATTTCTCCGCCCCAGAAGAAGTTTTGTTTCGATCATCACGATCCTGAGCTGGTTGGGGGTGGTTGCCGGGGTTCTGGTTCTGATCGTGGTTCAATCGGTGATGCGGGGGTTTGAGGATGAGCTAACGCGCAAGGTGATCGGATTTCAGTCTCATTTGACCGTGGCAGGGAACGTCCCCCTCAGGGACCCGGCGGTTCTGCTGGAGCAGATCCGGCAGGAACCGGAGGTGGTCGGTGCCACCCCTTCGGTTTTGGGGCCGGTGCTGGCGGAAACACGAAGCCGGATCTCCACTCCAAGGATTAAGGGTTGGGATGCTGAGACCGCCCCTGACGTGATTCCCCTCCCGGAGTGTGTGGTGGAGGGGACTTGGGCGCCGGGTCCGGACACCTTGGTGGTCGGGTCGGAATGGGCGCGGGCCAACCGGGTCGAGTTGGGCACGGAGGTGAATCTTTTGGCCCCCCAACAGTTCAAGGAGATGTTGGGAGCCAAGACGCCAGGGGCCTCCCTTCCTAAAAAAATCCCGTTACCAAGAACATTTCGGGTGGCCGGGATTTTTACCACTGGAATGTTTGATTATGACTCGGAATATCTCATTACCGATCTATTTACGGCGCAGGAGCTTTATGCGGTTCCGGGCTCGGTCCACGGAATCGCCATCAAGCTGAAGAACCCGGATCAGGCCGCCGAAGTAGCGGAAAAGCTCCGGGCCAAGCTGGGTTCTGACATGCGCGTGTTGACGTGGATGGATCATAACCAACGTCTCTTTGCCGCCGTGGCGGTGGAAAGGCGCGTGATGAGCTTTTTGTTGTTTTTCGTTATGGTGGTAGCGGCCTTGGGCCTCAGCGGAACCTTGATCACGGTGACTGTGCAGAGATCCAAAGCGATCGGCACTCTGGCGGCCTTGGGGGCCACTCCGTGGCAGATCGCCACGGTTTTTACCATGTACGGGGTGGTGGTGGGCGTACTGGGCTCGGTCGCGGGCGTGGTGGGGGCCTGGCTCGTACTGGCCAACCGCAACGGCCTCAGCCATCTCATTGGAAAGCTGACCGGGCAGGATCTTTTTCCGGCAGAAATTTATCATTTTGCCAGCCTTCCGGCCCGTTATGACGGCACCGTCTTTCTGGGGGTGGCCTTGGCTGGGCTCACCCTGAGTATTCTGGCGGCTTTGATTCCTGCCTGGGTGGCTTCCCATGCGGAACCCTCGGCCAATTTGAGGAGATCATGAGCGGGACGCTTCTGGAGGTGAGGGATCTGCGCAAGGGATACCAGCTTGAGGGAAGATCCCCATTGGAGATTCTTCATGGAATCGGTTTTCAATTGCAAGCGGGCGAGTGCCGGCCGATCTGCGGCCCTTCCGGCGCGGGAAAATCCACCCTGCTGCACATCCTTGGTGGATTGGAACCGGCGGATGGAGGCGAGATTTTGTGGAAGGGCCAAAGCATGAAGGGTTGGAGTCGGTCTCAATGGGCGATCTGGCGCAGAAGGGCGGTTGGGTTCGTCTTTCAGTCCTATCACCTGATCCCGGAACTGACGGTGGAGGAGAATGTGCGTTTACCGGCCATGTTGGCTGGGGTTCAGGTGGGGGAACGGTGGGAGGATTTGTTGGACCAGGTGGGAATGACCCTGCGCCGGGATCACCTTCCCGGGGAACTTTCCGGAGGGGAGCAGCAACGTGTGGCGGTAGCCCGCGCATTGGTGTTGGAGCCCGACTTGATTTTGGCGGATGAGCCCACGGGGAATCTGGACGGAACCTCAGCGGCGGGGGTGCTTGATTTGCTTGTTCGAATGGTAAGGGAGAGGCAAAAATCCCTTCTGCTCGTCACGCATGACGAATCCATCGCCGCCAAGGTGGGAACCCCCCTTCGGTTGGTGGACGGCAAGTTGGCGGGAGAAGAGAAAGACAGATGATCATATACATCGACGGGAAATTTTATCCGGAGGAGGAGGCGAAGATTTCGGTTTTCGACCACGGACTCCTGTACGGGGATGGGGTGTTTGAGGGGATCCGCGCCTATGAGGGACGCATCTTCAAACTGGAGGAGCATCTGGAGCGCTTGGAGGATTCGGCCAAAGCCATTCTTCTTAAAATGCCTTGGAGCCGGGATGAAGTTCGTGCCGCCGTGCTGGAAACGTGCAAGAAGAACAAAATCAAATCGGGCTATCTTCGGCTGGTTATCACCCGGGGGAAGGGTTATCTCGGGCTTTCTCCCGACCGTTGTAAGACTCCCACGATCATCATCATCGCCAGCGAACTGGAGCTGTATCCGGAGAAATACTATCGGGAAGGGCTGAAGGTGGTCACTGGGGCCACGTGGAGGAATTCGCCGGCCGCGCTCGATCCGGGAATCAAGTCCCTGA
>CAZZMY010000092.1:0-4510 GCA_964655385.1 uncultured Akkermansia sp.
CCCATGGCCACCCGGTTCATCAACCGTGAGAGGAGACTGGTATTTTGAAGATCGAAGAGGTACGCGGACTGAAGGAGGCGGAATTGGCCCGCAAGGCGGAAGAACTCCGCCGGGAGCGGTTCCAACTTCGTGTCCAACAGCAAACCGGACAACTGGAAAAACCCAGTCGTCTTCGGGAGATCCGTCGTGCCATCGCCAAGATTGAAACCGCACGCACGGAAAACCGCCACGCGGCTGCGGTGAAAGGATCCAAATGAGCACCCCGGTGGAAAAGCAAGTCGTCGCCAAGGAACGAATCGGCGAGGTGGTCTCGGCCAAAATGGAGAAGACCATTGTGGTGCAAGTCGAACGCCGGGTGCCGCACCCCCAATACAAGAAGATCATCCGTTTGCGGAAAAAGCTTTATGCTCATGACGAGGAAAAGAAGGCCAAGCAAGGAGACACCGTCCGCATCGTGGAATGCCGCCCTCTGAGCCGCTTGAAGCGCTGGAAACTGGTTGAAGTGTTGGCCCAAGCCGAAGCGCCGGCAGGAGCGGTGTCATGATCCAGATTCGTTCCTGGCTCAATATCGCCGACAACACCGGCGCCCGCAGGGCGACGATGATCGGGGTGATTGGCCGAAAAACTCTCACCGCCAGGGTGGGGGACGTCATCACGGCCAACGTGAAGGAAGCCGCTCCGGACGGTACCGTCAAAAAGAGCGAAGTGGTTCGGGCCGTCATTGTACGGACGAAGTTCCCGATCCGCAGGCCCGACGGCTCTTATCTTCGTTTTGACTCCAATGCGGCCGTGATCATCGACAAGGACTCCAATCCCCGCGGGACGCGTATTTTTGGGCCGGTAGCCCGGGAGTTGCGGGAAAAGAATTTCATGAAGATTGTCTCCCTCGCTCCCGAGGTTCTCTGAGGACATGGCGATGAGTTTTCACGTGCGTAAAGGTGATGAAGTCGAGGTGATCACCGGTTCCCAGCGGGGCCGGAAAGGAAAAATCCTTGAGGTGAAGACCGAATCTCTCCGGGTGCTGATTGAAGGGGTCAACATGATCAAGCGTCATGTGCGTCCCACCCAGGATAATCCCAAGGGGGGAGTGGTGGAGCGCGAAGGCTCCATTCATATCTCCAATGTGAAGCTGGTGAACCGTCCGGCAGCCGGAAAAGCCAAGGACAAGAAAAAGCCTGCCAAGGCCAAGAAATAAGCCATGGAAAACGACCTTAAAGTTCATTATTTGAAAAGCGTGGTGCCCGCCATGATCAAGGCGCGGAGCTACACCAATGTTCATCAGGTACCCAAGCTGCAAAAAATTGTGTTGAATTGCTCCGTAGGTTCCTCCGGGGACGTGAAGAACGCGCTGGAAGATGCCGTACACGATCTGACCCTCATTGCAGGGCAGAGACCGATCAAAACCAAATCCAAGAAGAGCATTTCCAACTTCAATCTGCGTTTGCACCAGGAAATTGGATGTAAGGTCACCCTTCGCGGGAAGATGATGTACGACTTCATGCTTCGTTTTATCCGCGCCGCGTTACCCCGGATCCGTGACTTTCGTGGGATCCCGAACCGTGGGTTTGATGGTCGCGGTGCCTATACGCTTGGTGTGAAAGATCATTCGATCTTCCCCGAGATCGAACTGGATAAGGTGAAGAGAAATCTCGGTTTTGACGTCACATTTGTGACCAGCGGTCGCAACCGGGAAGAGACCCGTGAAATGTTGGTGCAGATGGGGATGCCTTTCATTGCGCGCTCCCATTCCCCCGATCAACCCGCCAAGACAGGCGACAAGGAGAAAACTCATGGCCAAGAAGTGTTGGCGGCTTAAGCAGAAGAAAAAACCCAAGTTTTCGACCCGGAAATACAACCGGTGTTCGATCTCGGGGCGTCGGCGTTCTTATATCCGCCGTTTTGGGGTCAGTCGTATCCAGTTCCGTGAAATGGCGCTGCGGGGCGAAATCCCGGGTGTAACCAAGGCCAGTTGGTAAAGGTTTTATGGTAACCGATCCTTTAGCTGATTTTTTGACCGAGTTGCGCAACGCCTCAACCGCGGGTTTGAAGAAGATCAAGACCAAGCATTCCCGGATGCGGGGCGATGTATTGGCCATCCTCAAAAAGGAAGGTTTCATTGAGGATTTTGAATTGAAGAAGGAAGGCAAACACACGGACTTTCACATCTCCATGAAGGCCGGGAATACCCGCAATGGTAAGGCGATCACTTGCATCCGGCGTCTTTCGAAACCCGGATTGCGTCGTTATGTCGGCGTACGGGAGATTCCCCGGTATCTGGGTGGCTTGGGTGTGCCGATTCTTTCCACTCCCCGGGGCGTGATGTCCGGGGAAGAGGCGAAAAAGCAAAATGTGGGCGGGGAGCTTCTCCTCGTGGTTTGGTAATATGTCGCGCATCGGCAAATCCCCTGTTTTGGTTCCGGCCAACGTAAAGGTGGCGATGGAGGGGAATCGTCTGAAGGCCGAGGGCCCGAAAGGAAAGCTTGGACTCGATCTCCCTCCAAAGATCAGTGCGAAGATTGATGGCGGTAGGATCGTTTTGTCGCGCGAGAATGAGGAGCGCACTTCCCGTTCGCTGCACGGTCTAGCCCGAAGCCTGGTGAACAATGTGATCCACGGTGTAAGCACCGGTTATGTGAAGCAGATGGAGATTATTGGGGTGGGGTTCAAGGCCGCGGTGCAGGGAAAAAAGCTGGTCCTGAATCTTGGAAAATCCCATCCGATCGAGTATCCCATACCCGCTGAAATCAAGATCACGGTCGCTGATAACGTCCGTCTGACCGTGGAGGGAACGGACAAACAGCTCGTCGGTGCCGTGGCCGCCGATATCCGCGGCTACCATCCTCCCGAACCCTATAAGGGTAAGGGTGTGCGTTATGCCGGGGAAACAATCCGCCGCAAGGAGGGCAAGACTGCGCAGAGCAAGTCGGCCTAAACCCATATGCCTAATCCATCCAAAATTCGCCGGGAACGTCGGATTCGCATTCATGAGCGGGTTCGCTCCAGGGTTCGAGGAGAGTCCTCGAAGCCTCGTCTTTGCGTCTCCTTCAGTGGTCGCAATATCTATGCCCAGTTGATTGACGATTCGGCAGGGAAGACGTTGGCGGCAGTTTCCAGTCTGGAGGAAAATCTGAAGAAATCGACCAAAGCCAATCTGGCTGGTGCGGCCAAACTTGGGCAGACGATGGCGGAGCGTGCCTCCAAAAAAGGGATTTTCAGCGTGGTTTTTGACCGGGGTGGCTTTTTGTATCATGGCAAGGTGAAGGCCTTCGCCGAGGCGGCCCGTCAGGGCGGCCTCAAATTCTAAATGAGGTAAATTGATGACCACTGCCCCCGTGACCGAAGAAACTCCAAATCCTGAGATCAAGGATGTGGAGGCTGCTCCCGAGAAGGCTTTCTCCAAGACCTCGGAATTTATCCCGACTCCTGAGCCCACCCAGCGCCGGGATCGTACCCGCACGCCCTCGGAAATGTTCGAGAAGGTGGTGTTTGTGAACCGTTGTGCAAAGGTCGTCAAAGGAGGTCGTCGCTTCAGCTTTAGTGCTTTGATGGTGGTCGGGGACAACAAGGGGAAGGTTGGGGTGGGTTTCGGGAAAGCACGGGAAGTCAGTGAGGCGATTCGCAAAGGAACTGAAAACGCGAAAAAGAACCTCCACGTTTACAACATTGGTCCGAGCACCTTGCCCCATGAGGTGGAGGGTGCTTTTGGCGGGGGTCGTGTACTTTTGCGCCCGGCCTCCCTCGGGACGGGACTGATTGCCGGTGGGGGTGTGCGGGCCGTGCTTGAGGCGGCAGGCGTAAAAGATGTTTTGGCCAAGTCCATGGGCTCCAGTAATGCGGCCAACGTGGTCAAGGCCACGGTGGATGCCCTATCAAAATTACGCACTCGCTCCCAGATTCTGGAAGTGCGGGGCAAAAAGCGTGCCGAGCGCCCGGTGAAGGCGACCAAGGAGAAGAGCGAATGAGACAGACTTCCCCCAGACCAGGTGCCCGGCACCGTCGGAAACGCGTGGGTTGCGGAGAGAGCTCCGGCCACGGAAAAACCTCTGGCAAAGGCCATAAAGGACAGAAAGCCCGTTCGGGCGGAAGTATTCGATTAGGGTTCGAGGGCGGACAAATGCCTCTCATCCGGCGAATCCCCAAGCGCGGGTTTAACAATGCTGTCTTCACCACTCGTTACGCCCCCGTGAACCTGGACAGTTTGGATATCTTTACCGATGGATCCAAAGTCGATGAGGCCACCTTGCGCGCCAAGGGAGTGGTCAAGGGGGATTGGGAGGGCGTGAAGCTCCTCGGGGGAGGAAAGCTAAAGTCCAAAAATCTTGTCCTCGAAGTGCATGCAGCCAGCGCATCGGCCAAGACGGCACTTGAGGCGGCGGGTGGAAAACTCACCCTCCTGAAAAAGTAAGCCTCTGGGCTTCTGACGGGCCATGCTCCACGCCCTTCTCAATTGTTTCAAGATTCCGGAACTCCGGCAGCGCATCATCTTTACCCTGGCGCTGATCGTGGTCGT
>CAZZMY010000093.1:0-4475 GCA_964655385.1 uncultured Akkermansia sp.
AAACCGAGGTGGCTAAGGAAAACGTGCCCCCGGGTGTCCCGATGGGAGTGATGCCGGGAACCACCGCCATTGCCCGCTCCGAATACGGCAAGGGCCGTGTGATCTGTTACAGCCCGCACCCGGAAAAGCCATTTCAACCGGTGTTTCACCTAATTGAAAACGGCGTGCGCTGGGCTGCCGGCAAGGACCCGATACCGGTCAGCGAGGAGGAGTGGTTCAAACGCCCCAAACCGGGCAAACCCGAACCGGCAGAAACGGAGGAATAGGCCTAAACCGACTCGATGGTGGGGCGGGCAGTCCCTTTCGATCGGTGCCGAAGACTCAATCCTGAGCGTTTGGTAGGGCAAGCAGTCCCCTGCCCGCCTCGCAAAAAATACAAAGATTTAACGTCCATCGAGGCGACCAAGGGACTGGTCGTCCTACCGCAGCTTTTATTTTTGAAAAACACGATCACCGGTAGGGCAGCCTCGATGAGGCTGCCACGTCTTGTGATTTTAACTTTAAAACTTTCACACCCGGCAGGATCATCGACCCTGCGCTAACCCATCCGCAAAAGTTTTCTACTCCTCTGTCTCGGCAGACTTCTTTTCCTCCCCAGGGGCGGCTTTCGTTGCGTCAACTTTCTCGGCTTTGCCAAGGTCGGTCGCCTGAGGCGTGACCGTAACCTTCATGCCCTTTTGGAGACCCTCCAACTTCCCCTCCCCTCCATCGATGGTGATTTTCGCACCTTCGGCCAGGAAAAAGGCCACCACTTTGTTCGTTTTCTCGGGGGTCACAATGGGTTGATCAAGACGAACGGTGAAACGGTTTTTGGCCGGCGTGACGATGTAGATCTTTCCGGCCACCGGACCGGCCGCGGCATTTAGCGGGGCCATTTTTTTCTTTTTGGTGGGCTCATCCTGGGCCGGGGCTGTCCCCACCAGGGACAGCAGGGCAATCACGAGCAGGGGCAGGGTTTGTTTCATGAGTATTTCCTTTTGGGGGTTAGAGCCGGGCGATCAACAGCTCCCGCTGATAGATCAGTTCCTTCGGCAGTTCGTGGTAAATTTTTAGGAAAAGTTCGTTTTGGAAAACCAACTCCCGACGCCATTCGTCCGGATCAATCTTCATCATCTCGGCAAACCTCTCGGCTGTCATGCCCTCAATCCCCTCGGTGTTCAAGTCTTGGTAGCGCGGCACCCAGCCGATGGAACCCTCCCGGGCGTCCCGCTGACCGTGACAACGGCCAATGATCCACTCCAGCACCCGCATGTTGTCGCCAAAACCCGGCCAATAAAATTTTCCCTCAGAATCCTTGCGGAACCAGTTCACGTGGAAAATACGCGGCAGAATCTTGATGCTCTTCCGCATATCCATCCAGTGATCGAAGTAGTCGCCCATGTTATACCCGCAGAATGGGAGCATCGCCATGGGATCCCCGCGCACTTGGCCATGGCCTCCAACTGCGGCGGCCGTCATCTCGGATCCCATCGAGGCGCCGACAAATACCCCGTGAAACCAGCTGAAGGCTTGGAAGACCAGCGGGATGGTGGAGGCACGGCGGCCTCCGAAAATCAGGGCGCTGATCGGCACACCCCCGGGATCGTTGGCCTCCGGTGCCAGGGCCGGGTTGTTGGTCATCGGGGCCGTGAAACGGCTGTTGGGATGGGCAGCCTTTTCCCCGCTGCCCGGGTTCCAAGGGTTTCCCCTCCAATCAATCAGATTGGGAGGCGGCGGATTGTCTTTCCCTTCCCACCAGACATCGCCGTCCGGAGTCCGGGCCACGTTGGTGAAAATCGTGTCATGCGCCATGATTTTCATGGCGTTTGGGTTCGATTTCTCGTTGGTCCCCGGAACCACCCCAAAATATCCGTTCTCCGGATTGATGGCGCGCAAACGTCCATCCTCCCCGGGCTTCATCCACGCAATATCGTCGCCAATGGTGGTAACCTTCCACCCCCGGTATTGGGCAGGAGGAATCATCATGGCAAAATTTGTCTTCCCGCAGGCCGAGGGAAACGCGGCGGCCACGTAGGTTTTTCGTCCCTCCGGATCCTCCACACAGAGAATCAACATATGCTCGGCCAACCACCCCTCGTCACGGCCGAGGAAGGAAGCAATGCGCAGAGCGAGGCATTTTTTCCCCAGCAAGGCGTTGCCCCCGTATCCCGAGCCCACGGAAATGATCTCGTTGGACTCCGGAAAATGACAGATAAAGCGCCTCTCCGGATTGCAATCCAGCACGCTGTGGGTCCCCCGGTTGAACTCCTCCGAGTTGCCCAAATGATCCCAAGCCACATTCCCCATGCGGGTCATGATCCGCATACTTAACACCACGTAGATGGAGTCCGTCAGTTCGATGCCAACCTTGGAAAGAGGTGACCCCGGCGGCCCCATTAGATACGGAATAACAAAAAGCGTTCGTTTCTTCATCGACCCCGAGAGATAACCACGAAGCTTTTGGCGCATCTGCTTCGGATCCATCCAGTTGTTGGTGGGACCAGCTTCCTTCTGCCGTCGGGTGCAGACGTAGGTGCACTGCTCCACCCGGGCCACGTCGTTGGGATTGGAGTGATGGTAGTAACAGCGAGGCCATTTTTTTGGATCCAGGGGGATCAACACCCCCTGCTTCACCGCCTGTTGGGTCAGGTAGTCCTTTTCCCCCTCGGAGCCATCACACCAAAAGACATGCTCGGCCTCGGTTAGTTTGGCCGTCTCCTCCACCCACTGCTTCACCCATTCATTTTTGGGAACCGTCCGTCCAAAGCGATCCGTGGGCAAGGTGGGATGAATTTGGGTCACCGCGTCGAGTGTCGGGAAATGCGCCCGATTGGCAACCAGAGCAATGCAAGTATCAGCTTCGCTTGGGGCGGCGATCAGCCTGCCTATTAAAATCCCAACGCCTTTTCCATGCGTAAATCGTTGATCATCAGGTTCGCGTCATGCCCCACATTGGGGACTTCCACTTTGGTCCAATTAAATTTCCAGCCCTTCCCCTTCGCCAGCTTCTGGCAGTACTCGAAATAATTGCGACCCCGTTCCAACCGAACTTTCCCCTCACGATTCGCTTCGGCCGAGCCGTCGAAATTCTCCCCTTCCGGGAGGATATCGGCCATCCCAAGGTAAATCGTCATTGGGGTCTCAACCATTTTTTTGAATCGAGATTCGCTTTGCAATTCTGCGGGCAATTTTCCAAAGCCGTAACCCCAATCCCAATCCAAGCGGGGAAAGGCATACGTCCCGGCATTGGCGGCCACCACCCGTTTGGCGGCCACAGGTTCCATGGCCACATAACGCGTGAGAAATTGCCCCCCTCCGGAGTGACCAATGAGATAATGCTCCCGGTGGGGATCCCCCTCCCGCTTGAGAATCGTCTGGATGACCTCGGTAGCCAGGGGGAATGACCAATCCTTTCGGTCCCGGAGCTTTCCTTCCTTGGTCAAAATTCCACCCCAAGAATACAGGTGGGCCAAAAACCTTTCCGGATCAAAAAAAGGTGCCGCCACTATCGCATGGTGTTTTTCCGCCAAAGCCATGGCCCAATTCCGATAATCCTCCGCGTTGCGTTTGGCCCCGTGAAACACGAAAAAAATTGGCCCGTTGGAGAATCCCTTGGGTTTGTAGGTAAACACCTGCATGGCCCGATCCCCCTCGCCCACACGTACTTCCCCTTTTCCTTCCGGCAGACCGTTTGAAGAGGCAAAGACCCACGGGGTGAATGAAACGATTCCACTAAAAAATACCAGAACCCATTTCACGGAATTATCCCTCCTTTCCTATCACCTGCCGGAGGTTGTTCTGCAGGGTTGCGGCACTCACCTCACCCTCCCATCGGCTGATGGCGATGGTGGCCACTCCATTGCCGATGAAATTCGTCAGAGCCCGACACTCGCTCATGAATCGGTCGATGCCCACAAGAATAGCCAATGACTCCAGCGGGATTCCCGGGACCGCCTCCAACGTGGCCGCCAAGGTGACAAAGCCGGCCCCGGCCACCCCGCTGGCTCCTTTGGAAGTGATCATGGCCACCACCAACAACGCGATCTGATGGGAAAGATCCATGTGGGTGTTGGTGGCTTGGGCCAAAAAGACCGCCGCCATCGTCATATAGATGTTGGTGCCGTCGAGATTGAAGCTGTATCCCGTCGGGATCACCAAGCCGACCGTGGACTTGGCACAACCAAGTTGCTCAAGCTTCCTCATGATTCCGGGCAAAGCCGTCTCGGAAGAACTGGTTCCCAACACCAAAAGCAGTTCGTCCTTGATGTAAGCCAAATAGCGAAACAGGGGGATGCCCGAGATCTTCAGAATCAATCCCAGCACGACCACCACAAAGATGCCCGAGGTCAGATAAAACCCCATCATCAGGGCAAGAAGCTTATTGAGAGAACCCAGACCGAACCCACCGACCGTGTATCCCATGGCTCCAAAGGCCCCGATCGGCGCCGCCTTGACCACAATTCCCATCACCCCAAAGAAAAGTTTGCCCCCCTCCT
>CAZZMY010000094.1:0-4453 GCA_964655385.1 uncultured Akkermansia sp.
GCACGGAGAAGTTAGGTCTTTGGCTGTTGGTTGCTCAGATGGGCGCATACCTCACGGTGGTGGATGCCGGCCTCTCCGCCCTCTCGATCCGTCAGTTCGTTGGCGCTGCCAGTGAGGGGGATTTCTTTCGCCTTGCCCCGCGCTTTCAGGCCACGTTGCTCATTTCAAGCCTTCAAGGCCTCTGTATTTGCCTTTTGGGACTCTCTGGTGGGTGGTGGGTGAATGTTTTTAAAATTTCCGCGGATATGGAGAATCTTTTTTGCCAGCTTTTCTTGGTGCAATGCGTTTGTGTGGGGATCAGCTTTCCGGTCCGCCCCTTCAGCTCCTTGCTTTTGGCTGCCCAACGTTTTGAGACGAATTATTTGGCGAGCTCCGCTTCTTTCGGCATAGCCATTTTTTTGGCCTGGTGGGGATTTCACCAGGGGTGGGGCCTTTGGTCTGTTCTCATGGGTAATTTTTTCCAGGTGATCACTTCCGGCTTAATTTCGATTTTGAAAGTGCGCTCTCTGGGGGACTGGAGGCTCCTTTTTTCAAGAGGCACCGGAGCCCGCCGGCTGGTTCCTGGACTTCTCCGGGAAAGCACCGCGTTTGCCAACGGACCGGTATTTTTTGTTTTGGGCGGACTCCTGCAGTCAACGGTGCTTTCCCGTCTTTTTGGACTTGAGGGAGTTGCCTTGTGGAATGTGGGCGCAAAAATCGCCACTTTTTTTTCGCAGGTGCTTTCCAAGTTCTACGAGAGCTCGTTTGGGGGATTGAGCGAATTGTACGAGAAGGGCCAAGGCGCGCAGATGAGAATCCGTTTTTTGACAATCTTGATGGCCACCGTCGCGATTTCCCTGTTGCTGGCAGCTTTTCTGATTTTAGGAAATGGCCCGTTCATTGATTGGTGGACCAGAAGCGTATTGGCTTGGCCAGCCCAAGCCACTTGGGGCGTCGCTCTTTGGTTGATTACCACCACCCTGACCAAAGGGGTTGCCGAGCAGACGAAGGTTCTCCTGCTTTGGAAGCAGATTCGCTGGGGGCCTCTTTTGGATTTCATGGCCCTTGCTGCCTTTCTTTCCGCAGCATTTCTAAGCCCTAAGATGCCGACTTATGCTCTCGCTCTTGCTCTGGCTCCTCTGGGGGGTTCTTTTGCTTGGAATGCCCGCAGTCTTTGTCTCCGTATGCACAACAAGAGATGATAAAAACAGCGTGCTGTTAGGCCTTTTTCGCCCAAGGATTTCCCGATCCATTTTTTGTTTTTGTAAATCTCCTGCCGGGGCTCCTGATTCTGTTGAGCGCCCCTCCCTAGCCTTTGACAACTCCCAGCCATAAAATGCCGTCTGAGTTTTTGACCCAAAGGGGGGTCGGCGGTGGCCTGGCATTATTAGATTTTCTTTGCCCACTTTTTTACCCGATCGGCATTCCCAATTGTCCATCCCTGCATTACTGTTGGGAGGTTAGCCCCATGAACTTAAGCGGCTTTTTCCAAGGCAAGTGGAATGGATTAATTTCCAGGACTGATCTGGCCTGGACACTGTCGAAGCCTTGCGATGACTCTTTATTGCCTTTTCAGCCTGAAAGCTGGCCCAAAAGCATCACCGAGCCGACTGCCTATTATCTGAATTGTACGCGTTTTTTTCACAGAAAGGCCCCCGCTTTCATCCGTGAACACCGGAGCTATTTTCAGGGTGGGCAAAGAGGATTCGGGGAAGACTCGTTTCATGTCATGTGGCAGGCCCTTTTTGAAGCTTGTCGCCCGACCTCTTTCTTGGAGATCGGGGTCTACCGTGGCCAAGTTTTATCTCTTGTCTCTCTGCTGGCCCGGCAGGCCGGGTTGGACTGCCGTGTTTGCGGAGTTTCGCCCTTCTCACCCGCGGGCGACAGCGTGAGCAAGTATATCCGCAACCTTGACTACCTTGAGGATACAAAGGCGAACTTCAGGGCCTTTTCCCTGCCCCCCCCGCGGCTGATCCGTGGGTTTTCCACTGATCCCGATGCGATCAAGGAGTTTTCTTCGACTTCATGGGATTGGGTTTATATCGACGGGAACCACGAGTATGAGGTCGCCAAACAGGATTTTTTAAACTGCTCTCGGTGTCTGGCGCCGGGCGGAAAAATCATTCTCGATGACTCTGCCCTTTTCACTTCTTATAAACCTCCTCGATATGCCACCGCGGGCCATCCGGGACCTTCCCGGCTTGCCGGCGAGCTTTCTTCTTTTGGGTTTACCGAAATTCTCCAGGTCGGACACAATCGGGTTTTCCAGAAAAGTTTTTGAAAATCGCGCTTTTAACAACTGACTCTCGCGAGCATTTCCGGGATTACGCAAAGGAATCTCCTTATTTTGGGGCTGCTCCTGCCGCCCTGCTGGAAGGATTTGTTCTTCTCGGGGGCCCCGAAATTCATGTGGTGAGCGCCTCCCAAGCCCAACTTCGCTCGCCCGAAAAACTTGCCCCTAACATCTGGCACCATGGGCTTCATGTGCCCAGATGGGGTTGGCTACGCACCGGTTACCTCGGTTGCATCCTCGCGGTTCGCAAGAAAATAGCGCAAATTCAACCTGACTTAGTTCATGCCCAAGGCACGGAGAGGGATTGCGCGATGGAGGCGATCGCCAGCGGATATCCGAACCTTCTCACTCTTCACGGAAATATCCGCTCGGTGGCAGAAAAAATGAAAGCGCCCCCCTTTTCTTACTATGGACTTCAGTCTTTTCTTGAATCATGGACCCTTCAACGAACCGGTGGAGTTCTATGCAATTCGCATTACACGGAGTCAATGGTTTCCCCATTAAATCCCCGAACCCACCTCGTTCCAAACGCGGTTCGGAAGGTTTTTTTTGAACTCCCTCGTGGGTCGTCCAGCCCCAAAAAAACAGGCCTCAGACTTTTGATGGTGGGAGTTATCTCACCCTACAAACAGCCTCTAGAATTTCTAAGGTTTCTGCAAGATTGGCGGCGCCACCCGGACTGTCCGGTGAAATCATGCTTGTGGGTCGGCCGCACGAATCCAGACCAACCTTATGCCAAGCAGTTCTTACGGGAAATTGCCGAAGCAAAATCACAGGGCTGGGCGGATCACCTGGAAGAGTTAGCCGCGGAAGCACTCATTCACGAAATGGACGAGGCTGACTTGCTGGTTCACCTTCCAACGGAGGAGGCATTTGGCCTGGTGGTGGCAGAGGCTATGGTACGCGGGCTTCCGATTGTGGCGGCTCGAACTGGGGGGCTACCCGATTTTTCCGAATTTTACCCTAGAATCCAATTGGTTTCGGACCGCTTACCAAGCGAATGGCGACATGCGATTGAAGCGGAAACTCATCCCAGTCGCCGCATCTCCCTGGAAAGTTGGAGCAGCCATCGATACCACCCCAAGACCGTCGCTCAAATGCATGTGGAAATTTATCGTGACTTGATAAGCGACCGGTAAATGCCTGCCAGCCGTTCCGCCACCTTATCCCACCCGAGAACTCCACTGAAGACCGGCGCAGAACTGATCGATGCCACGAAATGTTTCAAACAAACGGCAGTCTTTTCGGGACGACTCAGATCACAATAGGAGGCCTGCAGGCCAAAAGTGTCCTTCGCCCAGGGCAAATTGCTTAAGAGCAGGGGGCAGCCGCAAGCCGCGGCCTCAAGAGCGGAAAGACTCTGGCTTTCCATCGCGCTGAGAAGAACAAATCCGGCGGCTTTCCGATATTCCCCAGCAAGTTGAGCACGATCTTCGATGGGTCCGGCGTATTCCACCCACGGCCGGGCCTCCTGTAGGGCTTGCAAGAAAAGCAGGTGGTAGGGGTCTTGGGAATGGTAGGGCTTACCAATCACGCGAAGTTTAACTCTCGCCAAGGCGGCCGCCCTCACCGTTTCCACCACACGTTTTCTGGGCGTAATGGTGACGGTGGTTACCAGATAATCCCCCCGTGCCTGATTTCCCTGGCCCTCCAAAAAAACCCTTTCCACACCATTGGGCACTATCTCGATGCGGGCGGTGCGCGCTCCATACATGGTTCGGATTAGTTTCGCCTCCCATTCAGTTAAACAGGCACAGCAATCGGCAAGGTCATAAACGGACCAGCCCAGCTTATGTCTCAGCTTACCCCCCAGGAGGCGATCAACGGCGCAAACCAATCGGAAGGGCAGGCGCTGCCAAGCCTTTCTGGATCCTTGGGATGTCAAAAGATCGGCAACCACAAGCCGGATCTGTTTTTGCTTAACCAAGCGGGCATAACTCAATGTTGGCTTGCCGAAAAAGTGAATGAGGTCGGGAGAAATCGAGTCATCCCACCAGGGAAGAGGACAAACCTCTACCCCCTCACGTTTTAAAGCCGCCATCGTCTGCTCGACCTGGATTTGAACCCCCCCATGGGCAAAACAAAAGGGAACATGACAATCGAAGGCGATTTTCATCATGCGTAGGGACTGGCACGACCTTCTAGAATCCGGTTGGCGCCGACAACCACGCTTCCCGCCGG
>CAZZMY010000095.1:0-4376 GCA_964655385.1 uncultured Akkermansia sp.
TGGTTTCCATCAATCAACTCGTGGACATCGCGGAAGGGATCGCGGGGGTGAAACTCAAAAGAAAATATAACTTGGGCGCTCCCAAGGGTGTCCGGGGTCGAAGCAGTGACAATGCCCTGATCAAAAAACTGATGGGCTGGGAGCCAAACACGAAATTGAAGGACGGGCTGGCCAAGACCTACGCGTGGATCAAGGGAGAGATGGGAGGAGTTTAGTTTTTCAGTCTGCGGACTGGAAGGGGCCCGCCGGGCAGGGCAGGATTCAGGAATGCCGGAAAAGAATCAGCGGGTGGATGTGTTGGGAGTGGGAATCAGCGCGCTGAACCTGGAATCCGCCAAGAAAACGATTCTGGAGCGTTTAAAGAAAAAGGAGAAGGGCTACATCTGCGTCACCGGCGTGCATGGGGTGATTGAGGCGCAGGATGATTCCAAGTTCCGCAACATTCTCAACCAATCCTTTCTCACGACTCCGGATGGAATGCCAATGGTCTGGATCAGCTGGCTCCGAAAACATCATGAGGTGGATCGGGTTTACGGCCCGGATCTGATGCTGGAGATGGCGGAGGCCACCCGGGACGGGAAATACACCCATTTTCTGTACGGGGGGCGTCCGGGAATCGCGGAGCTCCTTCAAAAACGACTGGAGGAACGTTATCCCGGCATCCGGATTGTGGGGAGCTACACGCCTCCTTTTGGACCACTCTCGCCGGAACAAGAAAGCGAGTTGCAGGAGAGATTTCGGCAGCTGAAGCCGGATATGACCTGGGTCGGTTTAAGCACACCCAAGCAGGAGAGGTTCATGTCGGATTACCTTCCGAGGCTGGATACCACAGTGATGTGCGGAGTGGGGGCGGCCTTTGATTTTCACTCCAAGGTCGTCAAACAGGCCCCGCGTTGGATCCAGCGCTCGGGATTTGAGTGGCTCTACCGCACGTTCCAAGAACCTCGGCGCCTCTTTTTCCGATATCTAAGGAACAACACCCGCTTCCTTTGGCGTTATGCCCTTAGCTGCGTGGGTCTGGAGCCCCCGCGAAGAGAGGAGGGCGTTTCCATCGCGTTTTTGGGATGTCGCGGAGTACCGGCGCGGTATTCGGGGTTTGAGACCTTGGTGGAGGAGTTGGGAGCCCGGTTGGCGCAACGGGGTCATGCGGTCACGGTGTACAACCGGGCCCATTTTTATCCGGACCGGCCCAAGGAATATCGGGGCATGCGCATCGCCTATCTGCCCAGCATCCGGACAAAAAGCCTTGAGACCATCACCCATACGCTGTTGGCAGTGATCCACGCGGCGGTCAGAAAGTTTGATGTGGTTTATCTCTGTGGGGTGGGGAACTCGGTGTTGGCCGGAATTCTCAAACTCCGGGGCAGCCGGGTGATTGTCAACGTGGACGGTGACGACTTCCGCCGCCTGAAGTGGCATCCCTTCGCCCGCTGGTGGTTGAAACAAAGTGAAGAGTGGGCAACCAAAGCGAGCGATATCGTGATTGCGGATAACCGGACGGTGGTCGACCGGTACGAAAGAGACTACGGGTTCAAGACCACTTATCTGTCTTACGGAGCCCCTGAGCGTCCGGCGCAAGCGGGCAAGGAGGCGCTCCGCAAGCTGGGACTCAAAGCCGGGGAGTACGTGTTGTATGCAGGGCGACTGACCCCGGAGAACAGGCCGGATCTCCTGATTCGGGCCTATGAGAAAGTAAAAGGTGACTGGCCGTGTGTGGTGGTGGGCGGGGCCGGGTATGAAAAGGATTACTGGGCCGAGCTACAGCGGATGGCCGGATCCAAAATCAAGCTGGTGGGTCCGATCTATGGGGAGGGATACCGGGAACTAAGCGCCCATTGCGGAATTTTCGTTTTACCCGGAATTGTCGAGGCGACGCGGCTGGTGTTGCTGGACCAGATGGGGTTTGGCAACGCGATTCTTTACCATGACTGCGCCGCTACCCGGGAGGTGATTGGCAAGGCGGGCCAGTCTTTCGGGCCGGTCAACGCGGAGACGAGCCTGGCGGATAAGCTGAACGAGATGATCGGGGATCCGGCGAGGCGGGAGTCCCTCGGGAAGGCGGCGTTGGAAAGGGCAAAGGAGAGTTACAGCTGGGAGGGGGTGACAGACCGATACGAAGCGATATTGGATCAGCTAACTGCAGGAAAGCCTGTCGCTTAGGTTTATGTCTAGGTGAATGCCGGCTGATAGCCTTTGAATGAGAAAAAAGGGGTCTGGTGCGGGGTAACAAGATCGATCAGAATTAAACCATGATCGACGGGCTGAAGATCATTCCGCTGACACAGCATTGCGATGACCGCGGGAGGGTGATGGAGATCCTGAGGAAGGATGATTCGCACTTTGCGGGGTTTGGGCAGGCCTACTTCAGCTCCATTTACCCTGGGGTGATCAAGGCATGGCACGCCCACAAAAAGCAAACGGACTGTCTCTCGGTGATTTATGGGATGTGCAAAATCGGCTTTTACGACGATCGGTCCAACAGTCCGACCAAGGGTAAAACGCACGGGATCGTGGTGGGTGAGCATCACCGGGTGCTGATCCAGATCCCGCCGATGGTATTCCACGGATTCAAAGCCATCTCTTCCGAGGAGGTGCTCCTGATCAACCTGCCATCGGAGCCTTACGATCGAAAGAATCCGGATGAAATCCGCAGACCGTGGAATGATGCGGGTATCGCATTTGATTGGGACACCAAGTTTCGCTGATTCGCCAAAAGCGAGTTTGAACCTCCCTCCGATAAGGCTCGCAGCAAACTAGCGGCCGCCAGGGATTCCTAGAAAGCCTTTTAGATTTCTTTGGATAACTTCGATGAGATTTTTGGGCGTAAGGCCAAAAGTGCGGAGGAAGCGCTTGGCGTTGCCGGGAAGATAGAGGGGTAGGTGGCGAGGGCGGGGAGATGAGACGCAGGTAAAGGCGAGATTTTGGAGTAGTGTACCGAATTTCTTGAAGTGGGGCACGTCAGTGGAAGGTGGAAGGTTTGAGGTGGAATTTGGTGGGGCGTGGATGACGGCGACGGAAGGTTCGGCCCAGGCGGGGGAAGCAGCAGAAAGGCGGAGAGAGAATTCCACGTCATCGCCAAAGGCCAGCATGTCAGACCGCGGAGGGCCGGCACGGAGCCAAGTCTCTTTGCTGATTAGCAAGCAAGGGCCGATGCACCATGCCATGGGGTAGCCCGCTGGTGCCAAGGCGCGGGCCTTTTCAAGATTTTGGCCAATGGCACGAAAGGTCCGGGCGAGCAGCCAAGAGACCGGCTCGGGAACTTCCTGAAGTTTTCCGGATGGGTCGATCAGGAACGGGGCGACTGCGCCGGCGGAGTGCCTGAGGGCGGAGGCCAGCAGGGATTCCAAATCTTTGGGTGCCAGGACTGCGTCATCATCCACGATCAGAAAATGGGAAAGGTCGGGGAATTTTTCGAAGGCAAGCTTGGCAACCGCGGCCAGTCCGCCGCCAAAGCCAAGATTTTTGCCGGGCGAAACAAGTTCGCAAGGAAGCGGTGATTTTTTCACCGCCTCCACCGTGGCGGGGTCGGGGCCATTGTCGCAAATCACGGCCGCAAGCGGGGGGGTGGACTGGTGGTCTAAAGAATCAAGCAGACGAGCCAGGAGATCGGAGCGGAAGCGGGTCGCCACAAGGGCGACGACTCGAGGTTGTGGAGTCACCACTCAAGAATGAACAATTTGAGGTGGAGATGAAGATTAAGATGAAGATCGATTGGGAATTGAGAACTGAAAGACAACGGGCAATTTTAAGCCTGTGAGCGAGAAAGTCATTCGTGTGGCGCTTGATGCGACTGCGATCGGGCGTGGAAAGACGGGGAACGAGACTTATCTGACGGGATTCCTTGAGGGATGGAAAGAGGCAAAGCCGGAGGGAGTGGAACTATGCCCGATTTTCGGTGAGGCGCCCTATTCAGGCAGTCCGGTGGCCCGTTTTGGTTTTTTTAGGAGGCATTTGGCTGAGTTGCCAAAAGCCCGCACCGAGTTGAAGGAGGATTTGTATCATGGGGTGTATTGGGTCCGGCCTTGGGAGAAGGAGCCTTATGTCCTGACGGTGCACGATATCTCCTTCGCCTTACATCCGGAATGGTTCCGGCCAGGAGAGGCGCTTTTTTACACGACCCTGATTCGGGCGGCAGCGAGGAAGGCCCGGAAGGTCATCACGGTCTCGGAATTTTGCCGGACGGAGATTGCGGAGAAGTGGGATATCCCGGCGGACCGGATTGAAACCACATACGAGGCGGCCCGGAGCTTGTTCAAGCCGGGCAAAAAGAAAAAGAGCGGGCCACCCACGATCCTGTTTGTGAGCGCGATTCATCCCAGAAAGAATTTGGGTCGGCTGATCCGGGCCTGGGAACGGCTCAAGGCGGATCGCTTTCC